>NZ_JBNGDN010000037.1:0-17985 GCF_049975065.1 Hydrogenovibrio sp.
TCAATTGCGTTGCTCTGGTTTATGGGGGAGGAACGGTCAATTTCAAGGGCGAGGGGGTTATCCAAATGGCATTGCGTTGAAGTGATTGGCGATATTGGCGTGAAAATGAGATTGGAAACATCAATTTTTGAATTCATTCGGGGAGATTGGTTCTCTGTGAAAGAGAGATGCAGTATTATAATCGTCTAAGATTGCAACCTGTCTGAAGGTTATTCAGAAGGTACAGAAGCGTACAGGAACAAGGAGTGCTATGTCGTCTGCAAGGCTTAAAAACATAACCGTGGGGTTTGTCACCGTGTCGGATCGCGCCAGTCGCGGGGAATATGAAGACTTAGGGGGGCCGGCGATGCGTGACTGGATTGACAAGGCCTTGGTCACGGAATGGAAAGCGGTGTCACGCATTATCGAAGACGAGCAGGCGTTGATTGAATCCACACTCATTCATTTGGTCGATCACGAGCACTGTGATTTGATATTGACCACTGGCGGCACCGGCCCGGCCAAACGCGACGTGACACCGGAAGCCACCGAGGCGGTTTGTGATAAAATTTTGGATGGGTTTGCCGAGCAGATGCGCGCCGTCTCCTTGCAGTATGTGCCCACGGCGATACTGTCACGTCAAATCGCGGGAACCCGTGGCGCCTGTTTGATTATCAATCTGCCGGGCAAGCCTTCGGCCATTGGAGAATGCCTGGAAGCGGTGTTTCCGGCCGTGCCCTATTGCATCGACCTGATTGGCGGCGGTTACCTTGAAACGGATGCCGATTTTATCAAGGCGTTCCGGCCGAAACACGCGGTGAAACCGGTTTCGTAAATATCGTGCGGTCAAACCCTTGGCAAGTGGCTTGTCGGTGAAGCCGCAACAGGGTTTGGCGATTGTTAGAGATGAACTGATGACAAACTTTAATTACCAATATGAACACCTTGAAACCGTGACCGATTTTGTCCGCTGGGGGGGCACTCTGTTTCAAAAAGCGGGGTTGGCTTTTGGACACGGAACCGATAACGCCTTTGATGATGCGCGTGTGCTGGTGTTTCATGCTTTGAAATTGCCTTGGGACGTGCCGGAAAACTATTGCCTGTCTCGGTTGACCCAGACAGAAAAAAGTGAAGTGACCGAGCTGTTTCGGCATCGCATTGAAAGCCGAAAACCCACGCCTTATCTTACCGGCGAAGCCGTGTTCGCCGGGTTGAGTTTTTACGTTTCTGAAGCCACTTTGGTGCCGCGATCGCCGATTGCCGAATTAATTGCCCAGCAGTTTCGTCCTTGGGTAGAGCCGGAGGCCGTGACGGATATTTTGGATCTTTGCACCGGTAGCGGTTGCATTGGCATTGCCAGCCTGCAGGCCTGTCCGAATGCCCAAGTGGATTTAGCGGACATCTCTAAAGACGCTTTGGCGGTGGCGCAGCGTAATATCGAACGTTATGATTTACAAGGTGTTGTTCGAGCGGTGGAATCGGATTTGTTTTCTGCGTTAAGTGGGAAACAATACGACTTGATTGTGTCCAACCCGCCCTATGTCGATGCCATTGAAATGGCCGCCTTGCCGGAGGAATTTCATCAGGAACCGCGTCTGGGGTTGGAAGCGGGGGACGATGGTTTGGATTTGGTGCGCCGCATTCTGGCTCAGGCCGCCGCCCATTTAAAGGCAGACGGAACCTTAATTGTCGAGGTGGGAGTGTCTCAATATTATCTGGAGCGTGCTTACCCGGAAGTGCCGTTTTATTGGTTTGAGTTTGAACACGGCGGCGAAGGGGTTTTTGCGTTGCAGAAATCCGAGCTGGAAACCTTTCAGTCGATTTTTGACGAGCGCCAGCAGGCGTCTTTGTCGGAAGCCACTCAATCCTCCACTCAATCCCCCACTTAATGCTCACAGTGAAAGGAGGTGTCATGACGCCCAGCCCAAAGGAACCATGCACTCAAGGTGCCAGCGCCGCCTCAAAGCGTCTGGGGTGGCTGTTAGGCTGTTTGATGTGTTGCTCGCTGCCGACCGTTCACGCCGCAGATTCTTCCGTGCCGCCCTTAATTGATTTGGACGCCGAGGCGAAAAGGCAATCCGACAAGTCCACCCCGGCGGTCAGTCAACCCGTGTCCAAGTCATCCGATTCGGCGACGCTATCGAACCGTGAAGCACCGTCAGATTCAGCGTCGAAGTCACCGTCGGAGCGCGATTCGGCGGATAAAGAGCCCACCCGAAGCGATCCTAGACCCGCTAAACCGGTGGCATGGAGTTACTTTGGTGATACAGGCCCCCAGGCCTGGGGAAATTTGTCCAAGGCCTATGACACCTGCCAAGCGGGTCAAAATCAGTCGCCCATCAATTTTAAAAGCGATGCCTTGGTGGGCACCACCTCGCTTGAAGGGTTCGATGTTTACTATCGTAAAACCATTTTAAAAATGCTCAATGACGGTCATGTTCTGAAAGTTGAAGTGCCCTTAGGCAGTTACATCATGCTGAACCAGCAGCGTTATGAGTTGATTGATTATGTCTTTCACACCCCATCGGAGCATCAAGTGGACGGTTTTAGTTATCCGATGGAGTTGCAATTAAAGCACCGCAATGGCGATGGTCAGTATGTGATGGTCAGTGTGCTGTTTCGTGAAGGCGAGGCGCATGAGGCCATCGGTGCTTTTTTGGACAGATTGCCGCAACAGCTTAATAAACTGGACATTCACGATAAGGTGTTGGTGCATCCTGCTAAAGCATTTTTCCCGACCGATAAACGTTTTTTCAAATACAACGGCTCCATGACCCAGCCGCCATGCGACGAAGGGGTTTACTGGATGGTGTTTAAAGAACCGGTGGAGGCCTCCAGTGTGCAATTGTCCAGAATGGCGGAATACTTGGGGACTAACGCGCGTCCAGTGCAAAAGTGGCACGCGCGTACCCCTTTAAAATCCTGGCCGGATGCGCGTCGTCAACGTGACAGTTTTTATCTGTATTAATGGGTGGCCTAGCATGAGTCTCAAATTAAAATCATCAAAACTGCGTCTGCTGATCTGGGCGAGTCTGCCGTTTTGCGGATACAGCCTGGCCGAAACCACTCAAACCGTACAAACATCGCAGGTGTCAAAGGCCATTGAATTCAGCCAGGCCTGGTCAATTTTGCAGGACAATAACAATTCACTGGCGGCGGAAAGATCCAATGTCGAACGTTATCAATATTTGCAGGAAGCGACCGACAGCCTTAATTACCCGAAAATTACCTTGGGAGCCAGTTATACCCGCTTGGATGACGACATTGTTTTAAGCGGTCGGGAAGTGTTGAAAAACACCACCATTCCGTCCAGCTTGCCTCCGGCTTATGGCACCGCCATTAAAGACTTGGCACAGGCGTTGAAATTGGGTGACATTCAAACCAAACTGGAAAATCAGGATGTGTTTTCGTCCTCCATTCGAGCCGTCTGGCCGATCTTTACCGGCTGGCGCATCAGTGCGGCACAGTCCGGTGCCGAGGGCAAAAAGCGAGCCGCCGTGAGTCAGATGCAGATGGAAACCCAGGCGCGATATGAAGACTTGAGCCGCTATTTTTTCAGTGTACTCTTGACCGAAAGGGTGGTGCAGACGCGCCAGGCGATGGTGGATGGCCTGCGTCAGCATCAGCAGAATGCGCTCAAGCTGGAGCAGCAGGGGCAGATTGCCCATGTGGAAAAACTGCAGGCGGATGTGTCGCTCAAACAGGCGGAAGTGGAATTGAAAAAAGCGCAGAAAAGCCTTGAAATCGCGCAAAGTGCTTTGACACAGGTATTGAATATGGGGCAAAACGTTCGACCGAAAGGGCGACTGTTTGTGAATGCAAAGCTGCCGCCCTTGGCGACTTTTCTGGATCAGACGTTGGCGACCTACCCGGGTCTGAGTTTGCTGGACGCCAAGGAAAAGCAGGCTCGGAGCCTGATAGAGGCGGAAAGAGGGCGTTACTATCCAGATGTGTATATGTTCGGAAACTACGACCTTTACCAAGAAGATTCACTGGTCGGTGATTTGAAGCCGGACTGGCTTGTCGGCGTGGGCGTGAATGTGCCCCTTATGGACACCAGCGGCCGCTCCGAAAAAGTGCAGGCGGCGAAAAGTGCGCTGCGTCAAGTTCGTTTTTTGAAAGAGCAGGCTCGGCAGGACTTGCGGGTGCTGGTGGAAAAAACTTATCAGGAAGCCGAACAGGCGCTGGATGAGGTGAATGGCTTGGAAACCAGTTTGCAACTGGCCGATGAAAATCTGCGATTGCGTCAAAAGGCCTTCAGTCAAGGGTTGAACACGTCCGTGGATGTGGTGGATGCTCAATTGTTTCAAGCCAGTGTCCGCACGCAGCAGGCACTGGCCAGTTTTGAATATTTGATGGCATTGAATAAATTACTGGCGTTAACCAATTCAATGACCGATTTTAAACGCTATGAACAGACGGCCGTGGTCATTAAAGCGGTCAATGAAATTCAAAAATAAGGGATAAAACCGCATGAAAAAAACGGTGCAGACGGTTATTTTATGGTTAGTGATTGTCGGGGTTGTCGCTTGGGTGCTGGTTTATTTCTATCGGGCGTTTCAGCCGCAGCCGATCCGTCTGCAAGGCCAGATTGAATCGCAGGAATACAGCGTTTCGTCTAAGGTTGCTGGGCGCATTGATGAGGTGTTTGTGCGCAGCGGTGACAAGGTGAAAAAAGGACAGTTGATCTTTACGATTCACAGTCCGGAAATCGAAGCCAAGTTGGAACAGGCCATGGCCGGACAAAAAGCCGCCGGCGCTTTGGCCTCGGAAGCCGAAAAAGGCGCACGCCAGCAGCAGATCAATGCGGCGAAAGACGAGTGGATGAAAGCCAGAGCCGCCTCTCAACTGGCGGAAAAAACCTATCTCAGAATCAATAATTTATACAATGACGGCGTGGTGGCAGAACAGAAACGCGATGAGGCGCTGACGCAATGGCAGGCGGCGCAGTTTACCGAAAGCGCGGCGTTGCAGATGTATCAGATGGCGCGGGAAGGCACGCGCAAAGAAACCAAAATTGCCGCCGGCGAAAAAGAAAAAATGGCCGCCGGTGCCGTGGCCGAGGTGGAGGCTTACGTCAAGGATACCCGCATCGAAAGCTGGTTTGACGGTGAAGTCTCACAGGTGCTGCTGCACAGTGGCGAACTGGCTCCCCAAGGCTTTCCGGTAGTGATGGTGGTGGATACCCAAGATTCCTGGGCGGTGCTGAATGTGCGTGAAGACCGATTGAAAGATTTCCAGAAAGGCGCAACCTTTTCCGCTTACCTGCCAGCGTTGGATGAAACGCTGGATTTTCGGGTGACGCACATTGCCGTGATGGGCGACTTTGCCACTTGGCGTTCCACGGATGCGTCGCGCGGTTTTGATTTGCGCACCTTTAAAGTGGAAGCGCGTCCGCTCACCCCTGAACCGCGTTTGCGAATGGGCATGAGTCTGGCCGTGGAAATCACGGAGTAGGTGGATGTTTTCCCAGGCCTGGTCACTTTTAAAGCAAGATCACTGGCTGCTGTCGTTTGCCACTTGGGTGCCGATGCTGGTGGCTTTGACCCTATGGTGGATTTTTGCTCAAGGCACGCCTCGGCAGCTTCCGGTGGGCGTGGTGGACTTATCGCACAGTCACAGTGCCCGAACCTTTATGCAGACACTGCAAGCGTCGCCGACCTTGCAGTTGCATCGGGTGTATGCGGATGCCACCGAGGCGAAAACCGCTCTGGTCAACGGCGACATCTATGCGTATTCGGTGATACCCAGCGACTTTGAACGTGGCCTGCTGCTCGGCTTGCCGCCCCGTGTGTCCACCTTTTACAACAGCCAGTACATTCTGACGGGGCGCTTGATCAGTTCGGCGGTGATGGCGGCACAAGCGACTTTCAATGCTGAAGTGGAAACCTTGAAAACCCTGATGAGGGGCGATCAGACCGCAGCGGGCGCGGTTTCGCTGTCGGTGCCGATTCAAACCCAAGTGACGGCGCTGTTCAATCGCAACAATAATTATGCCCAGTTTCTGGTGTCGGCGATGGTGCCCGCGCTGTGGCAGATTCTGATGGTGGTGATCACCATTATGGTGCTCTCGACCTATGTGCGCCAACAGGGACTGCAGGCCTGGTTAAAGGGTCACCCTGTGCGGGCACTGCTGAGCGCTTTGTGGCCGTTTATGCTGCTGTTCTGGTTGCAGGGGTTGGCTTTTTTGCTGTGGTTTTACGTGGGGTTGGGCTGGCCGTTTCATGGTGATTTCACCACGCTGATGGTGGCGCAGGCTTTGACGGTGGTGGCCAGTACCATTATGGGGGTTCTGTTTTATTTTCTGACACTGGATGCGGCGCACTCCATGAGTTTTGCCGGTGCCTTTACCGCGCCGAGTTTTGCCTTTTTGGGGGTCACGTTTCCGGTTTCCGATATGGTGGGCTTGGCGCAGTTTTGGCGTGATCTGGTGCCGGTGACACACTATATCGGGGTGCAGATTGATCAGGCGAACTACGGGCTGTCGGCCTGGGCGTCGCTGTCGCCTATGTGGGTGATGGTGGGGTATGCGGTGCCGGCGCTGGTGGCCTTCTGGTTGATCAAACGCCACTTGAAACGCCAGCGGCAACCCAACCCAACAACAGGCGGCGAGCCGGATCTCAGTGCCGTGGCGTCCCCCGCGTCCGCCACCGGAGTGAAACTGTGAAGCCGGAGTCATCGATGAAACCGACACCGGCCGCGCCGCCTTTGTCTTTTTGGGCACTTCTGAAAGCGGAAGTGCACGCGGTTTTCACCAATCAAGTGGCGGTGCTGACCATGTTTGGCGGGGTGATTTTTTATTCGTTTCTCTATCCGTTGCCTTACGAAAAACAGACCCCCTTGGCTTTGCCGATTGCGGTGGTGAATCTGGACGGCAGCGCAGTGAGTCGTGAGTTGGAGCGAATGGTGGACGCCACGCCGCAGGTGAGGGTGGTGAAGCGGGAATACACACTGGCTGACGCTCAAGCCGATTTTCTAGCGCAGCGCATTCGCGGCTATCTGGTGATACCGGAACATTTTTACCGGGATTTGCGGCTCGGTCGCAGTGTCACTCTGGCGTATGCGGGGGACGCCACCTACTTTCTGGTGTATGGCACCCTGGTGGAAGGGCTAGTGGCGGCCGGCGGCACCCTTGCGGCGCAAACCAAGGTGGAACGCTTATTAATGGCCGGCGAGCCGGTTGCCTTGGCGGCGGAACAGTTTGCCGTGACCGACATCAATATGAAACCGACGTTTAACCCGACCATCGGTTACATGAATTATGTGGTACCGGCGGTGTTTGTGTTGATTTTGCAGCAGACACTGGCCATGGCCGCCGGGTTGATTACCGGCAGCCAGAAAGGGCAACACGGCTATTGGGTGCAAAACGGCGCGGCGCGGGTGATTTGGGTTCGTGCGCTGGTGCTGGTGACGATTTATTATCTGTTGAGCCTGTATTATTTCGGGTTCAGTTTTTTGTTTCATGATGTCTATCCCATTGGCACCATGGGCGATACCTTGACCTTGTTGCTGCCGTTTCTGCTGACCACCACCTTTATCGGCATTTGGCTGGGGTTGGTTGCACCGAGACGTGAGTGGGTGTCGGCGGTGGTGCTGATGAGTTCCTTGCCGCTGGTGTTTTCGGTTGGCTTTATCTGGCCAGTGGAGGCTATGCCGTCGGCGATTGTCTGGCTGTCGTATGTGTTTCCCAGCACGCCTGGTATCCAAGGGTTTTTAAGCCTGAATCAAATGGGCGCGGACTGGCCGCAGGTCTGGCCGAAATACGCTATTTTATGGGGGCAAGTGCTGTTTTGGGGCAGCCTGTGTCATTGGCAGTTTCGCAAACAATTTAGTGCTTCTAACCCAAAAAATTAGCCGTGTTTCAGGCCAAGGCAATCGAAACCGATGATGACAACGAATCAAAAAGGACGGAAGGGTATGACAATCGCAGCACAGGTTTTAAAATTAAAGGCAAGCCGTTTGAAATGGGGGTTGACCTTGATGACAGCGCTGACAGGAATGGGCGTTTATCAAACCAGCCAGGCCTGCACCCGAGTGGTGTACCTGGGCGAAGAACAGCAGATTATGACCGGACGCACCATGGATTGGAAATACGACATCGGCACCAATCTCTGGCTCTTCCCGCGCGGCATGCACCGTGATGGCGTGGCCGGGCCGAATTCGCTCCAATGGACATCGAAATACGGCAGTGTGATTGCTTCGGGTTACGATGTCTCCACCACCGATGGGGTGAATGAAAAAGGCCTGGTGGCGAATCTGCTTTGGCTGGCGGAAAGTCAGTACCCGAAGGTTCAGCCGGGCAAAACGCCCATCAGTATTTCGGTGTGGGCGCAGTATGTTCTGGATCAATTTGCCACCGTCGCCGAAACGGTGGCCGCGCTTGAAAAATCTCCTTTAACGGTTGTCACCGACAAGGTGCCCGGGCAAAATCGCCAGGCCAGCCTGCATCTGGCGATTTCCGATGCCACGGGCGATAGCGCCATTATCGAATACATTGATGGCAAACAAGTCATCCATCACGGTCGTCAGTATCAGGTGATGACCAATTCGCCCACCTACGACAAGCAGCTGGCGATGGAAGAGTACTGGGCGGGTATTGGCGGGACTTTGATGCTGCCGGGTTCGAATCGCTCGCCGGATCGCTTTGCTCGTGCCAGTTTTTACATCAATGCCATTCCGCAGAAGACCACGCCGAATAAGGCGGTGGCCAGTGTCCTCAGTGTGGTGCGCAATGTGTCGGTGCCTTATGGCTTGCAGACGCCGGATGCACCGGAAATTTCGTCCACTCGTTGGCGAACGGTGGTGGATCACAAGCGTCAGCTTTATTTTTTTGAATCGGCACTGACCCCAAGCGGATTTTGGACGGATTTAAAGAAAATCGACTTTTCCGAAAAAACCGGCCAAGTCAAAAAACTGGACTTGGGGCCGGATCAAACCCGTGTGTTGCATGGTGAGGTTTCGGGGCGATTTGTTGCGTCGGAGCCGTTTCCGTTTCAGGGGCTTTCGGCTGAAGAATTGGCGTATTGACAAACACTGAGTGGCGGGTCGAAGAAAACGGGGATGGAAGCGTGCAAATAACAACAGAGATGGGACATTAAACATGGCTGTATTGGTTTACTCGCGTTGGCAGCAATTGCGCAAGCGTTATAAGGCATTGGTTGTGTTATTGGTGTTGTTAGGGGGCTTTTTGATCTTGCTGCCAACGCTTGTCAAAACCGGTCTGAAACAGGCCTTGCTGGATCAGGGCGCGGAATCGGTTTCGATTGAGCGGGTCAGTGTTAACCTTTTCACCGGTCGAGCGGAAATCGACAACCTGACTATCTCCGCTGGATCTTCGTCCGACGCACCGGCTGATTTGCATCTTGGGCGTTTCAAAATCAATTTTTCTTGGCGCGCCTTGTTCGAAAAGAATCTTTTTTTGCAGGAGCTGGAGCTGTACGACACCGTTATTGAGGTGAATTATCAGCCGGGCGAAATGCTGCGTGTGGCCGGACTGCCGTTTCCACTGAAGCCTGCGCCTCAATCCACCGAAGAAGCGCAAGCGCCGAGCGAGCCGTTTGGTTGGGGCTTGGGCATTGAAGCGCTTTGGATCAGTGATCTGGTGATTAAAGTGCAGACGCCGCAGTTGAACAAGCGGTTTGACATTGATCGAGTGCGGTTGCGAAAAGCGCTGGATTGGGAGCCGAATCAAATGTCCACGCTGTCGTTTCGCATTGAAGATGAACGCAACCTCTGGCTGGGGAATTTCCAGGTCTGGCCGTTTGACGAAACTCAGCGTCTCACCGGCAATATTGATGTGATCAATCTGGATTTAACGGCCTATCAGCCTTATCTGCCGCCGGAGATTTCCCATCTCAGCGGTTTGCTGTCTGCCAAGTTGCAATTGAATGTGGATCATAAAGCGGGAATGATTCGAATGGGACAAAAAGGGCGGATTGATCTGTCTGAGTTTTCGGTGGCGCATCTGGCGCAAACCGTCACTGGGCAGGCTTTTCAATGGACGGGGGAGATGACGCTGGCGCTGGAAACCGATCAAACCGAGCTGAAAACCGACGGTCAGTGGGGTTTAAAGGGGTTGGCGTTTACAGACGCCCAGCAGCAGCTTCGATTCGCCGATTTGCAATGGCAGGAAAAAAGCGATTTGGTGTTAAGCGGCGGACAGCCAAAGGTCACTTCCCAGTCGGACATCACCTTGAAAAATTTGGCTTGGCGTGATTCTGAGACAGAAGTGCGCAACCAGCAATTGCGCTGGCAGGGACAAGTGGACTTTTCGCAAACGCAAACGGGAACCGGTGCCGACGCTGTTACGCAGATGCAGGTGAGCTTGCCCAAAAACCAGTTCACCCTAACCGAATTCCATTTTCAGGCCAAACAGCAACAGGCGCAATCGCAGTCGTTGGATTGGTCCGGAGCGGTCACGGTGGGGTATCAATCGGGCGCACAGAATCGATTGACGCTTGGGCTGGATCAAAATCGTCTGCAGTTGGCGGCGTTACACTTACAAGCCGAGGAGGTGCAGGCCGATTTAAACGCCTTGAACTGGTTCGGTCAGGTGCAGCTGTCGCAAGGCGGTCAAACGCCCTTATCGTTAACCTTGCCGGAAAACCAGTTAACACTGGAAACCCTAAACCTGAGCCATCCGCAGGGGCAGGCACAATTGGCGGCGTTGGATTGGTCCGGTCAAGTGGATTTGAGCCAGGTCCCCGCCGCAGTCGATTCAGCACAGGCGGAGGACGCAAACGCTCAGACCACGCTGGGCTTGCCGGACACGAAACTGATGCTGTCGGATTTGGCGCTGCAGGCGGAGGGAACGCAATTAAACCTAAAAGGCTTGGCGTGGCAAGGCAAGATTGACTTGGTGCAAGCCGCGGCGATTCAAGCCAATAGCCAAGGTAATTGGGTGTTGACCGACTTGGCGGTCACGCACCGTGATTTGGTGGCGCAATTGGCGGCGCTCGACTGGAGCGGTCACACCCACGCGCGTTTGAATGAGGGGGATACGCCGCCGCAGATGGACGCCAAAGGCGACTTGACCCTGACCGCCGCAGGCCTGGCCAATTCGCGTGAAAAACTCCAGGTGGCGAAGTTGCAGCAGTTGCAGACGCAATTGCAATTCACCGCCCCTCAAACCCTTGGGTTAACCGATCTCAGTCTGAATCAGCTGGTTTTGGCGGAGGCGCTGGATTCCAGTGTAACGCCATTACTGCAATTGAATCGGCTTGATTTGGACAAGGCCGATGTCACCGAAGACAGCGCGGTTTCGCTGGGCAAATTGGCCTTAGAGGATATGAAGCTGGTGCTGCAATTGGATGCCGAGGATCGTTTGATTCAAGTGGATCAGATGCTGGCGGCTTTGCAGCCGGAAGCGATTACGACGGAGTCAAACAAGGGTGAGGCGGCGAGCGCTGAAAAACAGGCGCAAACGTCAGAAACATCAGAAACATCAGAAACTTCGAAAACGCCCACGCCCGCTTTGGCTTTGCAGCAACTCAAGATTGTTGGTGACAGCCATGTGAGAATTCTTTCCAACCAAACCCAGCCACCAATCAATCAGGACTTGGTGATCCAGACTTGGGAAATCGGCGCACTGGATACCCAGCAACCGAAACAAAAAACCCCTGTGACTATTGAAGGGCAGTTGAATAAGTATTCCACTGTGGCGCTGAAAGGCACGGTGCAGCCGTTTACGCCGAAGGTGAATACCCAAATGGCGCTGAACATTAAAAACATGGATTTGTACGGGTTTTCTGCTCTGATTCGAGATGCGTTGGGTTACCGAATCCAAAGCGGTTCCATGAACCTGCAGTCCGAGATCGATATTCAGGACGATATTTTGAATTCGACCAATAAAATGAAACTGTCCGGTTTTGAAATGTTGACCGATAGCAAACCTGTGAAGGGGAGCGATCAGGATGGCAAAGGATCCAGCTTAAACTCGATGAGCCTGGCGTTGGATCTGTTGCGTGACAGCCAGAACAATATTGAGCTGGACGTGCCGGTGAAAGGCGATTTGTCCGACCCAGGCTTTAATCCATCACAAGTGATTCAGGTCGCTTTAATGAATGCGTTGAAAGGCGGCACGAAAGCCATGCTGGCCATGACGCTGCAGCCTTACGGCGCGATTTATCTGGCGGCGGAATACGCTTATAAAAAGGTGGGTGAAGTGACTTTGCAACCGGTGGAATATCAGCCAGGCCTGGTGGAATGGCGTGAGGATATGCCAAGCTATTTGAAAAAAATCGGTCATCTTTTAAATGAAAAATCGTCCATTCAGCTTAAAGTGTGCGGCTTTTATAATGCGTCCGACGAAGAATACTGGGTGAAAAAAGGGCTGAAAGACCCCGCATTAAAAGAAAAATTGTACCATCTGGCGCGAGATCGTCAGGATCAAGTCAAAGGCTGGCTGGTTGAGCAGGCGGGGATTGATTCCGGACGCCTGACCACCTGTTATCCCGGCTTTGAAGATCTGCCGGTGAGTGGCGTCACTTTGTCGATGTAATGTTCAGTCAAGTTCATAGAAAAAACGGAGTATTCATGTTAAACCGAGAAGATTTGATTTCAAAACCGGTGTTTTTAAATAAAGGCGAAGTTGAAGCCAAACGCGCCGAAATTAAGGCTTATTTCAATGTCACTTACGAGGCTTACGAAACCCTGTTCGAAACGCTGGTGTCGGACGACGCTTATTACGAACGCCCTTGTGAGCTGCGTCATCCGTTGATTTTCTATTTCGGCCACACCGCCACTTTTTTCACCAATAAACTGGTGCTGGCCAAGCTGTTGCCGGAGCGCATTAATCCGCAAATCGAATCCATGTGCGCCATCGGCGTGGATGAAATGTCCTGGGATGATTTGGACGAATCGCATTACGATTGGCCGAGTGTCCAAGCCGTGCGCGAATACCGCCAGCAGGTGCGCGACGCGGTGAACCATTTGATTGATACCGTGGATTTCCACCTGCCGATTGATTGGGAAAGCCCCATGTGGCCGGTGATGATGGGCATTGAACATGAGCGCATTCACCTGGAAACCTCGTCGGTGTTGATTCGCCAATTGCCGATTGAATCGGTCAAGCCGCACCCGCTGTTTCCGGTGTGCCCGGACAGCGGTCAGGCGCCGGAAAACATTCTGTTCGATGTCCCCGGCGGGCGCGTCACCATCGACCACCAAGACCCGGCGGAAACCTACGGCTGGGATAATGAATATGGCCGTCATCAAGCCGATGTGAAGGCCTTTAAAGCCGCCGCTTTTTTGGTGTCCAATCATGAATATTTGGAGTTTGTCGAGGCCGGCGGTTACGACAACCCGGAATATTGGACTGACGAGGGCAATCGCTGGCGTCAGTTCACGCCGGACAAACATCCGACCTTTTGGGTGAAAAAAGACCAGGCCTGGACTTTACGCTGTATGACCGATGAAATCCCCATGCCGTGGGATTGGCCGGTGGAAGTGAATTATCTGGAAGCGAATGCCTTCTGTAACTGGAAAGGGCATCAGACCGGTCGTCCGATTCGCCTGCCGAGTGAAGATGAATATTTAAGACTGCGCGACCATACCCGCGCGTTGGAAAAGCAGGGTGAGGCCAATATCAATTTGCAGCAATACGCCTCGTCCGTGCCGGTAAACCGTTTTGAAACCGGCGACTTTTTCGACGTGGTCGGTAACGTCTGGCAATGGACGCAAACACCGATTTACCCGTACGACGGCTTCAAAGTGCATCCGTTATACGATGACTTCACCACGCCGACGTTCGACAACCAACACAACCTGTTCAAAGGCGGCAGCTGGATTTCCACCGGCAATGAAGCCAACGGCCATTCGCGTTATGCTTTTCGTCGTCACTTCTTCCAGCACGCCGGTTTCCGTTACATCGAGTCGGATGAAAGCGTTCAAACCCATTTCTCCACGTATGAAACCGATGATCTGGTGTCGCAATACTGTGAATTCCATTACGGCGACGAATATTTCGGTGTGGCGAATTTCGCGCAGGCTTATGCCGAATTGGCGATTAAAGCGGCGCGCGACGATAACGACTTGGCCGGTCGCGACGATTTGAGCGTGCTGGAAGTGGGCTGTTCGGTCGGGCGTGCCAGTTTCGAGCTGGCGCATCATTTCGCGCAGGTCACCGGTTTGGATTTCTCGGCGCGCTTTATTCAGGTTGCCAACCAATTGAAAGAATCCGGTAATGTGCTTTACACCCTTCCGACGGAAGGCGAAATCATGGATTTCAAAGAGCAGACGTTGGCCGATTTGGGCTTGTCCGACGTGGCACAACGCTGTGAGTTTATGCAGCAGGATGCCGCGAATCTGAAACCGCATTTCACCGGGTACGACATGGTGGTGGCCGTTAATCTGATTGACCGTTTGTACGAACCGAAGCGCTTCTTGAGCAGGATTCACGAACGCATGAACGACGGCGGTTTGCTATTGTTGGCGTCACCTTACACTTGGTTGGAAGAGTTCACCGCCAAAGAACACTGGCTGGGCGGTTATAAGGATGCGCAAAGCGGTGAAAACGTCACTACCTTAGAAGGGTTGCACGCCGTGTTGGATGCGGAATTTGAGCGGGTTCAAGAACCGTTCGAATTGCCGTTTGTGATTCGTGAAACCCAACGCAAGTTCCAGCATTCCTTGTCCGAAGTGACACTTTGGAAAAAGAAAACCTGAGACGGGTAAATAACCGTTTAAGCCATCGTTTAACAAGGACGACCATGTTTTCAGACTTTGAACACGCCATTTCCCGTTTAGGCACCGACGCCGAAAAGTATGAACTGCGGCAACGTTTATTTGGTTCGGAAACGGTATTGCCGATGTGGGTGGCGGATCAGGATTTGCCCACGCCGAACTTTATTCTGGAGGCTCTGAAACGCCGGTTGCAACACCCGATTCTGGGGTATACGGTGATGCCGGACAGCCTGTATCAGTCGATTATCGATTGGCAGGCGCAATACGGTTACGGCGTGAAGGCTTCGGACATTTTGTTTACGCACAATGTCGCTAACGGTTTTTTTATGGCGGTGGCGGCCTTTTCGCAACCTGGCGACGCGGTGCTGGTGCAACCGCCGATTTATCCGCCGTTTTTGCAGGCGCCGGAACATAACGGTCGCCGTTTGGTGGAAGCGCCGCTGGTGCTGCAAGACAACCGTTATCAAATCGATTTTGAAGCGTTTGAAGCCGCCATTACCGAAAACGATGTGAAGCTGTTTTTGTTCTGCAATCCACAAAACCCGTCCGGCCGCGTTTGGCGGCGGGAAGAACTGCAACGGCTGGCGGATATTTGCCTGAAACACGGCGTGAGGGTGGTGTCCGATGAAATCCATGCCGACATGACTTTTGCGCCTTTGCAACACACGCCCATGGCCTCCTTGTCGGAAGCGGTGGCGCACAACACGGTAACGCTCAGTTCACCGGGCAAAACCTTTAATCTCGGCGGCCTGCAAAGCGGTTATGCGATTATCGCCAATCGTGCCTTGAAAGCGGCCTACTTGAAAGTCTGCCGCGCCAATTCCATTCACGACTTAAACCTATTCGGCCAAATCGCCATTCAAGCCGCCTATTCGGAAGCGGGCAAAGCCTATCGCGACACCTTGCTGGCACATCTGCAACACAATATTGATCGGCTGGAACAAACGCTGGCCGACGGCTTGTCCGCCGTGCGTGTCATGCGCCCGGAAGCGTCTTTTTTAGTTTGGCTGGATTTTTCTGCGGTGTTTGACTCTCAGGAAGCCTTAAAACGCTGGCTCACCGAAACCGCGCAACTGGGCTTGAATGACGGCGAAAGTTTTGGCTTGGTCGGAAAAGGCTTTATGCGCATCAATATTGCCGTGCCGACCGAAACCATGGATGAAGCGCTCAAGCGGTTTCAAATGGCGGCGAAGGCTTTAAACTCACTTTAAACCTTTCTTAAACCCATCATCGGGTTTTTGCCAGGCCTGGTAAAAAGCCCCCGAATCCCGTGCGCCGTCGGAGGATTTCCGACGCTTTCCGTTCCGGTTGTTTTGTTTGGCTTTTCGAGCAGTGAAAAGCCATGAATGTGGAAATGGCTGAGGAAATACTATATACTTTTTGTATATAGATGGAGGGCTGCAAATGATCACAGCAACGGTTTTTGAAAACAACAAATCTCAAGCAGTGCGCTTACCGGTCGCCGTGCGTTTTGATTCGTCGGTCAAAAAAGTCTTTGTTCGTACGCTCGGCAAAGAACGCATTATTACCCCTGTTGAAAATACATGGGACAGTTTTTTTCTATCGCCGACAACGTCTGTGAGTGACGACTTTTTAAACGAACGTGCTGAACAGACGGAAACGCCCAGAGAATCTTTCGATGATTAAATATTTGTTGGACACGAATATCTGCATTTATGTCATCAAGCGGCGACCTGTCGAGGTATTGACAAAGTTCAACAATGCAGCAGGTTATCTCGCCATTTCATCCATAACACTTGCTGAGCTTTTACACGGTGTTGAAAAAAGCCAACACCTGAACAAAAATCTTCAAGCCGTTGAAGATTTCTGTAGTCGTTTAGATGTCATCAGCTACGATGACAAAGCCGCAGCGCATTACGGTGAAATTCGTGCTGAACTGGAAGGTGCCGGCACCCCGATTGGCGTGAATGATCTTCATATTGCGGCTCATGCAAGAAGTCTTGGTACGACCTTAGTCACCAACAACATCAAAGAATTTGCGCGAGTGGATGGGTTACGAGTCAGAAATTGGTTAGCGTAAGGCTCCAGTGGTTCTGTATGAAAGGCTCCAAGGCGTTATTTTTTGGCGCTGGCGTTGCGGAACCAGTCGGTGACGTCATTTTTATTAAACGGCATTTGACTGAGCGGAATGGATTTAGCTTGGGTTTCCTTGGCCAGTTTTTTCAAGTCAAAGCGGATGTAGTTGAGTTGGCTGTAAGGTTTGACCTTAAATTGTAGGTTACGCAAATCGCTGAGTGCGGTCCAGGAGGTGTATTCGCTGGTGTAGAGCGGGTGACCGGCCACTTCGGGGGCGGTGATATTGGCGATTTCTTCTTTAAAGCGATTGTCCATGGTGATGCCGCGAGGACGATCAAAGTTGTTCATAATATGGCCGAGAACGGTCATGGCGGCGTCGGGTTGTTCGACCTTTTCAGCAAACTGCGAATAATACACCGCACGCACAAAGCGCCCGACGGAGGTGTTGGAGGCGGGCAGGCCTACCGTCGCAATACCGGAATCCGGCTGGTTGAATTCCACGCCGTGAAATGTGGCGTGAGATTGGTCGATATTGTTTAAAAAAGTGTAGTTGTTTAGGTTGGTCAGGTGCCAGTCGAATTCTGGCCCGTTGGTCATCACGCCAATGGGGTTATCGATCACGGTTTGTTGGCCGTTGGCAAATTCAATCACGATGGAGCGGCCTTTGGCATCGTGCAAGGTGTAATGGAAGGGTGTTTTCAGTAGCCCCAGCGGCAGTAGGGCGGATGCCAGTACCGGCTGTTTTTTCAGCGCGGCTTTGACTTCTTCGACATCCTTGAATTGCGAGAGCGTCCAAGCGCCCAGATCAATGGCGGCGAGCACGCTTTTGGTTTTTTTGATGGTGTCCGCCGGCCCTTTGGTGCTGGCAAAGGCGAGCAGGCTGAAGGTAAGCCCCTGGTCATTCATGCCTTCCGAGACTTTTAAGGTGTTGTCCACTGGGTCGGGCACGGTGATGGCAATAAACGAATGTTTGGCTTGATAGTCCAGGTCTGGGTGATTTTGGATTTTCGAGCGGAAGGCGCTGCCTTTTGGGTAGTAACTGACCTGATACGCGAGTTCCATGGGCAGTTCCATGGTGCGGCCGGCATAGGGTGCGCCCTTGCCGTCTTTGTAAAGCAATGAGGTGCAGGCTTGGGCATGATTGGCCAAAATAAAAGCGGTTGTGGCCAGGCTGAAAGTAAGGCTGCGAATAAAGCTGTTATGGCGGTTCATGACGTTGTCCTGCTCGGTTGGTGGTGTTGTATGATGGTATTGGGTGGTCTTGGATGGAAGAATACGTCAGTCTAA
>NZ_JBNGDN010000038.1:0-17844 GCF_049975065.1 Hydrogenovibrio sp.
TTACAGCGCGAAGTCGCCGCCCATCTGGACGAACGCCTCGATCTGATCACACTAAAACCGAAAACCATTCTCGATGTCGGTGCCGGTACCGGCATTCTCACCGAAAAACTGGTGGCTCGTTACCCACAGGCTCGGACACTGGCGCTGGATTTATCCATTCAAATGCTGCAACAAGCCCGCCAGCACTTAATACAGCCAAAATGGCCAGGCCTGCCTAAATCGCTCAACAAAACGCTGACCAAGACCTTACAGCTCACCCGACCATCAGCTACTTGCCTGAATGGCGACGCCGCGCAACTGCCGTTAGCGGAGGATTCCGTTGACCTCATCACCACCAATCTGATGTTGCAATGGTGCGATGATCTGGATGCGGTGTTTCAGGAGTTTCGCCGTGTGCTGCGCCCGGAAGGTCTATTGATGCTCACCACCTTCGGGCCGGACACCTTGAAAGAATTACGCCAGGCCTGGTCGGAAGTGGATGACACCCCGCACGTCAACACCTTTATCGACATGCACGACATCGGCGACGCCCTGATTCGCAACGGCTTCGGGCAACCGGTGATGGATGTGGAGCACTTTACATTGACCTACAGCAAACCGATGGGCGTGCTGCGCGATCTCAAAGCCATCGGCGCCACGAATGCCACCGAAGGGCGACAGCACGGCTTGATGGGCAAACAGCGCTTTACCCGTATGTTAGAAGCCTATGAACAGTTCCGCCGCAATGGCGTGGTGCCCGCGACTTACGAAGTGATTCACGGCCATGCCTGGGCCGCGCAGGAAGTGGTGAAAGGCCCGAATCGCCGTCGCGATGGCTTGGTGGAAATCAGCCTGGACGAATTCGCCAAGCAAACCCGCCCGCGGTAAAACCCATTCAAACGAAAAGCCTTATTCGGCCTGATTGGCTTAATTGGCCTGTTCTGCCTGAACGGGCAAGAGCGACACGCCGATGACGGCGTTCAGGCCTTGCGATTGCAGTAGTTGTTGGAATTTCACGGTCAGATTTTCACGCGCCTGTTCGAAGCTGTGGGTGGCCTGACCTTTTAAATTCAGTTTATGACCGCCGATTTGCACCCCGTCGCTGAGTGCGCGAATGTTCAGCGCCATCCGTTCGATGTAGAAACCATAGGCTTGCGACTGCGCCACCTCTGCCATCAAACGAATCTGAGCTTTTTCGCCAGGCCTGGTCGTTTTCGCCATTTGAAACCCCGCCTGACTCAAAGCACCTTGCAAAGGCCCAACCAAGCGCTTCGCACCGGCATCGGCCGTCACCGCCAAGCGCATTTCGGCTTTTAAACGCGCGGCCTGTGCTTCAAAGCCTTGTAAAAAATCACTGTAAGGCTGCGCCTCAAACCCGGCTCGCAAGGTTTGCAAAATCCATAAACGTTGCCGAAATTCGGCCAAAGCGTCCAGACTGCGGCGATAAAAAACGTATTGCCCGAAAGCACCGTCTTTCTGATGGGCGCTTTCGGCCGTTTGCAATGTCTGCATTTGCGCATCCTGCTGACGTCGTAAATCCTCGAACAGAGCTTGACGGTCCAACGCTACCAACGCCACTGTTTTCCCGTAACCTAAGCGCTCCGCACGCTCGACCTGATAATCCCGAAGCTGAATGTTTGCCACCTGCGATTGAATTTGTTTTTCCGAGGTGCGTTCAGCATATTCATAATTGGATTGCGTCACCTGCAAATGGCTTTGAAAGGTCGCGGAAACCTGCACGCTCAACTTTGAAGCAATATCGACCAATGCGGCTTGCACCGCGTCTTTACGGCCACCCCCTTCTCCGACACCATAAAGTTGGCGTGCGGTATCGGGCGGCGGGTTCAAAAACCAGTCTGGTGTGGGTTTTTCGGCGCTGGAAAGTGGCTTGACATCCCCACCGACACAGGCGGTCAACGCCAACACGACAAAACCAAAAAGTAGGAATGGTTTCATTGCGATATCTGTGACAGCGCTTTTTCACGGTTGACCATCACCCGATCAATCCGCTTCACGGCTTCATTGATTTCGTCAACCGGCTCCACCTGCAAGTCATCCGCCAAGTGATAGAGTCGTCTGGCTTCAGCCAAATCGCCTTGGGCTTCTTTGACCACCCCCAGATCGTAAGCAGCCACATAAGAACGGTTATCCGTCGAATCCAGCAAGGTGCCCAGCATACGTTCGGCCTTGTCCAAACGTCCGGCTTCAATGTATTCGATGGCCAGCGACAGGGTTTTCTTCTGCTCGGCGCTGTAATCCATGTCCGGGTCGTCCAATAAGGTTACGGTCATTGTCGTGTAATGCGGCGTCAGCCTGTGAACGAAATCCGTGGCGATTTCCGATGCCAGCAACTCCAGTCCGGCGGATTTGGTCGGCAAGGTGCGGCTGTCGTCACGGCAATGCTTCCAACGACGACTTTTGGTAAAGGAATCCGCATGGATAATGTCGCCTTTCGACACATCGATCATCTTGATATTCGCGCCCATGGAGACGGTACGAATTTGGCAAGCCACGTTATAAACGCGATATTCGTTGCATTTTTTATTGGCACACTCCATGCGTTCTTCATAATGACGGTCGTCCCGCGCCGACGCAGAGGTCACCTCTCCGGCCACAAATGCCTGAGCACCCAAGAGTTCACCTGCTTCCACCAAACGATTTTCATTCACCACACCGCTGTACTGAAACTGCTGTTCCTGCAACAATTGATCCACTTCTTTGCGACTGACGGTGGTGAAATAGTAGTCGCCATCCAGTTTCTGCTTGGCCAGTGTCGCTTCAATTTTTCCGGCCAACCCCACCGTATCGCCTTCAAATGGCGACACTGCGATTTGCTTGGTGTGCGCCGCCCGATCAATCTGAGCCGGCTCCAGCACCTTCAGCTTCACCGTGGTGGTGCAAGCCGTCAGCATCCACGCCCCCGATACTAAAGCCAGGATACCTGCACCCTTCACAATGAACCTCTTGAACATTCCATATTCACCCTAAAATCGAAGACGTATCCTGCGCGTCGATTAAACCAACTCAATTAAACCAGCTTATGTTCTAACGCATCCATCAAGTCCAGAATCGAGTTCGACAGCTCCTGCACAATGATGAAATGCACTTTCGCCTCATCGTCCTGACCGTCGGCTTTCAAATCATAGACTTTCATCAAGTCTTTACGCAAGTTCGGATACAGCTGCGCCATCAAAGCAAATTCCGCCATATCGCCATAGCGTTCACGCCCTTCACCTTGCAGCCAATGGGTAAACCCGGTCGGGTTGTCGAAATCGGCCCGCGAAGCCTCACCAATATCGTTAATATAAGCCTGCAATTTATTTACCCAGTTTTTGAATGCGCGTCGAACCAAAGCACGATCCCAATTGTCTTCCGATTCCGGTTTGGACAGGGCGGAATGATCAACCTTAAAGCTCTCGATGACCGCCTGACCTCGCGTCAAACCACGCCCCATCGAATCCTTTTGTAAATGGAAGAATCCAACCTGGCTACGCATTTGATCGGCTTCACCGCGCAACCTTTCCGCCGCCGCAGCCGTTTCTTCGACTAGTGCGGCATTCTGCTGCGTGACACCATCCATACCCTCAATGGCACGATTGATTTGTTCGACACTTTGCGTTTGCTCACCATTCGCCAAAGCGATATCGGAAATGAATTGATGCATTTTCAAAATCACTTCCACAATGGACGCAAATTCCTGTTCGGAACGCTGCACAAGGGTCTCGCTGTGCGCGACCTGATTCACACTGGTTTCAATCAAGCTGCGAATGTCCTTAGCGGCGTCGGCCGACTTACCGGCTAGGGTACGGACCTCACCCGCCACCACCGCAAAACCACGACCCTGTTCACCGGCACGTGCCGCTTCCACCGCCGCATTCAGGGCTAACAAATTCGTCTGGAAGGCGATCGAATCAATCAACCCGATAATGTCGGAAATCTTCTGACTCGATTCGGACAGCTCTTTCATCGACACCATGGTCTGCGACATCACCTCCGCCCCCTCATCCGCCTGCTGTTTCGCGGAAGAGGCCAACGCAGAAGCTTTATTCGCGTTTTGCGCATTCTGACGCACGGTTTCGGTAATCATTTCCATCGACGAAACCGTCTCCTGCAGAGTCGCCGCCTGACTTTGAATACGATCCGATAAATCAGAACTGCCGGAAGCAATTTGATCCGACGCATCATTTACCGTGCGTGACGACACCATCAACTCGGAAATTGCTCGTCCCATGTTTTCCAATGAGGTATTAATGGCGTCTTTCATCACCCCGATTTTACCGAGATACTGCCCTTCGACTCGACGCGTCAAATCGCCTTCCGATTGCGCCACCACCACTTCAACCGCTTCGGTAATCCCGGCCTCCAGCTGATCCAGCGATTCGTTGACATTCTGTTTCAAGGCATCCAATTCCCCCATCAACGGGGTGGTCAAACGACTGGAAAAGTCGCCTGCCGCAATGGCCTTCATTGTGCCGTTAATACCGGAAACCGCTTCGTGCGTGGTGCGCATGGCATTTTGAAGATCACTGACCATCACTTTGAAATCGCCTTCGAAGTGCGCCTGAGATTCAAAGGAATAATTCGCGGCAATCAGATTCTGAATCGCGCGCTCCAACTCAGAAAGCACGCCCTGAATGTTTTCAGCCGATCGATTCACCTGTCCTTTTAGGGTGTCCAGATCGCCTTTGGCATCGGCTTCAATGCGATATTGCAGTTCCCCTTTCGACAAGGCCGAAATCATATCGGAAACGCTGATCATCAAGTGCTGAACCGACGTCACATATAAATTAAAGCTTTTCGCCATCTGTCCGATTTCATCGTCCAGCACCACATCGGACCGCACGGACAAACTGCCTTCATCCGAAGCGATGCGCAGTTTTTGCGTCAATTTTTTCATCGGTTTCAAAACATACTGCCGCATCCGCCAAAACACCTGAATCAACAACAGGATAAAGCCGCCGGACATGGCTGCCTGAGCCACATAAATCATGAAATAGGTATCGCTGAGAAGCTTGTCGAGAATGTTCATTGGCTCGGAAATCAGATGCGCCCCCGTCACCTCATCGCCTTCTCGAATCTCGCCCAACACCAGAAAATCGTCGCCCACTACCGCCTGCCCCGCCTGCGTCAGCTGCTGCAATACCGCAGGCGTGACCAGCGAACGCAACGGCGATTCGTCAAAACCGGCTGCAAACTCACCGTTTTGCGGTGTTCCCTGAAGCGCGGCGTAAAAGTGACGCGACTGCATCTCCATATCCGCCAGATGCTGCAATGGCAGACTCAACACGACCAGGCCAATGGTTTTCTCGCCATAAGGTACCGGCACCAGTGCTTGAATGAAGCCGCCTTCGGCTTGAAATTGAATGCGGGTTTGTGGGGCATCCGGCATCCCCTCTACGGCAATCGGCACGCCACTGGCGGCCACCTGCTTGAGGCCTTCGTCAAAAATCGCCAAGCCGATGCCGTCCATATTGGCACGTTTAACATACTGATCGTAATTGACCTGCACGATTTGCCACAAAACCGTGTCCTGATGATCGTACAGCCCGTAAATCACAGCCGAATTGCCCGCAATCCCCACCGCATTGGTCAAGGCAATCTGGCTTTGACTGGCCACTTCCGAGTCCAGATTCTTCAACAACAGTTCCTGTCGTTCCAACACCGCACCTTCAAACAGATTATCCGCCACATTCTGAAGGTACAGTTGCAAGGCCGCACTCCAGATGATCGCCATCACAATCAACGGCAGAATGGTTTTGCCCATAATGCTCTTTCTTGGCAAGGGGCTCCAGCGGTTCAGCCTTTGCGACCAGGGCGTCACCAAAGCGCCTTTTTTAATTAACAAGCGACCGTTACGAATGGCCTGATACGCCTGTTCCGCCTCCACAACCGTTTCCGGCTTCATCGCATTGCGAACGGATTTGTAGCCGACCACCTCACCGTTGATTCGAACCGGGGCAATATTGGACTCCACCCAATAATGATCACCATCTTTGCGCCGATTTTTCACATACTGATGCCAAGGCTCACCGCGCTTCAAGCACGCCCATAAATCGGCAAACACTGCCTCCGGCACATCTGGGTGACGAATCATATTATGGGGCTGGCCTTTCAACTCTTCCCATGTGTAGCCGCTGGCCTGTAAGAACGCTTCGTTCGCATAAACAATGCGCCCCTGCAGGTCTGTTTCCGACACCAGAATACTGCCTTCAGCCAATCGGTATTCCTGTTGCGTCACCGGTCCGTTATTTTTCATTTTTCAATTCCTAATCAACGACGGCCTTCCAGTCCAGCCGGCACCGAACCCATCAACCCAAAATTTTGCGGATCTTGAGGTTATTCGGATTATTTGGGTTAAAACTTCAGTAAATTCTTTAACTGATCGCCCACCGCTTTTTTCGCTTCTTTTTCCACTTGCTGCTGAGCCTGCTCTTTCGCGAGTGCCTCTATGTCATAATTAAGTATTTTTTCCAGTGTATCTGCATCCGCTTTCAATTGCGCCTGCTCGCCCAGCAACCCTTTCAACTGTGCGTTAATCGGTGTCAGCTCCTGTTGCAATCGCTCGTTAATCTGACCTTTGAATTGTGATTTCAGCTGCTGTAATTCCTGACCGACCACCTTTTTAAAGGCGCCGGACAGGATTTTATCCAAGTCAGAACGCGCCTGAATCTTCGGTGCCAGCACATCGCCGGACACTTGAGTCTTCACCGTAAACGTTTTCACATCATCGAATAGCGGTGCCACGTAACGCTGCACCTCCTTCGAATCCGTCTCACTGACATCCAGTGTCACCTTTTGAAAGGCCATATCCACCTTGGCATTGACCTCATCCACGCCCACCAGCGATACAGAACCGTCAATATCGACCACACCCTGCTGCATCACCACCGGCAAGGTGGCATCACCAGACAAACGCCAATTGGAAACCGCATACCCCGGCCAAGAAATACGGGCTTGATTCAGCGGCGCTTGCGGATCGATAAAATTGCTTTCACCAATAATGCGTAACGATTGCTTGGCCGTTGCGCCCTTTGGCTGCCCGAAAATCTCAAATAACACCGGCAACCTCGAAGCCGGATGATCGAAGGTCACCTGCCGCAGATGAAACACCAGGTCGCCCCAATCCAAGGTTCCGGAGCCGTTGATTTCCTTAACGATAAAATCCGGTTGCGGGTCATATTCGGTAAAGGCCACATCGGTACCCAGCGCTCGCTCCGGCGCGCTCGTTTCGCTCGCGTCCGCCTGATACGACGCCTGCATTTCGCGCAGTCGCGCGATAAAGGGTTCCAGCTTGCGATACCAGTTCAATCCTTGATCGGTCCAATATTGAATCTGCGGTCCAAACAACAGATAGGTGGCATTCGACAGCCCAGATGAATCCAACGAATACTTCGACATCAAGCGCCGATAATCCTTTTCCGGCAAGTCTTTCAGCGCCACCACGTCCTGTTGCACTTTCGGCAAACGGTTCAAAAGCAAGTCTTGTGCCTTTTCCAAAGTGGCTTTTTGCGATTCCAGCTCCGCCTGCAGTTTCAGAATATCGTCTTTTTTCGCCAACAGGGTTTTCGCATCGTTTTCACCTTGCGTTAAAGCTTCAAACCGTTTTTGGTAGTCGCGCAGCTGCGCCTCGGTCGGCAGGTCTTTTTGCAGGTTTGACCAGGCCTGGTCAATGTCATTCAGTTGCGTCTGTATGCGCTTGGCGGCTTCCAGTGTGTCCAATTTTTCGCGTGCCAAAATGGCCTGAGGATCCGGCAAGGCCACGGTCGGCATTTTCAACCCCAAACGATCCGCGGCCCGCCCCACGGCCGTTGCGCTTTCGGATACCGCTGCATTCGTCAAAGCCCCGGAAGTCTCGCGCGGCTGATGCAGTGCCAGCCCGGTAAAATGCACTTCTTCAATCACCGTGCGCCCCACCACCAGATGGTACAAATTTAAAGAGGCACTGATCCGTTCCAACACCATCAAATTTTCCATCGGCTGATCTGGGTCGGTCACTTGCAAATCCCGCAAGCCAACGGAAATGGGTAAGATTCCGACATGAAGCGAACCGATTTCGATTTTCGCGCCCCAAGCTTTAGAGCCAAGCGTTTCCAACTGATTTTTCAACACAGCGGTAAAACTGAAATAACTGATGGCGAACACTAACGCCACCACCAGCCCTAAAATGCCCAGGCCTGACCAGCGAATCCAGCCTTTGGATTGCAAAGATTGCGGGAAGTGCGACGCTTGCGTATTGTCGGCTTGATTCTGAGTTGCGCCTGCGTTTGGGTCTGTTTGAGTCGTCTGATTCATTGCATCACCTTCGAAACCAATCCTGCCTTGTCGGCGCCGTTTAACAGTTGCACGATTTTAAATTGATTGACCCACACCAGAAAACGCTGGCGATAGGTTTTCACCAACCACAGGAAAACCCCAAAGGCCGGAAGACTGAGCAGGTACGCCGTCACCACACTGCCCATCACAATGGAATTATTAAAATGCAGCCAACGCCAGAAGGCGTTGTTATAAAGGTCGGTGAACAGCGACTGCAAGGCCGATGCCTGCAAAATGGCCAAGCCGATCTGATGGAAGACTGGATCCAGCAAATAAGCCAATCCACTGAAAAATACCGTTGCAACGATCACGGCGGAAAGATTGACACGCAGAAAAGCAATCAAAAACAACGTCAGCAGATTGTGCGGAAACAACAAGGGCGTTAGCCCGAGAATCATCCCCAGCACAAAGGACAATGCAATTTGCCCCGGTGCCTGATTGGCGTTCAACGCCTTAAACAGTTTCACTAACATCGACATCCATTCATCCCCTTACCTTCCTAACCTGAAATTTTGACTGCCATTGCGCAAGGCTCCAGCGGCCTAGCCGCCTGTCGGATTAAAGCGGCTAGGTCATCTCCTGTGGATCCACATCCAGCGACCAGCGCACTTTTCTGGCCAGCGGCATGGCATACAGCATCGGCTCCACCTGCGCCAGCCAACGATGCAACGCTGGGCGGTCATGGCTCTGCAACAACAACTGATAACGGTAACGCCCCTGACGCCGGAGCATCGGCGCACTCACCGGCCCCCAGACGTGCGGCGAAGCCTCAGCGGAATCGGATGACGCCCCTCTCCCCGTCTGAGCACTAAGCACATTTAACCCTTCCATTTTAGCAAAGTTCAACTGACTTTTAACCTCATTTAAAAACGCCCAACCCGCTTGTGCCTCAACCGACTCGGCACGCATCATCACCTGATAAGCAAAAGGCGGCACCCCAGCCAAGCGACGCTCCTGCAAGGCCTGTTCTGCAAAAGCACCGTACCCCTGTTCCACCAACACCTTCAGCAAGGGATGTTCCGGGTGATGCGTCTGAATCCAGACCTCTCCTGCCTGCTCAGCACGTCCTGCGCGACCGGAGACCTGCACCACCAGTTGCGCCATGCGTTCGGCGGCGCGAAAATCGCAACTGAACAACCCTTGGTCAATGTCCAGCAAGCCGACCAAAGTCACTTTCGGAAAATGGTGCCCTTTGGCCAGCATTTGCGTGCCAATTAAAATGTCCGCTTCCCCCAGGCTGGCCTGTTCGGTCAAGGCCAGCATCTGGCCTTTATTGCGCGTGGTGTCGCGATCGACCCGCAGCACGCGATAATCCGCAAACCAAGCCGAGACAAGCTGCTCCAACCGCTCCGTGCCCTGACCCACTTTCACAAATTCGCTGGCACCACAGCTGGGGCAGTGCATAGGGGCTTTTTCCTGATGCCCGCAATGATGGCACCGTAATTCATTCACTTGATGGTGATAGGTCAAATTAGCATCGCAGCTTGGGCAGGCCGCCTGCCAACCACAGTCATGGCACATCAGCACCGGCGCATAACCGCGCCGATTCAAAAACAGCAACACCTGTCCACCCGCCTGCAAATGCCTGTGCATTTGTGCTTTTAGCGCCTCGGACACCCCCTCTTCCAGCGGTTGACCGCGCACATCCAGCAACCGCACATCCGGCATTTGCGCAACACCCGCCCGCTGCGTTAATCGCAACCAGTGATAGCGCCCGCACTTGGCGTTCTGAAGGCTTTCCAATGAGGGCGTCGCCGACCCCAACACCACCGGCACTTTTTCCAACTGCGCCCGACGCACCAAACAATCCCGCGCCGAATAACGGAAACCGTCCTGTTGCTTGAAGGACAAATCATGCTCTTCATCCATAATGCACAAGCCAAGATTGTCAAACGGCGTGAAAATCGCCGAACGCGTCCCCAGCAACACCGACACCTGATGGGTTTTCACCAGCGACCAGGCGCAATGACGTTCTTTATCGTTCAAACCGGAATGCATCACCGCCACCGGCGCTTGCAAATAGGCTTCGAAACGCTTGACCGTTTGCGGCGTCAGACCGATTTCCGGCACCAGCACCAGCACTTGTTTGCCTTGCGCAATGATGGCTTCAATCAAGCCGAGATACACCTCGGTTTTGCCGCTGCCGGTCACGCCTTCCAACAAATGCGCCTGAAAGCCTTTTTGCGCCAACACCTGATCCACGGCGGCTTGTTGCTCGGTATTCAAGCAATGACCAGGCCTGGTTAATGTTTCCCTGGGCGGCAGGGCATGCAGACAATTTTTTTCGATTTCCTCGACCCAGTCTTTTTCGATAAAACGCTTCATCGGCAAACGCCAACCACTGAGCACCGCATTCAATGCCTCGGCGGTGACGGCGTCGGTTTGAGCAGACATCGCTTCGAACAGCGCTTTTTGTTGGGTGGCATTCGCGGCAATTTGAGACTCGGCGGCCTGTCCGGTTTCGGTCAACTGCCAGGCGGGCACGCCTTCCACCGTCAAAGATTCGCCCTGTCGAATCCGTTTCGGCAAAGCGGTTTGCATCACGTTGCCGATGGGTTCGTGATAATAACGGCTCGACCACAATAACAGCGCCATTTCCGTCTCGGAAAAAATCGGCTCAGCGTCCAACACCCTGTCGATGGATTTGATTTTAGTGGATTCAACCTCGGCTTCATCAGTCAACGCCATCACAACACCGACTAAACGCTTATTGCGGAACGGCACCGTGACACGGCCACCAACAACGGGCAGAATTTCCTTCTGTGTTGAGGAGCTGAGGAGCTTTGCATCCGCCGGAGCCGCATCCGGTTCCAAGGCCAGCGACAGGTTCGCGGTTTCCGCAAGGGTTTCGTCGCCAACCTCGTTCGGGTCGGCTTGCAACGCATAATCCAACGGCGCCAAAAACGGTCCGGGCACGGCCACTTTTACGAACATAACGCACCCACCTTTATTGCGGCAATTCTTAAACCGTTTTGCATGCATTCCTCGTCCACGACTCTGAAAACACCCCTGAAAAATAAAATTTATTGTACCCGCTTATCAACACAAGTTCAGACAGGCCGCGCTTTTTCGGAAGGATCAATATTCTTTATGGCTTCTATGGATTTTCCATCGCCATCTTACGCCGAACCCGCTACACTATAAGCCTTACTATAAGCCCTGCGCTTCACCATTACATTCAAATTTTATGAACAAGGACGCTGATAATGCTTGAGAACCGTCGCCATTTTACGATGCTTCACCGTGTGATTCACTGGGGCATTGCCCTGACGATGCTGTTTATTTTGCTGACCATTCTGTTGCGAATGGGGTGGATGGAAAAGCACACTGTGGCTGATATTATCACCAGCTCCCCCCAGATGGCACAATACAACATCAGCGAGGCCGATGCCGTCAAAGCCGCCAAAGCGATTCGCGGCAATATGTTCCAGTGGCATTTGTATGCCGGTTATCTGATGGGCGTACTACTGCTGGCGCGCTTGGCTTATACCACCTCGCAAGGCATTTTCTACAAAGGCCCTTTTAGTGCCGAAGCCGATTTACGCGAAAAGTTCCAGGCCTGGGTGTACATCGCTTTTTACACTGGCGTCGCGCTTTCCGTGATGACGGGGCTTTACATGAAATTCGGCCCCGACAATGCACTGGGCGACATCGCCAAAGACGTTCATGTGCTGGCGTTGTGGTATTTAATCCCCTTCCTGATTCTGCATATGGGCGGTCTGATACTCGGCGAAAACGGCAAGGAAAAAGGCATCGCTTCAAAAATGATCGGTGGCTAAGAAAATCCGCTGAACGCCGACGGCCAATGCGCCTCGGGAATATCGTAGAGTTGGCAGATATTGGAACGCGTCAACAGCGCTTGCGGTGCGCCGTCCCGCAGAATTTCCCCTTTCTGCATCATAAGCGTGCGGGTGGCGGACATCATCGCTTGCTCCGGGTGGTGGGAAGTAAACAGAATGCAACGATGGTCCTCACCCAAGTCGCGGATTTTCTCCAGCAATTTAATCTGATTGCCGAAGTCCAATCCATTGGTGGGTTCGTCCATTAAAATATACGGCGTCTCTTGCGCCAAGGCCCGAGCAATCAGCACCAACTGGCGTTGCCCGCCGGACAATTCGGTGTAAGGGCGTTGCTTTAAATGCCCGATGCCAAGCAAGTCCAACGCCTCTTCGGCGCGTTGCCGGTCGGCTTGACCGGCGCGGTACCATTGCGATTCGGCCGCCACCACACCCATCAACACCATGTCCAGCACGGCATACCCAAACGCCAGCCGATGATACTGCGGTACATAACTGACCAAACGGGCCTGTGCTTTCGGCGTCAAGCTATCCGCGACGTCACCGTTGATGAGCACGCGCCCGGCCGTTTTCGGGTGCAACCCCAGCAGGGTTCGCAGCAAAGTGGTTTTACCACAACCGTTCGGGCCAAGCAGACTGATGATTTCACCGGCATTCAACGAGAGGTTCAAATCGGAAAACACCGGCTGATCGCCATACGCCGCCGCCAGAGATTGAATCTGTATCATCGCCGCTCAATCCCGTCGTTGAATGCGCACGCCCAAGTCGGCCGGTTTGGCGTGGTAGAGCGAACTGAGCACGATGCCATCCACGCCACTGGCGGCATAGGCCACCACATTGTCACGGCGAATGCCACCGGCCATCAGCACCTTTAATGCCGGAAAAGCGGTTTTCAAGGATTGACACCATAAAACCAGATCATCGACCGGCACCTTGTCAAATTGAATGGCATCGGCACCGGCTTCAGCCGCCTGAACCGCCTGCTCCAGGTCGTCGCACTCCACCATGATTTTCTTTTCACAGGCCGCCGCTTTCATTTTCTGAATCGCTCTAGGCAAGGCCTCGCGTCCGCCAATCACATTTAAATGATTTTCAAAAATCAACACCGTTTCCGACAACCCTAAACGATGCGGGTAGGCGCCGCCGGACAGGATCGCTTTGATCAGTTGTTTTTTCATCCCCGGCGCATGTTTGCGTGTCACCAGCAGCGGAATATCCCGCGCCCGCTGAACCGCTGCCACCATCTCCGCAGTGGCGGTGGAAACACCGCATCCGGTTTCCAGCAGATTCATCGCCACCTTCCAACCACGGTGCAAGGCATCGCCGCGCCCGGCCACTTTCAAAATTTCGGTGCCGCTCTCAACCTGACGACCACTCGCTTCACAGAAAAGGATTTCGGCACCCAATTGCTCAAAAAGACGCCCCGCTTCTTCGGTCAATGTCAGACAAGTAGCATGCCGAGTGGTGACCGTCAGTTCACAATATTGCGCCTCGATTCCCAGCAAGTGCGACGTCAAATCGACCAAAGGGGCGTCTTCATTGATCCACTGCGCGATTTCTTCATTGCTAAACCAAACCATCATCTTGCCTTATCCTTACGTGTCTAAAAACCATTACGAAATATACTTTATTACATATTGAAAAAGCAAAAAAACCCAAGCCTAAAAGACCCAGGCCTGGGTTTTTCAATGTCGAATCAAATTTCGATCAATCCACTGCAACCATCACATTGCTGGCTTTGACGATGGCATAGGCTTCTTTCCCAACCGCTAAGCCCAAAGATTCGGCGGAATTTTTAGTGATAATGGACACCAGCTCCACACCCGGGGCCACTTCAATAACCACCTCGGTATTCACCGCGCCGGTCTGAATGGCCTTAACCGTCCCTTTCACTTGATTTCTTGCACTGAATTTCATTTAAATAACTCCTATTCATTGTTCGGTATATCGTTAACGGCATATGGCCTTTTATCCATATTACCAAAACAACACAACCATTTGATTTTATTAATATTTAATGCAAATATATTAAACTCAAAACCGATAGGAGATGTCAATCTCCATCGCTTAATTATGCGAGATTCCCTCAGGGCTGCCACCCTTTACGGACGTTTTTCAGCGCCCAGGCAAATACCGGCAACCCAATCAATGCCGTCAGAATGCCGAGCGGAATTTCCACCGTCAACGCCAGCCGAGCGACGTTATCGACCACCAGCAGATAAATCGCCCCAATCAGCGCCGACGCCGGTAACAGAAACCGGTTGTCAGCCCCGAACAGCAAACGGGTCAGGTGCGGAATCACCAGCCCAACCCAGCCGATCATGCCGCCCAACGTCACGGTAATGGCCCCTAAAAAGGTCGCCAGCACAATCACCAATAACCGTTTTCGTTCCACTGAAACACCCAAAGTTCGTGCTTCGTCATCGCCCAAGCTCAACACGTTCAAAGTATGCCCCTGAACCATCAGCAAAACCATGCCCATCAACATAAACGGTGCCAACCATAACAGTAAACTGCCCTCCACATTCGCCAGCGACCCCATCAACCAATAAACAATGGCCGGCAGTTTGTTGTAAGGGTCGGCCACGTATTTCACCACCGACAACAAGGCGGTAAACAAAGCGCCGGCAATCATGCCGCCCAGCACCAGAATGGTCAGATTATTGCGCAGTTCCCCCTTCGCCAGCATCAAGGCGATGAACACCGCCAGCAAACCGAACCCGAAACTCAATAACTGCATCATCCACACACTGTCAAACAGCAGAATACCCAAAGATGCGCCGAAAGCCGAACCGGATAACACGCCCAATACGCCCGGCGATACCAGCGGATTCATAAACAGCGCTTGAAAAGCGGTGCCTGCCACGGCCAGCGCCGCGCCAATCAACACCGCCGCAATAATTCGCGGCAAACGGACATCGAGCATGATATTGACCAGCAACTGATTGACTTCACCTTCCTGAGAGGTCAATGACCACCCTAACTGTTGCAAACTGGACAGCGGTGCAAAGTCGTAACGCCCCAACGTCAGCGACACCAAAGCCGTTAACAGCAGTCCCCCGAACAAAAGCCCGAACGCACCCAGCTTCATGTGCTGTGCCTCGCACTTAAATCCCCACTTAACGCCGCCTGCACCTGCGGCCAAACCGCCAACACAAACCATTCGAACTGTTTAAGGCGTTGCTCGGGGCTGGACGTCAGCGGGTTCAAGGCCAAACGCGTTACCCCGGCACACTGCAACGCCAACACCTGCCCGACAATGTCCTGAGGCGTGCCCACCAGCATGCGCTGCAAGAGTTCGTCCGGCGATAATTTCGCCATAGGACCTTGCCCTTTGCCCCAAAGCTGCGATTTTTGCGCCCGGAAAGATTCGATATGTTGCCAAGCCAAGCGACGCGCCTGCTCCGGGTCCTCGTCCATAAACAGCCCGCGCGCCGCCATCAGGTCAGGCCTGGCAGATTCCGGATGAGCCTGCCGATACACGCCTGCATTCCGTTCAATCCGTTGCACATCCCAAAACTGCGCGGCCATCAGCCCAAGATCGTGCCGGGCGGCCATTGCCAAACTGCTGTCATCGGCACTGGCGATAAAAGTGTCACGATGGGTGAAACCGCCTTTCGGGATTAAATTAACGGCATCCCATTGATAGAAGTCGCCCTGATGCGTCACCACCTCGCCTTTCAACAAATCCAGCATGGCCGGCACCGCTTCATTCATGCGCTCCCGCGACGCCGATTGCTCCGCTTTGAACACCGCATTCTGAGATTCAAACGGCCCGCCTTTGGCAAACCCGCACAACACCCGACCCGGTGCCAAGGCCGATAAAGTCGCCAATTGTTCCGCCACGCTAATCGGGTTGTGAAACCCCACCAAAACCGCCGCCGCGCCCAGTTTCAAACATCGCGTTTTCGCCAAAAAGTGCGACATCAGCAAAGTGGGCACCGGCGTCAAACTGTAAGCATTGAAATGATGCTCCGTCACCCAGGCTTCTTCATAGCCGAGGGTTTCCAACGACACCGCCAAATCGGTGAATCGCTGGTAGGTTCGGGTCGCACCTTCATCCCCCAAAGGCGTGACGTGAAACATGGCCCCGAGCGTCAAGGTGTTTTCAGCGCGCATTCAAGGTTCCTCCCGCCAGGATATGACTCACCTGAACATCGGTCAGCGTCACTTGAAAAAACTGCTGATAGAAGCGTTTGACCTGCGCCGCCATATCAATGCGCACCTGATCGCCATACAGGCGGTTCATCAGCCATTGACTGGCCAGCAAGCGCATAAACGACGGTGGGCGATCCATCCAACGGAAGGGCGTTTGCGGCATAAAGAACACCTGCTGATGGCGCACCGCTTTCAAGTTGGCCCACTTGGGATCACGATACACCTTGTCGTAAAAACGGCGCTCCTGCGTCACAATCGCGTCCGGGTCGTATTTCAGAAGCTGCTCGAAATTGATGGCGACTTTTCCAAAACGACTTTGCTGTGCGGCCTCACCCGGACAGATATGTGGGTTTAAACCGCCAGCCAAGGGAATCACCTCGGAATGAATGGAACCTCGGCACTCGGTCATCAGACCGTTCGGCGACTCGGCGTAATAAACGGTTTTGACCGGCACGCCGGACGCCGCCAGTAAATCACGGCGTTGCGCTTGCAAGGTCAAGAGTCGCTCAGCGTCCTGTGCTAAGGCCTCACCCCGCTCCGGCACGCCCAGCCATTGGCCAAGACGACGAAATCCCTCTGGGTAATCCGATAACACGTCCAATTGCAACTGACATACCGGCACCCCCAAGTCTTTCAAGGTCTGCTGACGGCTGACGTCCACCGTTGCCCCGGACATCACGATCAAATCCGGCTGATTGGCCAGCAACACTTCCATGTTCGGCGTGCGCCCTTGACCGAACCAACCACCGATGACCGGCAAATCAAAACTGGCGTCAGGGAAAATCCCTTTGGCCTGTGGCGACGGCGGAAAGTTCCAGCCGGCCAGTTTGTCCGGCGCCACAGCCATCACCAGATAGGCCAGCACCGGATTGGCGGCATACACCTTAGACACCGTTGCCGGCGGTTGACAAACATCGTCCCCGGCCGACAAGGCCGGGTGACTGACAAAACAGAGTGCGACGAATACCCACATTCGTAAACGAAGACAGCGTGCGATAAGCATTCTAAACATCCAAATGGTAATCAAGGCTCCCGCTCTCATCGGCAGCCGAAAATAAAAAAAGGCTCAAACACACTGGGTATGCTTGAACCAACCTCCTCCAAGGTAAATGACAGATAACAGAGTTAGAGGAAAAGGGTTACGGCGACTCAGCTCACGAGCCAACCGCGAAAATCAATAACGGGCATGCAGATTTACCCACACAGTACGACCCGGCATCGGATCACCTTCCGAAATTTCATAATCGGTGTCCAAGGCGTTTTTCAACACCACATTGGTGCTGAAGTGCTTGTTGATGTCGTAAGCCGCCGACAGGTTCCACAAATTAAATCCGGCGGTGGGGCGGCGGCCATCGCTGCTGCTTTCGGCACCGTCCTGATAATGCCAATCCACACCCAGCTGCCATTTCGGCGCCGGGTACCAATCGCCATACAGGCTCACCTTGTTTTTCGGCGAATAGGTGGCCACCAGATCCTTGTCACTCAGCTCACGATCGACATAGGCATAGGCGGCGGCCACATCAATGGTCTCGGTGACCGGCATATTCAACTGCAGCTCCACCCCCTTGGTGCTACCGGTGCCCACATTCTGATTTTG
>NZ_JBNGDN010000039.1:0-17704 GCF_049975065.1 Hydrogenovibrio sp.
AAAGCGGCGTGTCTGGCGATAATCCTTCTGCACATCATACCCATTGATCAAAATGCGACCGTCGGTTGGCTTGATCAAGCCGGCCATCGTATTGATCAAAGTGGATTTACCGGCACCGTTCGGCCCCAACAAGCCAAAAAAACACCCGGGGCGCACATCAAACGACACCCCCTTTAAGGCCTGTAAAGCCCCATATTGTTTTTGAACAGCCTGAAAAGAAACGGCGGCAGACGACATAATATTCCTTAATAATTTTCAATGAAAGCTTGGTACGAGTGAGGCGCGAGGTAAATTCGAGTGTTAACCCGAGGTCGAAGGCGGTATCTCAAACACTTGGTTCAATCCATACAAATCCACCAAGACCTTGAGATCATCCGACAACCCAATCAACTTGAGCGGCGCTGCGTTCACAGACTGCACATAGAGAAGCATGGCCAAACAGGCGGAATCGGCATTTTGCACCCCGCGACAATCCACCGATTTCACCGGCGCAGCCTGCGCTTTCAATGTCTGTTGATACAGCCGCACCACTTCAGCAATGCCAATGCTGCCGGACAACACCAACACATCCCCCTCCAAGGTCGCGGACGGCACATCCTGCAGTTTACGCATTCAAGCCTCGGAGGCTGAAGAAAACTGACGGTTTTTCGCGTTCAGTTCTTCAATCACTTGATCAATGCCTTTGCGCTGAAACTCCGAAGCAAACGTCTTGCGATAATTTAACAGCAGGCTGATCCCCTCGATCGACACGTCATACAGCATCCATTTTTGCGTTTTGGAATCCTGAAAAGCACGATACACCACAGTGGAAACATTGCCATCGCCTTGAGTCACATCTGTTGTCACCGACGCCCTTCCTGGGCGGGTCTCCACCGCCTTAGAAACATCAATCCGAGTGACTTGCAGTTTCAAAATGCTGCTGGCATAAGAGCGCAAAAGCGTGTTAGTGAACGCTTCTGTAAACGCCGCTTGTTGACTTGGCGTCGCCTGCTTCCAATAATTGGCCATAACATAACGCGCCATTTTAGGCGTATCCACATAAGGCAGCACAAAGGTTTCTGCAAACACTTTGATTTTTTGCGGATCCGCTTCCAGCTCAGCGCGCTGTTTGTCCACCTCTGTAATCACCGTTTCCGAAAGTTCTTTAACCATTGCCTCCGGGTTCGATTGATTAATCTCAACCGCCCAGGCCTGGCCAAAAAACGCCGTTGCTACCAGAAAACTCCAACCAACCCATGCCGATTTTTTCGTGTTAACCAACGATAAAAAAAACATTATTTCCCCTCCGAACCACTGTCTGCAAATTTCGTTAAAAACTGCCCAATCAACTCTTCAAGCACCAGAGCCGGCTGCACCAAGTCAATCTGGTCGCCATTAATCAAATACACATCATCCGCCCCGGGCTGCAAACCGATATATTGATCCCCAAGCAGCCCTGAGGTCAGAATGGATGCGGAAGTATCCAATGGCAATTCATTGTAATCCTGATAAATATCCATTAATACCCTGGCCTGGTAGGTATTGCGATCCACGGAAATGGATGAAACACGCCCCACGACCACGCCACTGATTTTGACTGGGGAGCGCACTTTCAAACCGCCAATGTTGCTGAACAAGGCACTGACTTGATACGTCGGGCGCTCTTGAAACCCATCGAAATTACTCACTTTCAAACCAATGACCGCCAAAGAAATCAGCGCCATCAACACGAAAGCCCCCACCATTACTTCAACCATTTTCCATCGAGACATAGATAATTTCTCTATTGTTTACTCATTTTGTCGGAACGGCCACACTTGGCCGACCGACCCGCGTCAACTGAACATCATCGCTGTTAAAATGAAGTCCAATCCGAGCACACCCAATGATGAATGCACGACCGTGCGAGTGGTGGCACGACTCACCCCCGCCGAAGTGGGCAAGGCATCATGCCCCTGAAACAAGGCCACTGTGGCCACCAGAACCGCAAACGCAATCGACTTGATAATGCCATTTACGACATCTTCATGCCAATCCACGCTTTGATTCATCTGCGTCCAAAAAGCCCCTTCATCGACGCCTAACCAACCGACCCCAACCAGATAGCCCCCCAAAATCCCCATCGCAATAAACATCAACGACAACATCGGCAAAACCAACAACGCCGCCACAAACCGCGGCGCATACACAAATTTCAACGGATCCACCGCCATCATTTCCAGCGCCGATAACTGCTCAGTGGAGCGCATTAAACCTATCTCTGCGGTTAAAGCAGAACCGGCGCGTCCGGCAAACAGCAAGGCCGCCACCACCGGCCCCAACTCTCGCAACAATGACAAAGCCGTCATGGTGCCCACCGCTTCTTCGGCATTGAAATCCACCAATACATTGTAGCCTTGCAAACTCAACACCATGCCCACAAACAGTCCCGCCGTGAGAATAATGGGTAAGGACAAGACACCGGCGAAATAAATCTGTTTAATGAGAAGATCTAAACGCAAAAAGGCGTTTGGTATGGCTGGCAAAAGAGACCAGACAAAGAAAAACCCTCGCCCGAAAGCACGGAAGACCTGCGTCACACTGTGGCCGATAGCGGCCAGAAAATCGAACACAGATTTCATTTCAAATCCTGAAAATAAGGTTTTGCAGGATAATCAAATGGTACCGGACCATCTGGCAGGCCTTGCAAAAACTGTTGAACGTAATCCGATTCAGACGCTACCAAGTCATCGGGCGTGCCTTCCGCCACCACGCGCCCCTCGGATATCACGCAGGCAAAGTCCGCAATCGACAGAACTTCATTAACATCATGCGAAACCGCCACACTGGTCACGCTCAAGGTGTCGTTGAGTTTGCGGATCAGCTCTATCAGCACGCCCATGGTAATCGGATCTTGCCCAACAAACGGCTCGTCATAAAAAATCATGTCGGGATCCAACGCCAAAGCCCGTGCCAAGGCCACTCTTCTGGACATCCCACCGGACAACTGCGACGCCATCAGGTGTTGAGCACCTCGCAAGCCTACGGCCTGCAGCTTCATCAGCACCAACGGCCGGATAATGTCCTCCGGTAAATCGGTGTGTTCACGCACGGGAAAAGCCACATTATCAAACACATTCAAATCGGTTAGCAAGGCACCGCTCTGAAACAACATCCCCATTTTTTGACGCAACTCATAGAGTTTCGAGCGCCTCAAGGTGTGAACATTCTGACCATTCACCCAAATTTCACCCTGATCCGGCTTGAGCTGACCGGCAATCAGCTTCAGCAGCGTGGTCTTGCCGGTGCCGCTCGGCCCCATGATCGCCGTCACCTTTCCCACCGGAATCTTCAAGGAAAAGTCGCGAAAGATGACGCGCTCACCACGCGAAAAACTCACATTTTTAATATCAATCAGCGTATCGGCAATCATCCGGCTAAATACTCATTTCAGTTCAACTCAGTAACAAGTCATCTACAATCATTCGCAGTTTGCACACATTCGACCTTATGCGTTTGCGCGTTTGCGTGTTAACGAATTTGCGCCATGTTGCTGCTGTGCTTGCGGAAGCAAATGCCAAGCACCAACTTGGCGAAAATTTTGTGCAGTTTTCAGATTTAGAGGCGTGATATTAACAAACTTTTATTTAAAGCCAAAGGGAAAAGCCATCCGAAGTAGGTCAACAAAGCTCAATACCGGTCAATACCCCAGCAACTCCGCCACTACCTTCAGGTTTTTTAATTGCGCCATGTCCAGATGCGGGTTCCCCACTAAAAACAAGCCTGCTTGACAAGATTCCGGCAATGAAGCCATAAATTTCCGCAGCAAATCGGCCTGCGCTCGACCATCGTCCGGTAAATCGCTCACATACCCCAACGGCGCTCCCCAAAGCACCAAACCATTCTGTCGCCACACCCATTCCAAGCCACCAGCGTGTGGGGCATTCGCCTCAAATGTCGATTCGTCTGCCAAATAAGTGACTTGATAAATAGATGTAAGTTCTTCCGTTAAGCGTTTGAAACCATGGTATAAAATACCGTAGGCACTCGCTTGAAAATGGGCTTTTATTTGGCGCAATGTCTTGTCCGTCTCGGAATCTAATGATTCGGGCAAGTCAAACACCCAATAAAACACCGCTTCCTCAAGCGACGCCACCAGTTCTTCAATGGTTGTTGCCGTCCAGTTTCGCCACTCGGAATAAGGCACTAAAACCGTTTGAAAATACTGGCTGTAATAATCCAGACGCCAGTCTTGCGGCATATCCTCTGGGTAAAACGTCTCTTCCCAACCCGTTGAATGCCAGCCAAAAGCACCCACCAACAAATTTTCAATCTCACCTGACATCACACCCCCTACTCAACTAGACCCCAAACCTTAACAACCTTGAATTCAGCCATAAACATTATTTATTTCCAATACAAAAAAAACTATAATGACGGTTTTGCGTTCGCTCAATTAGCTCAAATTCGGTTGAGCGAAACTGTTTTAAACGACCAAAAGTGCCCATACAACACCAACCCCACAAAGACATTCAATTATGCTCACAAGCCTAGTTTTACCTTCAATTGTACTATTAATCGGACTGGTTCTGCTGGTCTGGAGTTCGGACATTTTTATTGAAGGGGCGGCCAGCACCGCCGTTCACCTAAACGTTTCACCATTGATTATCGGGGTGGTGGTTTTGGGCTTTGGCACCTCCGCCCCCGAAATGCTGGTCGCCATTCTGGCGTCCGTTGACAACAGCCCAGGCCTGGCCATTGGCAATGTTGTTGGCTCCAATATTGCCAATATCGGTCTGGTGCTTGGGGTGACGGCCATTATTTCACCGATACTGATCAAATCCTCTTTGCTGAAACGGGAGTTCCCGATTCTTATCGTCATCTCCATCGTTGGCGCGCTACTGATGCTGGACAACGACTTGGACATGCTTGACGGCACGATTCTTGTCGTGCTTTTGATTATTGTAATGGGGTGGATGATCTATGCCAATAAAACCATGCCCACGAGTGACCCACTCGCGGAGGAAACCTTCCAGGAACTGGAAGACCTCCCCAAACTCTCCAAAACAAAAGCCTGGGTATTTTTGTTTATCGGCCTAACCATATTAATGGGCAGCGCCAAAATGATGGTCTGGGGTGCCGTGGAAGTGGCCATGTATTTCCAAGTGCCTGAAATGATTATTGGCTTAACCATTATCGCGGTCGGCACCAGCTTGCCCGAGCTGGCCGCCGCCATCAGCGCTGCCAAAAAAGGCGAAGCCGATTTAATGATCGGCAACATTCTAGGCTCCAACCTGTTCAACCTACTGGCGGTAATGTCCATGCCCGCCTTGCTGGCACCGTCCATTATTGAAAAAAACACGCTGTTATTGGACTATCCAATCATGCTTGCGTTGACGGTTGCCATGCTGGTTGTCGCACTGCCATTTCGGGGCAAAGCGATCATTACACGCTTCGAAGGCTTTCTGCTACTGTCCACGTTTGTGGGTTATATGATATTCTTGTATTTTCGTGCCGCCAGTGGTTAAAAATGGCCGGCAGAGTCACAATTCTATAGGAGCCTTTACATGACCGATCTTGCGCCCTTTTCACCAGGCCTGGTGAAAAAAGCCGAAACCATCCGCCTGTTGATTTTGGATGTTGACGGCGTCCTCTCCGACAACAAGCTGATTTACGGTGATGATGGCATGGAGTACAAGGCTTTTTTCACACGAGACGGGCACGGCATGGTGATGTTGCAAAAAAGCGGCATCGAAATCGGCATCATCACCGGTCGCAACTCCCCGCTCACCTCCAAGCGCATGCAAGATTTAAAAGTGAAACACCTTTACCAAGGCGTGCCGGACAAACTCCCCACCTTTTTAAAACTGGTTGAGTCTCTGGGGTTGCACTTTTCCGAAATTGCTTATGTTGGCGACGACATTCTCGATTTACCCATTCTTACCCGTGTCGGCTTAGCCGCTTGCCCAGCCGACGCAGATGCCGAAGTTAAGCCGCGTGTCGATTACATCTCACAATTTAATGGTGGCCAAGGCTGTGTTCGAGAAATCTGTGAGCTGATTTTGAAAGCCCAAGGGCTGTGGCAAGCCCACATGGACTTTTATCTGCGCGAAACCGTCTAAGCCGAACGAGACGCCGTTAAATGCTAAAAAGATTTCCACTATTGTTGATTTTTATCGCGACCATACTCACCCTCGTAATCGCATTTAAACAGACAGCCCAAGCGCCAGCCCCATTGAACACTGAAGACGCAACCGATACGCGGCCGAGCTGGCAAGCCTTCAATATGACCAGCTGGCACCTTTCCAACGCCTCGGAAAACCCAACTCAAACCCGAATTCATGCCGACCAGATAACCTATCAAAACACCGAACGCCTCAGTCACTTTAAAGCCCCCTTTGTCATCCGAGACGAACCGCAGCAGCGTATGACACTTGAAAGCGACAGCGGCTTCAGCGAAAACGACACTCGTGTCACCCTGGAAAAAAACATCGTGATTCACCGTTTTGACAAAGCCAACCCGAACGAAATTAGCACGCTAAACACCGAAAAAATTACATATAATAGCGAAACAGGCCTTCTTTACAGCCCCCTATTCACGCAAATCACCCAACCCAATACCATCATCAGTGGCGTTGGGTTCGAAGCGGATTTGACCACGGATACCTATCGGTTCTTATCGCAGGTAAAAACGCAATATCAACCGAATCAGGATTAACAAACCACAAGACAAACCCCATGCCCAGAATTTTCAAAAACACCACACTTTCGACTCCCCTACTATTGGCAGCGTTTCTTTTCAGCGCCCTTGGCCTTCAGAAGGTTTTCGCCGAAACGCCAACCACAGCCGAAGAACAAGACAGCTTACCGATTGAAGTCACCGCCGACAAACTGGTTTCCCGGGAACAAGAAGGCGAAAGTGTTTATACCGGTCATGTCATCATTACCCAGGGACCCACCCAGATCAAAGGCGACAAAGTCACTCTTTTTCACCCCAACCGAAACTTAACCAAAGCCATCGTGATCGGAACCCCAGCCACATTTAAACGTTTTCTACCTGAAGAACAAAGCTGGGTAAGCGGGCACGCCAATAAAATTACGTATGACATGACGGCCAAAAACCTACTTCTGGAGCAAGACGCTTACGTCAATCAAGACGACAAAAACAGCATTTCCGGACCCAAAATTCAATACGACCTTACGCGCAAGACATTGTCGGCATCCAGCACTCAAGCCGAGGACGAACGGGTTAAAGTGATCTTCCAACCCGATAACAACGAAGACACAAAAGAGGTGCCTTGATGGCTCACTTCTACGCACGTCAACTGGCCAAAAGCTATAAACGCCGAGCCGTTGTGTCCTCGGTGGATCTTGACGTTGAAAGCGGTCAGGTCGTCGGCTTACTCGGCCCGAACGGCGCGGGCAAAACCACCACTTTCTATATGATGACAGGCCTGGTGAAAAACGATGCCGGCAACATCTACCTAAATGATCAAGACATCAGCGCCCTATCCATTGACCGACGCGCCAAACTCGGCATCGGCTATCTGCCACAGGAAGCTTCTGTTTTTCGCAAGCTGACCGTTCGAGATAACATTCTCGCCATTCTGGAAATGCGCGCGGAGCTGAGTCACGATGAGCGCAACCAAAAATACGAATCTTTGATTGACGACCTGCAAATCAACCACATTACCGACCAACTGGGGCAAGCTTTGTCCGGTGGTGAGCGCCGCCGTGTTGAAATTGCCCGCGCCCTGGCGATGGAACCGGATTTTATCCTCTTGGACGAACCCTTTGCTGGCGTGGATCCGATTTCCGTCAAAGACATTCAAAACATTATTTTGCACCTAAAACTCAAAGGCATCGGTGTGCTGATAACCGACCACAATGTTCGGGAAACTCTCGGCGTCTGCGACAAAGCCTACATTCTGCATGCCGGTACCATTCTCGCCCAGGGCACCCCCCACGACATCCTCTCCAACCCGGATGTCAAACGTGTCTATCTGGGGGAAAACTTCCAGTAAACCCGTTACCGACAGCGGTAAAACCCCACTGAAGCCGTTGCGTCTGTGCTATACTGAACTTGAAGAAAAGGTTATTCCAAACCAACCCAAAATGAGTCGATTAACCTGACCCGAACATCGCAATAACAGAGAAAAGGAGCGATATCATGCAAATCAATATTACTGGTCACCATGTTGAAATCACGGATCCACTTCGTGAATATGTTTCTGAAAAAATGCAAAAATTGACTCGTCATTTTGACCATGTTACCAATGCGCATGTTATTTTAACGGTCGAAAAACAACTGCAAAAAGCGGAAGCCACCGTTCACGCTTCCGGTAAAGATTTGTTTGCCGAACACACCTGTGAAGACATGTATGCATCCATTGATGCGCTGGTTGATAAACTGGATCGTCAAATCATTAAGCATAAAGAAAAAATCGGCAGCCACAACAAAAAATCCGGTGGCGTCAAAAACATGGCCGCTGAAGAAGCCTAATTCCAGTCAGCCATAGAAAACAACCGTCAAAAAGGGAATGTGTTCATTCCCTTTTTTTGTATCCATGATTTCTGTCATCCGCTTGTCATGCACGCCCACACCGTTTTCGATTAAAATACCAATCTTAAACATTTAACCCGAGAATTGTTGGGTTAAGACTCGATAAAACGTAGGATGTTTTAATGTCACAAATTCACCACAGCACCGACAAACTGCAATTAACCGAGCTTTTGCATCAAGCTGTGAGTGATAAAAACACCGCCTATATTCAAGAACTCCTAAAAGGGTTGGTACCGGAAGAAATCGCTGAAATTCTGGAAGCCACCCCCCCAAAAGAACGTAACCAACTTTGGACAGCCCTGCCCCCGGATCTTCAAGGGGAAATACTCGGTCACACCAATGACGAAGTACGTACTCGCTTACTCAGTCTACTGAAAGCCGATGAAATCATCGAGTTAACCGAAACACTCGAAACGGACGACATCGCCGACATTGTTCAATCCATGCCGGAAAAAGACAAGGCCGAACTGCTTGAAAAACTGCCTGAGCAAGAACGCATTGCCGTTCAAACAGCCTTATCCTACCCAGAAGACACCGCCGGTGGTCTGATGAGCACCGACTTCATTGCCGTTCGCTCCGATGTCACTTTGGAAGTCGTCATTCGGCTGTTGCGAAAAATCGGTGCCTTACCAAAAGACATGGTCGATTTAATCGTTCGAGATCGCAATGGAAAATACCAAGGTGCGCTCAAGCTCAACGACCTGTTAACACACGACCCGGAAACCGAAGTCAGCGAACTGGTGGATACCGAACGCTTTGCCATTAAAGCACTCACGCCCGCCAAAGACGTGGCCAGTGTTTTTGAGAAAAACGATTTGGTCTCCATTGCCGTGGTGGACGAACGCAACCATGTACTTGGTAGAATCACCATCGACGACATTGTAGACATCATCCGGGAAGAAGCCGAACGCACCCAAATGGCCAGTGCTGGCTTGGATGATGAAGAGGATTTATTCGCACCGCCATTACGCTCTGCAAAGCGCCGCTCGTTCTGGCTGGGGATTAATCTGATTGCCGCCAGCCTCGCCGCGACCGTCATCAGTCTGTTTGAAGCCAGCATTGAAGAAATCGTTGCGTTAGCGGTATTAATGCCAATGGTGGCCAGCATGGGGGGCGTGGCTGGCACCCAAACCTCCACCATTGTCATACGCGCCTTAGCCACCGGAAAGCTGGGCGCCAAAAACCGCCAGAAACTCATCACTAAAGAGACACTGGTGGGCGTACTCAACGGCTCTTTCTGGTGTTTTGTCACCGGCACCGCTGCCTGGCTGTGGTTTGACAATGTTTTTTTGGGGATTATATTCGGCACGGCCATGCTCATCAACCTCACCGCAGCCGCCTTAGCCGGTGCGATTATCCCATTGGCTCTGAACAAAATGAAAATCGACCCAGCGCTGGCGACTGGGTTAATGCTCACCACCGTCACCGACTCGCTGGGCTTCTTTGTCTTCCTCGGACTGGCGACAATGGTACTCACCGTCTGAGAAGTTACGACAATCACAAAAGTAGAAAGGGTTGAAGCGCCGGTGCTCGGGCGCGTGGAATTGCGCGATCAACTGGAATTACGCACTCGGGTTAAAGCGACTTGAAAAATGAAGCGTCCATCCAAAGCCACGAAAAACCAACCACGACCAATAATAAAACCACGAACACCGTCCTTTTAAAATAAGACTTTTTCGGATTGCGAAAAATATAGTCCTTTCGTCTTAATTTCATCTCTTTCACTGGTTCTCCATTGGCCTGCATAGTCTAATCTTCCCTGATAAACGCACTGAGAGCCTATGCGTTCGAACAAAACACCCACTGAAATTTACCGCCCCCATGGCAACTCATAAGTATTTTATACAGGAACCTTATCAGATTTTCCACAAAATTCCAATGCCTTGTCCCGATTTTTACTCAGCTGTAGACCGTTCAGTGCTCACGGGTTGCAACAAATTGCAGCTTAGGCCAGCGCTCCTCCATGAGCGTCAAATTCACCCGCGTAGGTGCAATGTACACCAATTGATCCGCCGCATCATAAGCAACATTCTCTTTCACCTTATTCAAAAACTGATCAATTTCCGCTTTTTCGCCCAGAATCCAGCGTGCTGTGGAAACATTCACCGCTTCAAACAAACACGCCACATTGTATTCATCCTTCAAACGCTGTGCCACTACCTCAAACTGCAGAATGCCCACTGCACCCAAAATCAAATCATTATTGGCAATGGGTCTGAACAGCTGAGTCGCACCCTCTTCCGATAGTTGGGTTAACCCTTTCTGCAGCGCCTTCATTTTCATCGGATCTTTTAACTGAGCGCGCCGGAAAAGCTCGGGGGCAAAGTTCGGAATCCCGGTAAATTTCAAGGCCTCACCCTGAGTAAAGGTGTCACCGATTTTGATGGTACCATGGTTATGCAAGCCGATAATATCGCCGGGATAAGCCACTTCTGCTTGATCTCGCCGATTCGCCAGAAAGGTGATCGCTTTCGCAATTTTCACATCCTTGCCGATACGCACGTGTTTTAAGCTCATCCCCTTATCATATTGACCCGACACCACTCTCATAAAGGCCACGCGATCACGGTGTTTCGGATCCATATTCGCCTGAATCTTAAAAATAAACCCCGTCAGTGCCGCTTCGTCGGACGCGACAAAACGTTCATCCGCCTGACGCCCAACCGGCGGCGGGGCGTAATCGGCAAAACCATCCAACAACTCCTGCAAACCGAAGTTATTCACCGCCGAACCAAAAAACACCGGTGTCAAACGACCGTCTAAAAACCGCTGCAAATCGAATTCGTGACTGGCACCGCGCACCAGTTCAATTTCATCCCGCAATTCAGCCGCCTGAGTGCCCAGTTTTGCATCCAACTCGGGGTTCTCCAGCCCGACAATCAGCTCGCCTTGAGAAGCATTCAAACCGTCCGCCGTTTCAAACAGACGCACGGTATCGTTATGCAAATGGTAAATGCCCTTAAAGCGTTTGCCCATGCCAATGGGCCAAGTCATCGGGGCGCACTCAATCTTTAAAACCTCTTCCACCTCGTCCAACAATTCAATCGGGTCTTTACCTTCACGGTCCAACTTATTGATAAACGTCAGAATGGGCGTGTCGCGCAAGCGACAGACCTCCATCAATTTAATCGTTCGATCTTCGACCCCTTTGGCCACGTCAATCACCATCAGCGCCGAATCCACTGCCGTCAAGGTTCGATACGTATCTTCGGAAAAATCCTCATGCCCCGGGGTGTCCAAAAGATTAATCATCACATCCCGATAGGGAAACTGCATCACCGAAGAAGCCACGGAAATGCCGCGTTCCTGCTCCATCTTCATCCAGTCAGAGGTCGCGGCTCGATCCGTTTTACGGCTTTTCACCGCTCCAGCCATTTGAATCGCGCCGCCGTAAAGCAACAATTTTTCCGTGACGGTGGTTTTACCCGCATCCGGGTGGGAGATAATCGCAAAGGTGCGGCGTTTATTGGTTTCAAGCTGCAAAGACATAAAGCGTTCTTCTTAAATTGAAAAGGCCTGTGATTTTAGAACAACAATGAAATTGACCAGGCCTGGTGATTATTCGTTTTGCGGCGAATTATAACCGATTGCGGCGGTGTTTAAGGAACCTCTGCTCGAAAAAAGCAAAGCGGATAACCAAATAAGGCCGTCAGAAAGCACTGACCAAAAGCACAGACTAAACCGGATTGGGTTGAAGATTAGGCAGGATCAATGGACAAAAAAAGAGGGCTGAAAAGCCCTCAAACAATCTCCCCCCTTGTGGTTCTCCCACGTCAGGAATGGGAAAGGGGAAACTCAGTTGCACTCTGAACAAGGTGTGATTTGAGGGCATAAACCGTCTGTTCAGAAAGAACCGGTTGAAGGCAGAAAACTAGGGGTCTGAAAAGGAAAGATTGCTTAGGGAAAGCGAACTTCAAAACAGGACGTTTCGAAACGTAACACTCTAATCGGCAACCCGGCCATCTCAGGGAGATCCGTGGCTTTCTGTCTTCGCCTCGCAACGAATTTAGCTTTATCAAATCAAATAAGATTTATTTTAAAACAATAAATGTCTCACAACAAGCCATACATCCATTAATTTTAAAAAAATTACGCGGTCTATTCCATGCCGCCGCATTACGACAACAATTCAAATTTATAGCCAACTCCGTACACCGAGTGGATCAGCTCTTTATCCGTGAGTTCATCTGCCAGTTTGTGGCGCAATTTTTTGATGTGACTGTCTACGGTGCGATCCGACACGACACGATTATCGGGATAAATGCGACTGATTAACTGAGTGCGCGAATAAATATGCCCCGGCGTATCGCTCAATAACTTTAAAATGGCAAATTCCACTAACGATAAACTCACCGATTGACCCTGATAACGCACTTGGTAACGCGCCTCATCCATCTGCCAGCCGTCCGTTTGGGCACCGCCTTCCTGAGCCTCCACCTGCAACTGCGCGCGCCGCAACAGCGCCTTGACTCTGGCCAGCAGTTCGCGCGGACTGAAAGGTTTACAGACATAATCATCCGCGCCCAGCTCCAGTCCTAGAATCCGATCCACCTCTTCCACTTTTGCCGTCAGCATAATTATCGGCACCGCACTGACATCACGAATGGCTTTGCACAACGTCAAGCCGTCCTTGCCGGGCAGCATCACATCGAGCAGAATCAAATCCGGCGAATGCGACTGTACCCAATCCATCACGGCCAGACCATCGTCGATATGGTGCACCTGAAAACCGCTGTTTTCCAGATATTCCCGCACAATGGTGGCGATTTTAATTTCATCTTCCACCACCAAAACCGTTTGTGCCGTCATGTATTTCATTACCTTTCATTCAAACACGCCCCGCCGGAATCAGAGCCACTTAATTAGAGCCATTTATTTGGAACCAGCCTATCGCGGTAAATTCACCATCACAGACAAGCCCCCCAGGCCGGAAGCCTCCGCCGAAACATTCCCGCGATGCGCCTGCACAATCTGCTGCACAATCGCCAAGCCCAAACCAGCGCCACCGTGGCGTCGGTTTCGGGAGGTTTCTGTTCGAAACAACCGATCAAACAAATAGGTCATATCCTCTGAGGCCACTGAGGGAGGCGAATCGTCGATGCGCAAATACGCCTGCTTGGCATCGCACCTCAACGAAACCTGAATCTGCCCAGGTTCGGTATTCGAATCAGCGCCCTGCTTCGCATCGGTGTAATCCAAGCTGTTCACCAGCAAATTAGTCACCATCTGCTGCAAACGCGCTTCATCGCCGTTTATCATGCACTTATCGGCGGGCAACTGCAACCGCAATCGCAAGCCTTTGGTTTGAATGCGCTCTTTCACCGCCTCGATGGAGCGCGACACCACCGATTTGAAGCACACAGGGTTCATTTTATAATCCAACCCGCCGACATCGTTCAAACTGACCTGATACAAATCGTCCACCAAGCGGTTCAGCAGCATCACTTCTTCGTGAATCTGCTGAATATTGGCTTCGGAAGGTGCCCGAATACCGTCCTTAATCGCTTCCAAACTGCCCTGCAGCACCGTCAAAGGCGTGCGCAGTTCATGGGAAATATCGGCAATCCATTGATTTCGGCTGAGCTTGCTCTGCTCCAGCGTGGCCGCCAAATGGTTAAAATCCTGCTGGAGCTGTCCCAGTTCATCACGACGGCTCTGTTTAAGACGGGTTGAAAAATGCCCTTGCGACAAACGGCGCATCCCGCGCGTCACCTTTTGAATCGGTTGTAGAAAGTGATTGGCAAAGGGCAGCAGTAGCAGCAAAGCCGACAAGGTCACCAGCACCGCTCCCCAAGTAAAGATAAACGACTGACTTTGCGCAAACTCAATATCGGTTTTATCCGTCAATTCTTGACGATGGTTGTACCCGAGGTGCCCGACATCCTCACGATCCACCCGAATGCATTCCATCATGCCATTATCACTCGGTGGCGGCCCGATCAACAATTCACCCTCTTTACTCATCAGACTCACCCGACTTTCAAATTCATCCGGGTGAATTTTCAGCAGACTGGGGTATTGACGTTCCAGCAAAATATCCATTGGAATGTACGTATGGGTTAAATCCACACGGTGCGACGCCGTCAAAAGGCGCTGCCAAACGCCAAGATCCACATCTTTCGTGTCAAACACCCCCTTTTCATCCATATAGACTTCCAGGTTGTTTTTCAGGCGTTCCAGCCGCAACTGATCGCGTTTATCGACATACTTAACCATGGTGTCGTGCAATAAATATTGATTGCTCCACACCATTGCCACCAGCATGAGAAACCCGAACCCCAGCAATACCAGAATCAGTTTGACACGCAATGAAATCTTCATAAAAAGCCCAACCCGAAAACCGCTTACCCTTGCTATGCCTTAGTCTTTCGGCACATCGCGACCCAGCATACGCTTCAAGGTGGCATCTTTATAGACAAAATGATGCTTCATGGCACCGGCAATGTGCAGCAAAATGGCCAAAGGCAAAATAAACTGCCCCGCAATGGCGTGCACGCCTTTGGCAATCCCGCCAATGGTTTCATTTTCCGGCACAATCTGCGGCATGGTAAACCACCCAAACACCGCCACCTCGTGCCCGCCCGCATTGGACATCACCCAGCCGGACAGCGGCATTAAAATCAGCCCCAGATACAAGATGCCGCGCACACTGTGCGCCAGAATCTCTTCCGAACGTTTAGACGCAATCACCGGCGGATTCGGCGACACCTTCAACCAAACCAAACGCAACACCACCAACGCCAGCACAATCACCCCAATGGATTTATGAATGTCATACAGCTCAAACTTATCCGGCGACTTCGGCAAATCGGCCATGTAAATACCAAACGCAATCATACCAATAAACAAAACGGCGGTGATCCAATGGTTGGCGCGGGTCACCAGCCCATAAGTCTGGCTTGAATTTTTAACACTCATTCTACTTTCTCCTCATTTTGACTCGTTTAAAGGCGCATTTTGCGCGCCTGCTGATTTTACGCTCAATTTCGGATGAGTATAAGGTTTCCGACCGTCAAAATTGTGAAAAGACTGTGAACCCCTCAATGCCTTATCAGCAGGCCTGGATAAAACGCGCAAAATCATTTTCAAGCCGGTTCCTTTTCGCTAAACTATGTCATCCTACTTCACTAACGGATTCAATAGAAACGCCGCATGTTTTACACCACTGAACGCGACAAAATGCGCCAATTTTACGCCGACACCTGGCAGAAGGCCGCCCGAAACGACCCCATGGACGCCATGGAAACCCGAGTGGCGCGTGTCATCGAAATGCACCCAGAATATCATCCCATGCTCAACAATCAGAAACACCTCGGCAGTGACTACCTGCCCGAGCTGGGGGAAACCAACCCGTTTCTGCACATGGGGATGCACCTGGCTCTACAAGAACAGGTGGCTCTGGATCGGCCACAAGGCATTCAAGCCATTTACCAGCAACTCGGCCAAAAACTCCGTGACATTCACACCACCGAACACGCCATGATGGACTGTCTGGGTGAAGCCCTCTGGCAGGCACAACAAAACCAAGGCCTACCGGACGATAAGGCCTACCTTGAGTGTCTGCAAAACCTGCTCCAAGAGCCTCACCAACCCGCATAAATTGACAAGGAATTCCCCATGACTAAGCCCGCTCCAACCAACAACCGATTCGACGCACCAAAGCTTTCCCCATTGAAACGCGCACTGCGAAACGGCTTGCTGATCGCCATCGTCGTCGCCATCGTCACCCACTTACAAGACGCCGCCCTACAAGAAAGCCTAATGTCCGCCCTCTTCACACTGGTCATAGTCACCCCCGCACTGTGGCTGTCCTATCGGCTCACCCAAAAATTGTTGACCCGCAGCTCAGACCCCACCCCCGACAAAGCCGACCCCAAAAAATCGACCGAGGCAGACTGACTCCATGACCGCCTAGCCCAACACGGCAACCGACCCATCCGCGTTATTACAAGCACTTCAAACCTTTCAAGAACGCCATTACGCCCAAGCGGAAACCCTCTTTAAAGCGGCTCAAGCAAAAAATCCGAACCACCCGACTCCCACCCTTTATCTGGCGCAAATCGCTTTAATTAACGGCGATGCGCAAGATTGGTTGTCGCCACTGGAAACCCTTATCCAGCAACATCCCTACCTAAAAGACGCTTATCATGTGCTGGCGCAGGTCTATCAACAAAGCGGCGATCTGCCGCGTGCGGCACACTATTTTACCAGTGTTTAAGCCTGCATCTCACCCAACCATTGACAGAACCCCCAACCGACACCAAATCCGCCGCCACCCTGGAAAATCACCACCATCAGGCTCAAAATCCATCATCGGCCTTAACGACACTCTGGCAAACCCTGGCGCGCTTCAAGCAAGCACAACAGCCCGCTTTTGCCACCGCCGGCACGCTGCTCGGACTGGAAAGAACCGGAAGCCTGCTTCCCAATGACAAAGACATCGACATCGGCATTGATTGGTTGCACATGAACGACGCCGTTAATCTGTTACAACAAAACGGCTGGCAAGAATGGCAAAGATCCTACGACCTAATCAACCCACGATGCTTCAAAAACGCGGATGGATTAGTAGTCGATCTTTGTGGTTACGCCACCGAACAAACCACGCAAACAGTTGTCTCAGGATTATGGATGGATAAAGTACCGTTCGAATGGAACCGCATCACGGTTTTTCCTGCCATTACCCTCACGCAACGCAACAGCCCTGCCGGTCGCGTCTGGCATTTAAAACAACCACAAACCTTTCTTAACGCCCTCTACGGTGAAGATTGGTCAACACCGGATCCGACTTTCGACACCATTGTCTGCGCCCACAACCTGCGCCGTTTTTCATGGCTTGCACAATGCTACGCCTATTCCAGACTCTACCAGCACCTCAAACAGCGCCGCTACGCCAAAGCCCTGAGTCAGACCCGCTGCATTCGCCGTCATCGTCCAGAAGATCCGCTGTTGCAGCAACTACAGAAACAACTGGAAACCCTAACTTCTCAGAAGGCCGACAGAGTGCTGGCACTGGGCTATTTCGATCTCATCCACATCGGCCACCTCAACTACCTGAATTACGCCAAACAGCAAGGTCAGACTCTGGTCGTTGGCGTGGCACCGGACGCTTTCAGCCAACAATCAAAAGGCTATTCGCCCGTCCTGCCCGAATCCCAACGACTGAAAATGGTCGCCGCTCTA
>NZ_JBNGDN010000040.1:0-16864 GCF_049975065.1 Hydrogenovibrio sp.
GGTCTTAATGGCACCATGATTTGCAAAGACCTCTAACGCATATTAATGCAATCTCCGAACTCATAAATCAAAGAGTGATTTATATAAAACCATGTCAAATACATTGAACAATTCATCAAAACGTAAATTGAGTGTTGAAAAAATCGGCGGCACCTCCATGAGTGATTACGCGGCCGTGCGTGACAACATCATCCTTTATCCGGAGAACCCTTACCAGCGCATCTTTGTGGTGTCCGCTTATGGCGGCGTCACCAATGACCTGCTGGAACACAAAAAAACCGATCAACCCGGTGTTTACGGTCTGTTTGCCAATGACGACGTTGAAGACGATTGGCGCATTGCGTTGGATCAGCTGAGTTTGAAGCTGAACAAAATCAATGCCAGCCTGTTTAACAACAGCGAACTGCGCACTCAAGCCAACGACTTTATCGACGAGCGCTTTGCGCAGACGAAACAGTTGTTAAACCATCTGCAGAATTTGTGTCGTCACGGTCATTTTTCGCTGGAAAGCCATCTGCTGACGGTACGTGAGCTACTGGCGAGTCTGGGGGAAGCGCACAGCGCCTGGAATCTCGCGCACCTGTTGCAGCAAGAAGGGGTTAACGCCCAATTCATTGATCTGACCGGCTGGCAGGCGGAGCGAACCTTGCCGCTGGACGAGGTGATTCAGAACCACTTGGGAGCGGTTGATTTTGAAAGCGTTCTCCCCATTGTCACCGGCTATGCCCATTGTCAAGAAAACTTGATGCACACCTTTGACCGTGGCTACAGCGAAATGACCTTCAGCCGGATTGCGGTCTTGTGCCAAGCCACCGAAGCGGTGATTCACAAGGAATATCACCTCAGCAGTGCCGACCCGAAACTGGTCGGTGAAGACAATGTGGTGCCAATCGGTAAAACCAATTACGACATTGCCGATCAGCTGGCCAATCTGGGCATGGAAGCGGTGCACCCGAAAGCGGCGCAGGGGTTGCGACAATCTCAGATTCCACTGCGCATTAAAAATACCTTTGATCCCGCGCATCACGGCACCTTGTTTACCGAAGACTATTTCAGTGAATTCCCGCAGGTGGAAATCATTGCCGGTATGCCCAATCTGATTGCGGTGGAAGTGTTCGATCAGGAAATGATGGGGCAGCAGTCGCATTATGAAAAAGTCTTGATTGATACCAGCCAGCGTTTAAAATGTCAGGTCATCACCAAAGATTTCAATGCCAACACCATTACCCTATACGTCAGTGCTTCGCTGAAAAAGGTGAAACGCTTGACTGAACAGTTGCAACAGGCCTTGCCGACCGTCACCATTCAAACAAGCAAGGTGGCGCTGGCGTCCGCAATGGGCAGCGATATGCGCATTAAAGGGCTGCTGGTGCAAGCGGTGCAGACCTTGTTTGACGGCGGCATTAATGTTGAGGCGATTCATCAGAATACGCGACAGGTGGAAATGCAGTTTTTTGTCAATGAAACCGACTTTGAGCGCACCGTTAAAGCGCTGCATTCCAAACTCATCGAAGTTCATAACCACGGGAAAGCGATATGCGAGCATTAATGGTTTTTCTGCTCTGGGTGACGTTTGGCCAGGCCTGGTCGGCTGACCAGCGCCACACCAAAGAAACCCAGGATGTGGAAACACTGGAAGAACCCATATACAACCCGTTTATTGAACGTTATGTCATTGATGAGCTAAAACAATTGCGCGTGGACATGAATGAATTGCGCGTCGAACTCACCAAAGAAGTGACCAATCGAGAGTTGTCCGCGACATCCCGTGCCGTAGGCTATGCTACCGACACCGTGACCTATTTCTTTTACCTGATCGCCGGTATTTCATCCGTACTGCTTTTGGTGGGATGGACTTCCATGCGTGATGTGAAAGAAAAGGTGATGAATCTCGCCGATACCAAGGTGAGTAAAGTCATTGAAGAATACGAAGATCGCTTGGCCAAACTCGAAGAAGAGTTGAATCGAAAATCGCGCGGCATTACCAGTGCTCAAAAGCGCATAGCACAACATCAGGACATTCACAGTCTGTGGTTGAAGGCCGGGCAGGAACAGATTTTGAGTAATCGCATGGCGATTTACGATCAGATTCTGGAAATTGACCCGAGTAATGCCGAAGCCATGACCTATAAAGCCGATGCCGCTCTGGAAATGGGCGAGCCACAATGGGCGATTAACCTGTGTAATCAGGCGTTGCGTGTCGAGCCGGAAAATACCCATGCCTTCTATCAGCTGGCCGGTGCCTACGCATTGATGGATAAGCCAACCGATGCGATGGAATATTTGCAAAAGGCGGTGGAAAAATCCGATGGTTATAAAGAGCAGGTTCAGAACGATCCTGTATTCCATTCGCTCAAGGGTAATTCGGATTTTCAAGCGCTCCTGCGCGAAGACGATACCTAACCGCCTATCTTGACCGTTGCCGCATCCGACTCAAGCTATTGCACTGATCCCACTCAGTCCCGTTTTATGGGCACGGGCGGTCAACTGGACTGTCAACCCTTTCACACGCTTTCATTTTTAATCCATATTTTTTGTCCGATTTTATGGATAAATACGGGTTAAATTCCAATTAACTTCTGAATGAACTTCTGATTTAATCAGCGGAACGCTAACAAGAGGACGGCTTATGAACCCTATTTCCAAAATTCTCGCCACCGTGCTGTTGGCACTGGTGGGCTTTCAAGCGCAGGCGGCGGATTTTTTCGATGAAACCTTTGGTAATCTGCAAGAAGAACTCGAGGTCGCCAAAGACGATGGCAAGCAGGGTATTTTCATTTTCTTTCATATGGAAGAATGCCCCTTCTGCGACCGCATGAAAAATACCATCCTCAATCAACCGGATGTGATTCAGTATTTTAAGAAACACTTTCTAACCTATCAAATGGACATTGAAGGCTCGAATGAAATGGTGAATTTCGATGGCACGGAAGGCACCTCTCAGTTCATTTCAGAAAAAATTTATCGGGTACGCGCCACGCCAGTGATGATTATTTTTGACCTAAAAGGCCAGCCGATTGTGCGCTATACCGGTCCAACCCGCACCAAAGAGGAGTTTATGCTGCTTGGAAAATATGTAGTGGACGGCGCTTATAAGGATATGTCGTTCACACGCTACAAGCGACAGCAATAAATAGCCGTTCACACTTTATTCCATTTCTCTTTTAAACAGGCGCGCTTATGATGAAACTGAAAACATTACCCAGAGGGATGCGTCTTTCTCTGGCAACGACTTTGATGCTGGCCTGGCCAGTCTATGCGGCCGATGAGGGGCAAACCCGCCAAGCATCGACGCCCCCAGCCGAAGCGGTGGCTGGGCCGACGGTGCAAACAGAAGAGACGCCAACGGTGCCAGTCTTGCCGGAACCCTTAACCTTGGAAAGTGTCATGGCCTTGCCGGACAGCATCAGCCCACAGATTTTGGGTGCCCAGGCGCGTCAGGCGCGCGCTCAGGCTCGCTATAATCTGCAGGAAACCGAAGATAATTTTGAGCTGAATCTGATTGGCCGTCTCGGTTGGCGAGAATACGATTTCCAACCGGAAGATAATCATTTGTTCGGCTTGGCGCTGGGGAAAGAAATTTACGATTTCGGTCGCAATGACGCGGCCTTGGAAGCTGAAGAAAAACGTCTGGTCGCGCAAAACCGACTATACGAAGATGAAAAAATCCAGTTTCAGATTCGACTGATGCAGGCCTATTTCAATATCATTCTTGCGGACTTCCAATACCGCATTGAAAATGAAGCCATGGCGGTGGCTTATATTGCGATGGACAAGGCGCGTGACCGCCATGAACTGCAGCAACTGTCGGATGTGGATTACATCAAGCTGCAAGCCGATTATGAAAAGCTTCTGGTCAAACGCAGCCGGGCGTCTTACGAGCAACGTCGCACCCGTACCTATTTGGCCAATCTGGTCGGTCAGCCGGACAGACTGGCGGATAAGTTAGACTTCCCCAAGCTCAACAGTATCACCGGGCGTCCGTTGGAAGATTTAAAACATTATCAGGACATGGCGCTGGCCAACAATCCGTATCTGCAGCATTTGGAAATGCGTTTGCAAGCGGCGCAGTCCGATTTGGAAGGTGAATCTTTGGAAGACAAACCGGTGTTTCGAATGGATGCGCTGGCGGGCTATTCTTCGAACTATGCTTATGGTCGTGAAGGGCGCTGGCGGGTGGACTTGACTATGAATTATCCGCTGTACGACGGCGGCGTGCGTTCCGCTCGGGTGAGCGAAGCACGCGCTGGGGTGCAGGAAATTCAGGCGGAAATTCAACAATATCAGCAAACCTTGCGCGATCAGGTGGCCGACTTGTATTTCAAATTGCAAATGGCCGAAGCGGAAAAGAAACAAAACACCGTTTTCGGTGAATATTCCGAACTCTATCTCGACTACAGTCGCGCGCTTTATGAAAATGAATCCACCACCGATTTAGGGGACTCCATGGTGCGATTGTCGGAAGCGAATTATCAGGTCATTGCGCAGAAATTTCGACAGACGCTTCAGTGGGCAAAACTGGACTATTTAACCGGAAAACAAGTAGCATTGGAGACATATAAATGAACAGCAAGCCAACATCCTTGAACACACTGAAACACGGCGCGGTTGGGGGGCTTTTAATCGGCAGCCTTTTTTTAAGCGGCTTGCAGAGCGCCGCAGCGGACGTGGTGAAAATCGGGTCGCTGGTGGTCGGGCAAGTGGAAACCGTGCTGGTAAAATCGGGCGACGCTGTGAAAGCCGGGCAGTTGTTGATGACCATTGACGACGCCCGTTTTCAAGCCAAGCTGAAAAGCGCGAAAGCCCAAGTCGGGTTTTGGGAGTTGAAACTGGCCGATGCCAAAATTGAGTTGGATCAGGCGCTGGATCTGTTTGACCGCACCGTGACGGCCAAGCGAGAATTGGACGCGGCGCAATTGGCTTACGATACCAGTCAACAGCAACTGATTCGCGCCAAAGGCGAACTGGAATACACCCAGGCCTGGGCGAAATACTTTAAGATCAAAGCACCGGTCAGTGGCAAAATTGCCAAAATCGACGCCCCCAAAGGCACCACGGTTTATAAAGAAAACACGCCGCTCATTCAGATTGAATATTAAAGGCTCAAGCTGAAACCACCAGGCCTGGTGAAAATCGCCAGGCTTGGTAAAACGGGCCGTCCGATCAGCGATAATCGCCAAAGCCGAACAGGGTGCCTTCAATGGTTGCCTGACGATCCAAGGCACTCAAGCCTTTCACACAGCGCACCACCAACCAGATCATCCACCATAGCAATACCAGCCAGCCGATCACAATCATCGAAAGCAAGGCCCCGACAACTAAATAGGCTAAACCGTACCAGAAGGTTTGAATTTGAAAGCTGTAATGCGATTCCAGCCACTCCGGCTGGTCGTGTTCGCCGCGTTTGACATACGCCATGACCACACCCACCAGTGCGGTGAGGCCGATGACCAAGCCGACTAAATACAGCACATAGACAATTTTTGCGTTGGTGGTGTCTGCGGGTTTGTCGGTTGATGCCGATGAGCTTGCGGCGGCTTCCGGCGAGGGTGTTGACGTAGGTGCCGGTGGCGTTTCGATGGTTTCGTTTGCGGGGGTGCTGCTTGGATTACGTTCGTCGTTCATGTGATGTCCTCATCCTTATCCATTAAGTGTGTCGTTCAGAGAGATGGTTTATGTAAAAGTGCGGAAGCCGCCTTTCAACGTGATTATCGGAGAAAACATACGCTGACACAACTTCTTTTCGGGTTAATAGACCTTAAGAGCCGGTTTAACACGTTTTTCCACAAAGGCCGTGAGCAGAATCCACAGCATTTTCCAGCGACCGTGCAGCGTCAGTTGATGTTGCCGATACAAGCTGTTGTAGGCCAGATGTGCGGTGCGACCTTCGATAAACCAAGGTTTTTTAAAGAGTTTGTGCATCAGTCCGCCAACGGTCTGATAGTCGCTGAGTGAAATCAAAGCCCCGTGATCTTCATAGACAAACGACCGAGTTTGGCGGCTGAGGATAACGGCTTCCAGATTGCGAGCGCAGACTTCTGCCATCTGGTGCGCGGCTTGCGCCAGCGCCGGAACCGGCCTGGCAGATTCACCTTGGCCTTGCATCAGGGCGGCACAATCGCCAATGGCGAAAATACGGTCTTCCCCTTGCACCCGCAGGGTGTCGTCCACTTCAATCTGATGGATGCGATTGGTCGGTAAGTCCAGTTCGGCTAAAAACGCCGGGGCTTTGACGCCAGCCGCCCAGACAATCATGTCCGCCTCAATGGCGCTGTCTGCGGTGATTAAACGGTTTGCTTCAATGTCTTTAATCATCGTGTTGGTCAAAATATCAATATCGTGTGCCACAAGCGTTTGCCGCGCCTTGTCAGCGAGATGCTCCGGCAAGGCCGGGAGAAGGCGTTGGGTGGCTTCAATCAGGCTGATTTTTAAGCTGTTTGAGTGGGTGGATTTCAACCCAAACGCTTCCAGTCGTTCCACGGCCTGACGCAGTTCCGCCGCCAGCTCGACGCCGGTGGCGCCCGCACCGACAATGGCAATGTGCACCGGCGGGCTGTTCGCAGCGGGCGTGGCTAAGGCATCAGCCTGTTCCGAGTATTGCAGAAAACGATTCAGGAAGGCCTGATGAAAATCTTCGGCTTCGACGGCGGAGTCCAGCGTGTAACAGTGTTCCCGCACCTGAGTCATGCCAAAATCATTGCAACGTGCGCCCACGGCCATGACCAGATAATCGTAACTTAGGGTGCGTTCCGCAAGCACTTCTTTTTGATGATGATCCAGCCAGGGCGCGAGGGTGATCGTGCGTGCTTTCTTGTCCAGGGTGGTCATGCGTCCCAGACGAAAATAATAACCGTTTTCTGCCGAGTGGGCACGATAGCTCAAGGCTTCCCGTCCTGTGTCCAGTGAGCCGGAGGCCACTTCATGCAAGAGTGGTTTCCACAGATGCACGCGGTTGGCGTCCACCAGGGTGATTTCCGCAAAGCCTTTTTTGCCTAAAGAGCGGCCTAGGTGGGTGGCCAGTTCCAGGCCGCCTGCACCGCCGCCGACAATGACGATCTGTTTCATTTATTTCTCCTAGCCCGAAAAATTCATAAATTAAGCACCATCTCGCTTGCCCTTTGATTCCACAAGCCATGTTTCTTCAGTCGGTCGTAATCGTGGAGTCGGCACTCCTTCAGAAATTTCCTTGTGAAAACAAATTTCTGCGCGATCTTGGCGCAAATTTATGAAATTTTCGGGCTAACTGACAGTGAGCGGAGTTGGTCACAGTGCCTCAGTGCGCCGGATCAGACTCAACGATATTTCCATTGTACGCATTTTGCATGGAATAAGTAGATGGGAGACCGTTGAGAGGCGATTTATCACAAAAACGTCATGATGAGTTATTTTCGACTATCTTGACAGATGACGCTGGCGCGTCAGCGGAAGGGCATACGGCCAGGCCTGGTCTTTTGGGGGGTTAAGGTGCGGTTATTTTTCCGGCATCGTGGAGGAGTGGTGATGGACGATTTTCCATTGCTGGCCACGATATTCGTAAACAAAAGTGTAACGCGCGGGCACGATGGTCTTTTGACCATCGGTTTCCACCTCAAAGTCGTAGATGCCGGCATCGGTGAGTTTATTACAGCCTTTTTTGATATTGCGCTGTTTAATGATCCCGAAGGGTTTCTTTTGCAGAAAGTGTTGGAAGTAGTCTTCGATTTCGGCGGTATTGGTGCGCGGTACATTCGATACGGTGGGCAAGAGCACGGCATCCTCGGCATAGAGTGCCGCGACTTGTTTGGCATCGCCGGTCTGTAAGGCACGATTCCATTGGTCAAACAGGGCTTCGGCCAGATGTTTATCGGCCGGTTGACAGCTCACCTGTTCGTTGGCGACTTGGGTATCAATCGGTTGGTTGTGTGCGGCGCGGCCGGTAATCTGTTTTTGGGTGTTGTTGCGTTGATAGTCCCCAAAGCTGATGTGGCGGTCGTTGCCCTGGTCAATGCCGAGGCTTCCGGAAACGGTCACTTTGCGGGTCATGGTCGCTTGCCTTTAATGGTTGTCAAGTGACTGTATTTTACGGGATGAAGTGGCACTTCAACCATAGGACTTTGCTATGGGTTAACGTGAAATGGCTCTATGGGTGGGCGATTCCGGGTGGGTGAATCCGGAATGGATGGCGTTTTTCAGTGTGCCGGCTTGGTGGCGTTTGCGGGCTTTTTTACCCAGGCCTGGTTATTTTTCAATTGAGTGACCAATACGGTGTCGCCTGGCTGAAAATCGTCTTCATCCGTGTTGGCGACCGCATAGGTGGTGCCTTTGTAATTGACACGGAACTGGCCATCATGCTCAAGAAGCTGCCCCTTTTCGCCGAGTGTCAGCGTTTCCAGTTGAATCGATTCCACATTGGGGCCGAAACGTCGGGTGAGGTGCGATTTAAACGCAAACGCCAGTAGGAAACTGACCAGTGCCATAAACAGCAACTGTTGCGTGGCGTTGTCAAACGGCCAGATAAACTCCCCCACCAGTGCGGTGAGCACAAAGCCGAGGCCGATAAATACCAAGATAAAGGTCAAGGTGAGTATTTCCGCGACAATCAGTGCCACGCCGACCGCTAGCAGTATCCAGTTTGAAATGGGGGCGAGTGCTTCCATGATCGGACTCCTATGGGGTGCGGTGTTTACAGGGCTTTGTTCGAATCGCGCAGGATTTGCGCTAAAGCAGTCAGTGAGCCAACCATCTCGGAGGTTTCCACCGGCACCACGACTTTGTTGGCACTGTCGGAGGCGGCAATGCCAGAGAAGGCTTCGATGCGCTCTTTCGCCAGTAGAAATTCGGCGGCGGTTTGGTTTTCGGCCATGGCGAGATTGATCAGTTCCATGGCTTTTTTGTCGCCTTCGGCCAATTGTTCTTTTTCAAAGCGTTGGGCTTCGGCGGTTCTTTCCAAAGCCTCGGCTTCGCGGTAGGCTTTTTGCTTTTCGCCCTCGGCAATGGTGATGGTGGCGTTTTTCTGGCCGTTGGCTTCGATTTCCACGGCGCGTTTTTTGCGTTCCGCCTCCAGTTGCAGTTCCATGGCTTTTTGCACGTTTTCCGGCACGATGATGTCGGAGACTTCCACACGGGTGACTTTCGCGCCCCAGGTGCCGGACGCCTGATCCAGTGCCGCCAGCAGGGCGGCATTCAGGTCGGAACGGCTGGAAAGGGTTTCATCCAATTCCATGCGGCCGATTTCCGAGCGCAAGGTGGTCTGCGCCAATTGAGCGATGGCGATTTTCAGGTCGAGAATTTCGTAGGTGGCCTGTTTGGCATTGTTGACTCGAATGAACACCACGGCGTCAATCAGAATGGAGACATTGTCTCGGGTGATGACCGACTGTTGCGGCACGTCAATCAATTGCTCCTGAGTGACGAATTTGGAACGACGCTGGTCGATCACGGGAATGATGAAGTTAATGCCGCCTTCCAGTGTTTTGTGATAGCGGCCGAGACGCTCGATGACCCATTGTTCGGCTTGAGGCACAATCTTGACGGCCATAAACAGGTAAATGATCACCAGCGCCAACACGGCGAGTACAAAAATATCAAATCCCATGAATATCACTCCTTTGTAATGTTTTCGAACCAGCGGTTGAGTGTCGTGATTATAACCTGATTTTAAGAGCTAGTGCGTAACGGGTTGGATTTTTTGCATTTGACCCGGCCTGGTCTTTTGGCTGCAAAGCACTCAATAGGGTTGCTTATCGACTTTATTTTGCCAGGCCTGAAATGGGCGGATGGCTTCGCGACCGAGTAATCGAATCATCGGCAACTGCCGTTCGGCCAGAGGACGGGCGATTTCGTCATACAGAAAGGCGTCGTCAAACCCGATATTGGCGGCGTCTTCGCGAGTGTTGGCGTAGTAGATCCGATCCAGTCGCGCCCAGTAGATGGCACTGAGACACATGGGGCAGGGTTCGCAACTGGTGTAGATGACGCAACCGGACAAGTCGTGTGTGCCCAGTGCGGTGCAGGCCTGGCGAATTGCGGTGATTTCGGCGTGGGCGGTTGGGTCTTGGGCGTGGGTCACTTGGTTGTAGCCTTCGGCGATGAGGTTGCCGTTGCGGGCGATGACGGCACCAAAAGGACCACCGCAACCGGCTTGCATTTTGTCGTGTGACAGCGCAATGGCGCGGCGCATAAACTGCTGGTCGGCCTCGGTGATTTCTGAGGTTGGCTCCGGTCTAGCGGCTGTAAGGGTTTCGGTCGTCTTTGTCATGCGGTTACATTTCATAGAGCCAGTAAAAGCCAAAGCCGGGAATGACGAGGGTGTTGTTGAAAATCTCCGGTTTGTGGCGGGTGTAAAGGTCGATTAATTGCCCTTTGCGGTAGCGTCCCCAGCCGTCGATGGATTCGAGATCCAGTTTTTGCGGCTGGCTGTTGAAGTTGGCGACCACCAAAACCCGTTCATTGTATTTATGGGGGTCGTAACGTGTGAAGGCAAACAGGTTGGGATTGTCTAGGTCAATCATTTCACGGTTGTTGAAGTCGGAAAACACGGAAACATCCTTGCGCACCGAGATGAGTTTTTTCAGTGCGTTGAAAATGTCGTATTCCACACATCCGGGGGTGTGGCGAGCTTGGGCTTTGTCCCAGTCGATGGAAGGTCGATGCACCCAGCGGTTGTCGTCCATTTTGTTGGGGTCGGACAGGTAGGAATCGTCATTGAGGGTGCCGATTTCATCGCCGTAATACAGCAGCGGCAGGCCGCCGAAGGACAGAATCATACTGTGCAGGAGGATAATGAGTTGGACGGCGTCTTCCACCGCATCCAGATCGCCGCTTTCCAGCGCGTATTGCAGCCCGACCAGGGAGGCAAGGGAGCCGGATATGCGGGCGTCGCCGGTTTTTTCGTTCTGCCCGAACGGCAAGCCGCGGGCATGGGAATTGTCGAATTGACCGGTAAGGTAGTCGATTAAAAAGCGGCGGTGTGAAACGGGTTCGTAACCGGCGCGGATAATGTCTTTGTCGTCAAAACCCAGGCCGATGTCGTCGTGACAGCGGACATAGTTCAACCAAGTGGCTCTTTCCAGCTTGTTGGGCAGGCTTTGGATGCCTTGGTTGAGCAGGCGGGCGTTTTTGGTGGCAATGGCGTCCCACATCAGCGCCATAAAGGTGGCGTTGTAGGCGATTTCGCATTCTTTGGCGATGACCGCGTCTTCGCCGAAATATTTGGTGACTTCCACGGGGGCGACAATCGCCTCGGCAATGAAGAGGACGCCCGGTGCGGTGACTTGGCAGCAGTCCTTCAGCAGTTGCAGGATGAGGTGCGCTTCGCGCTCGTTCTGGCAGGTGCTGCCGATTTTTTTCCATAGAAAAGCGACGGCATCGAGGCGCAGTATGTCGGCACCTTTATTGGCCCAGAATAGAATGATGTCCAGCATTTCGATAAACACGGCGGGATTGCTGTAGTTGAGATCCCATTGATATTCGTTGAATACCGTCATCACCCAGCGTTGCATTTCGTCGTCCCAGGTGAAATTGCCGGGCGCGGTTTCCGGGAAAATTTCCGGCATGGTCTGTTCGAACATATCGGGAATGTTGCGGGATTCGAAGGTGTAATAGTAGTCTTGGTATTTGGTCTCGCCCGCGCGGGCTTTCTGTGCCCATTCGTGTTCGTCGGAAGTGTGGTTAAGCACCACGTCCAGCGCCAGCAGAATGTCTCGGTCGCGCATGTCGGCGGACAGGGCGCGTAAGGTTTCCAAGGTGCCAACCCGAGTGTCGATTTCGCGAAAGTTACTGACGGCGTAACCGCCGTCACTTTTGCCTTCTGGGCAGGTCATCAGCGGCATGATGTGCACCATATTGACGCCGAGTTCTTGAAAGTAGCTGAGTCGGGATTGCATGCCTTTTAAATCGCCAGCAAAACCGTGAGCGTAGAGTGCCATGCCGACCCATTTTTGGCTGAGAAACCAGTTGTAGTCCTTTTCGCGTTCTATGTCGATGGCGCGTAAGCAGGGCGGCCGTTTAATGTATTTTCGTGCCATGGTTTCGACTAGGTTGAGCGCTTGTTGTTCAAAGTCGGGGCGGTGGCCGTAAAGACGTTCGAACAGGGTGTGAATGGCGTAAAAATTGGCACCGAGACGGGTATAGAAGTGGCGCAGGTCTTGTTCGTAAATATCGGGCTTGATTTGGTTGAGCAGTTTGTTTAACAGTGAGTGTGAGATTTGCTCGTACATACTGTCCCCGTTGCGATGTGTAAGATGATGGTGGCGGCCGATTCGTTACGATCGGGTGAAAATCGACTGGTAAACAGACTTGTCGTGCGGCGTTGCGCCTTGACAACCGATAATGTGGCTGGCAAACGTGAGCGCCTTCTGCAACCCCTTGTCGATGGACCAGCCGTGTATTAGACCATGAATGTAAACGGCGGTAAAGGCATCCCCGGCGCCAACGGTATCGACAAATTGGTCGATTTTCCCCGGTGCGCGTTGCTTAAAACCTTCCGGTGCCAGCACGCTGGCACCTTCCGGACCTTGAGTGACAATGAGCTGTTCCAGTTGAAAGTGTTCACGAAAAGCCTGCATGGCGGTGCGCAAGTCGGTTTGGTGAAAGCCGAGGTCACGGAGTTCGGCCTCATTGAGCTTGACCCAGCGTGCGGCCTTTAACCAGTGAAAAAGCGACTCTTTTTCCCACCAGGGCGCGCGCAGATTGACATCCAGGAAAATGGAGCCTTGGAGGGTTTGCTGCAGTTGTTCGAATTGCCGCCGAGCAAAATCGCTGCGCAGTGCCAAAGAGCCATGATACAGCAGAGTGTTTTCTGCGCTGGCTGTCTGGTTGTGTGACCATTGAGTGATGGCGGCATCGGCTTCAATGAAGTCAAAGGCGCTGTCGGGGGCGATGGTGTAGTGCGGTTCTTGGTCAATGAGTTTAATGTGAACCTGTCCGGTGGGGTGGTGAGCATCACGCTGAAGGCCCAGAGTGCGGATTCCCCAGGCCTGGGCGATTTGCAGAAGCTCGTCTCCCAGTGCATCCACCCCAATGCGTGAGATGAAAAAAGGATTGTCGCCCAACGCTTGCAGGTGCCAGGCAACATTGAAGGGGGCGCCACCGATGACTTTTGAGCCGTCGGGAAAACAGTCGAATAACACCTCGCCAAATAAGACGACGTTTTTGGGGGCATTCGGTGTGTTGGCCGACGGGGCTTGCGTGTTGGACTGAGTCATACAGAAACCTCCTTTTGAAGCCTGAGTTCGATGTTATCGAGTCGCTCTGTAAAGCGTGGTGCAAAATGGCGCACGCCTTGTAACACCCCGGCGGCGTAGTGACCTTTATGGTCGGCCGTGTCCGGCACTTGGAAAAAAGCGCTTTCGGTGTGCTGTTTTTGGCATTCCTGCCAGGCCTGGCGTTTCAGGTCGTCCGAGGCGTTGGCGACCAGAATGGCATGGATGGGGCTGGATAATACGGGTAAATCATTGCCGCTGTCGCCGGCAAAAATCACATTCGACAGGCTTAACCCCAATTGCTGTTGCAGAAACTCAATGGCATGGCGCTTGGTGGCGTTGGGGGGCAACACATCCAGTAAGCCGACATGGGCGGCCTCGTCCAAACTCCAGATCAGGCTGGTGTCGATATTCAGCGGTGCCAGTGCGGTTTTGGCCAAAGCTAAGTAATCGTTTTGGGTGCCGAAACTGAGATCGCCGTAGAAGCTGACTTTGTGGGTGTTTTGTTTTTCCGGTTCCTGAAGTGTCAGGCCTTGAATGGGTGCCAGTATCTCGATTATGTCATGGGGCTGGCAGTTTCCCCAGGCCTGGTTGATTTCATGATGCCAGTTTTCGCAGGCCTGCCAGCCGCTTTGGGTGCGGTGATAAATCTGTGTGCCGACATCGGTGATGGCGTAGTCGGGGAGGGGAAGGTTGTATTGGTGAATGGCGTCTTCCATGAGTGCCAAATGGCGGCCTGTGACATACGTCAGAGTGACATCAGGTGCCTCGCAGAAGGCTTTGAAGGCTGGGCGCGCCAGCGGATGTTCCGGCTGTGCACCGTTGGGAATAACGGTGCGATCCATGTCGGTGCACAGGAGAAGTTGCTGGCGTTGGCTCATGGTTTATCCTTATCTTTATCTTTATCCTGTGTACTCGCCGTTGAGTCATCCTCTGGCTCAGGTGGACGGCAGCTATCGAAAAAGTCGTAATATTCCAGCGCTTCGAGAATGCCTTCTTCATAAGGTTTTTGAGCGAAATAAATGCGTTCGAGATCGGTCAGCTGTGACAGTTCTTCGTTGTGCCGGTTGGCGACCACTGCGGCCAGCGCATTGCCGCGCATCATGTCTTCATCCGCACCGGAGCCACCGGCGACGAGAATGCGTTCCAGTGGGATCTGCCAGTGATCGGCCACATAACGCAACGCCATGCCTTTTGACGCGCGGATGGGGAGGATGTCGAGATATTTACCGAAGGAAAGTTGTACATGAACCGATTGTTCTTCCTGATGGAGCAGACGCCGAATTTCATCCAGTTCAAGCAGATCTGTGTCGAGGGTGTAGCTGAGTTTGAAATAGGTCTGCTCGGTTTTGGGTTGTTTTTTTAAACCTGGAAGGGGGTCGAGCAGGGCACTGATTTGATGCGGCACCCAATGGTAATCAATGTGTTTGATCCAGGCGGTGTCGGTGGTCAGTTTGGGGGCATAGCTGATCTCGGTGCCGCTGCTGGAAATAATGATGTCGGGTTCGGGAATGGCGTGCTGTTTCAGCAGGCGAAGGGCGGAGTCGAGGCGGCGACTGGTGGCGACAATGAATAAAGTGGTTTTTCGGTGCGCTTTAAGTTGTGCCAAGAGCGTTTTTAAGGCTTCTGGATGCCCCATGAGGTTTTGGTCGAGACTGCTGACAAAGGCGCGATCGCGATAGAGTTCGGCGCGTCGGACGATGTGGCGGCGTTCGAGTCGTTCGGCCTGTTTGACGATGGGCTGAATTAAGTCGAGGTAACGGTCGGCGTGCGCTTGCCAGGCATAGTGCTCCAGTACGCCTGCCAGGCCACGATGAACCAACCTTTGGTGTGTTTCGGGCGATTCAAGGACGGTCAATAAGGCTTCGGTTATGGTGTGCGGATCCAGCGGGTCAATGAGCAGGCCGTTGTGACAGTTGCCGATAATGTCGCGTGGCCCGCCGTCTTCCGTGGCGACCAGTGGCAGGCCGGAGGCGGCCGCTTCGATTAATGTCAAGCCAAATGGCTCGGTGAGTGCCGGGTTGACGAACACGCCGCCGGTGGCGGCGGCTATGCGGTAAATCATGGGCACTTCATCGCGGGTATGATGTTTCGGCAGGGAAATTTTGCCGTAGAGGTCGTAGCGATCTAGGGTGGCCCAGATGTCACGAAACACTTGGCGAGCGCCGCTTTCAAGATCGTCCACATCGTCGCGGTTACCGGCAATAATGACGAGGTTGGCGAGGGTTTGCAATGTTTCGGACTGACCGTAAGCCTCGATTAACGCGGTGATGTTTTTGCGGTGGTCTGGACGTGAAAGGGCCAGAATCATCGGTTTGTCCGGTTCGGTGAGGGGTTTGGTCAGGCGTTGATAGAGTGGACTTTTTTGTTCATCGCCCATCGGCGGCATAAAATGTTTGAGGTTGGTGCCTGGGGGCAGTACGCGCATTTGTTCCGGTTGGTAGAAGTCGTAGAGTTCATACTGCTCGTCAATTTCTTGGTGGGTGCTGGTAATAACCCTTTCCGCCGAGGCCAGGGTGTGTTCTTCAGCGTCGATGCGACGCGTCATATTGTAGTCTTGTTCGATCTGATCTGCCGTCAGGCCGCTGGCGAGCAGTCGTGCACGCTTAACGCGACCGAGTGAGTGACCAGTGTGGATTAAGGGGATCGACAGTTGATGGGTGAGGTGCGATCCGACATAGCCGGCATCGGCGTAGTGGCTGTGCAGAATGTCAGGGTAACGTTCCTGTTGCCGGAAAAAATCCACCATATTATCGGTGAAGGTGTCGAGATAGTCCCACAGCTGCTCTTTGTAGATGTACTCGTCTGGCCCGGCTTCAATGCGTACGATTTGCAGTTTATCGGAAAGGGATTCAAACGGTTCGGCGTAGTCGGTTGCGACCCGTTCATCTTTAACACGTCGGGTAAAAAGCTCCACGCGCGCCACTTCCGGCTTTTCGGCCAGTGCCTGCGCCAGCTCCAGAACGTAGAGTGTCTGGCCGCCAGTGTCGGCATCTCGACCCAGTTCCAGGTTGTGACCACGAATGAGGCCGTGGACACTGATCAGTGCAATGTATAAACCATCTGTCGTTTGAGTTGTCATGTTTCGCTCTTTTTTAAATTGTCGTGTTGATCGCAAGGCCGCGTGTTGATTATGCAATGACGTTTGTGAATCCAGGCTAGGACAGGTTAGGGCGGCGTAATTCGGCGTAATGGTAAGGCGTTTATTGGGAGACCTCCGATTGAATTCTAGCGGATTCATTCGGGTTGCGTTAACGCAGGGTTTAAACGCCTCGTAGGCGTCTCAACTGAGTAGAGTTTTGTGAAAGAACACATAATTTCATTTTACAAGCTAGGGTTGAAATAACAACCCTTGAATTCAAGACTCTTTACAAGATTCTTTAACAAAGCACATCGGGTTCAATCAACGGTTTTTTGTCGGTGTTGTGGAATCGAGGCGCTCAATCGTGAGATTGACCAGGCCTGGTGGGTTTCGGGTTTCAAGGTGTTTTGGCTGTCGGCATCAGGTCGGGACGCTGGAACAGTTGCAGAGCGTTGCGGTAAGCAATTTTTTCGGCCACGGGGCGCGGTAACTGGTTCAGCCAGCGGCGCATTTTCGTCAAGGCATGACCGACTGTCAGCCAGCGCAGTGTGCTGTAGGTGTCGATGGCGGCCAGCATTCGGTCTTGATGTTGAATGAAAAA
>NZ_JBNGDN010000041.1:0-16733 GCF_049975065.1 Hydrogenovibrio sp.
CGCCCAGCCGCTAAACCGGCCACACTGGTACCGTGATCACCGCCACTGTCGGTCGGGGTCGGATCGTGACTGCCGTTATTGAAATTATAGGACCCATTGGGTATGACGTTATCGGCCAAATCTTCGTGACGGATGTCCAGCCCGGAATCAACAATCGCAATCTCAACACCTTCACCATTAAAACCTCTGGCATAACTTTCTGACGTGAGCGTACTGGATGCAAACGCATTAATGTCTTGACCGGGCACACCACCTTGACCGCTTTCCGTGTAAGCGGACTGACCGCTGTTGCGCAGATACCATTGCGCGGTGACCAGCGGATCGTCAATCGTTTGCGGTTCAGGCGGTTGTGGCGGGTTATCTCCGCCGCCACTGCTGCTGCCACCGCAGCCGTTCAACCAAACGCCACTGCTGAGAACCAAGGCCGCGAAAAGTGCCCGTTTTGTCGATTTCAATGTCATTACCAGCGTCCTTTTTGCTCCGACTCCGCCAAAACCGGCGTTTTCATCGGTAAAATCAAACTCACCCAACCGGGCATGGATTCAGCCGAATCGGCTTGAATGGTCAGTTGTGATCGATAGGTGCGATTGAGGTTCACTACCGTTGTCCCTTTCAATCGCCAACGCTCGCCGCCCCCAGTCAAGATCAAGTTTACTGTTTTTTGTTGCAGGCGGGGCTGAATTTGCAGGTGCGGTACCTGCGCCCCCATCCAGTCCAAATGGCGCACCTCAATTACCCCATCCAATCGATTCGGCCAGGCCTGGGCATTTAACGGCATCTCCGCCGTCAGCCCGTCCAGCGCAACGTCCCCTTTGGCCGAACTCAGTAAGGCTCCGACCTGCGGCACCACGCCGCTGAAATCGGCCAGCGGCAAGCGCCCTGTTAACTGCGCCAACTGCAGCCTGTCCGCATTCAAGCGCACTTCTGCGGTGACGCTTTGCGCAACCGGAGTCCAGCGCAGATCCAGCGCGATGTCGCCGGATACCAGCGCCGAGGGTCGCCACTGCCATTGCCAAGTGCCAAGGTTTAAGGCTTCACTACCGGCTTGCCAATCCACCTGCGCTTGCCCATGCCACCAAACGCCCTGCAGCGCCGATACCTGCAATGACGGCGGCAGCGCCAGTTTGGAAGACAATTGCGTCCAAACCCAAGCGGCGGGCAGGTGCCACAAAAACGACGTTAAAAACAGCAACGTGGCCGCTGAAAACCAAAGCAAACGTCGAATCCACCCGCTCATCAACCCGCCTCCAGCGACACCGTCGCTTTCACCAGGCCTGGCTTAATCGGCGCAACGTCCAAGGATTTAAGGCGCAACCCCTGTTGCTCCATCTCCGACACCCAAGCCAAAAAATGCGGCGCTTTAACCGAAGCAAACTGCACGCTCACGCCGATGGTCTCGCCGCCTCGACCGGTGGCCAGCGGCTTAATTTGCTGCAATTCACTGGCGATCTGATGACGGCGCAGGCTTTGTTGCACATAAGCCGTCAAGCGCGACACTGTGTCCAACGGCATCGCTGAAGTGGACACAGCGCCGCTTTGCTGGGCTTTTTCCAGAAGCGGCACCTGCGCACTCAACCACTGCCAATCCTGCTGGGCGCGGTTCAGTTGATTTTCAGCCGCCACCAGACGATCGGACACCGGCGACCAGACCGCAAAATACAGCATCGCCAGTCCCAGCACGCCCGACAGGATTTTCACTGCGAGTTGATCGCGTGATGACAGTTTCTGCCAGGCCTGCTGCCAAGGCTCCGGCCAGCTCAGACGTGCGGCGACACTTTTAAGGGGCGCGAACATACAAAACTCCTTGGGTTTGGTCGGCGGCGGCCTCGGACAACTTAAACTCGGCTCGATAGCGTGAATTGAGTTGCTCCGCCAATTGTTGCAACAAGGTGCCATCGGCGGCGGTCAGGCTGAGTTGCAGTTGACGGTTTTGCCAGCGTAGGGTTTGCAGCGTGACTTGTTTGGCCTCCAACAACGGTTTTAACAACCGCTCCGTTGCCTGCAAAAGATCGTTGAATTGGGCAGTTTCCGGCGCTTCAGCGAGTCGATTCAGCCGTGTTTTGGTCTGCGCACGAATATTGACGATGCGCTGCACGTCTGGGAACATTTTCTGAAACAGTGCGCGTGTCTGTTGTTGGTAGGCGTCCGCCTGAGCCTCCAAACGCTTAGCCTGCAACAGTCGGTCGCTCAGCAGGGTGGCGAACAGCAACGTCACAAGCACCATAGGCGTCAGCCAGATACGCCAAACCCCGCCTTTTTCACGGACGACCCGAAACGCGCCCTGCCGCAAGCTGAAAGGCTTGACTTCCGCGGGCGTGACTTCGGGCAAGGCGGACAGGGTTTGACGGTTCAAGACGGACGCTTGGGATGGGGCTTGAGCGGAAGGTTGAACAGAAGGTTGTGCAGAAGGTTGAACGGCAGGTTGAGCGGACATTTGCGCAGGGGCTTCAGCCGAAACTTGGCTCTGAGCCAAGGCCCAAACATCTTCCAGCCAATCGACGTCCCCCGCCAAACCGCTGTAGCGGCCGGTGCGCACCAGACAGCGACCGCCTTCACCCGTCGGCCAGATTTGCCAGGCCTGGCCGTTTTCGGCGATGGGCACTCGGAAACAATCCGGCACCAGTTCGGCCTGCGACACACCTTGCGCCGCCAATTCATCCAGCCAACGTTGCATTCGCGCCTTTTCCACCACCGCCACCCAAGTCGTGCCGCTGGCTTCGCGGTGCAATACCACAAAATGCAGTGACTCCACTGGCTGCGCCAGTTTCTCTTCCAGCGCGTAGGGCAAAGCCTGCAACCAGTCGGCACGGCGTTTGCCCGGCACCTGCGCTTGCAGAAACGCCACCTGCTCGGTCGGCACCCAGACGCAATCGATGTGCGCCGCCTCGCTCGACAACTGCAAACGACCGTCCATGTCGATGTGGGTCACAGCCGTCTCAGTTCGACTCATCGGCCACCGCCACCCATCGTTGTACTAAATTCACGGAAGAGCTTCCTTTGCGATAAAACAGGGCGGCGGTGTGCCATTGCGCTTCGCCATAGGCCGCCAGCCCTTTTAATAAAAAATATTCCGTCTGTACGGTAATGAATTCATCCGTCAAATCCGCATTGACCCGTTCTTGCGGCACCCCCTGAGTGCGGCAAAAATCGCGAAATTCGCCACTGCTTTCCGCCGGGGTTTGCTGGCGCTGCGCCAACCAGTCACTGGCCATCTCCGGTGTCATCCAGTCGGCCAGCGCCTCCAGCACCGCCTGAGGTGCCGTATTGACATTCACCGCCGTGGCGGTCGGCAAGGCACTGAAATGATTTTTCACCGTCTCAATCAATGCGGGGCTGCCGCCTTTCAGCAACCCAAGTTCCTGCACCAGCACCATCTTTTGATTGGCGGTGCGGTAGGGGGTCGCGCCCAGTAAATAGGCATCCGACTCGGCACCGTTTTGGGTCAGTTCATTATCCGCATCCACCCAATCCATAACCACCGCCGCCAGCGTCGGCTCCAGCCCCTGCAGCGTCAAATACCGCTCAAAAATACGCTGCCACTTCTGTCGCAAGGTCGCGTCCTCGATTTGCAGGTTATTCAGATTCAACCGCCCCTGTTGATCGAACAATTGCCCAGAGATGTCGCCGCCTTCAAACGGCACCGGCATCATCGGTTGCGCCCATTGCTCCAGCAGGTGATCGGTCTGATTCGCCTTGGCGTCCAACAACAGGCCTTGCTTGACCCAAGCTTCCAGCCCCCAGCTCACCGCAGCGGCCTGCGTCTGATGCAGCATATTCATGCTGCGCTGCACCGCCAGCCCCTGCCGATAAATCAATTCCGACGCCAGGGTGGCGACCAGCGCGACGATGACCAGCACCGTCAGCAGCGCAAATCCGCGCTGCGTTTGCTGTTGCGCGTTGGGGTCTTTCACGGAGTGGCCTCCGGCAAGCCATCCACACCGGGAAACAACCGCCGCACTTCCCCGAGGTCCTCCAGTGTCAGCACCACTTCGGTCAGTTGCGGCAAGGCCGTCAGCGACTGCTGCGGATTTGGCCAGATTTCCTGCCATTCATTCTGTGCATTCAACACCCGAACCTGAAACGCCGTCACCTTCGACAACACCGGCAGCCGCATGACCTCCGTGTCCGGCGAACGATCCAGCACCGGCCACACCAGCCGATTCAGCACATCGCCGTCCAGCGCATAACCAATACGCACCAACCCCGAAACCCCGTAAGGCGATGGGTACACCGCCGCGCGCGTCATTTCCACGCCATAGTCGTAGCTGAGCTGAAACGCCGGTAGCGGCGACCCCAGTTCGTCCTGCACCGTTCTGGGCGCCATCTGGGTAAAATCCTGCTGCATCCACCAAAGGGTGCGCTGCAAAGCTTCAAACCGATCCGCCGAGGCTTCCGCCTGGGTTTTGATGCGCACGCCTTGATCAATGGCCTGATACGCTAGGGCGGAAATCACCGCCGCAATCGCCACCGCAATCAACAGCTCAATTAAGGTAAATCCCGCTTGTTTGCTGCGACGCGAAGCCGTGTTCAACGCCGGTTCAATCGCCATTGGCGTCTCCCGCCAGTATCGAATACAGACGCACCGTCGCTTGCTTTTCCCCGTCGGGAGTGACCGCGATTTCCACTTTTTCAATGCCTTGAATCAGAGTATTAGAGGTTTCGACCTCTAATTGCCAACGCTGATTCAGCAAGGTGGCTTCACTGCTTTTTTCCAAGGTACCTTGTGGCGAACGCTGCAATTCCAACAAGCGATTTTCCGCCGCCCAGGTGGCCACGACGCGCTCATGCAAGGCGCTTTGCTGAAACACATACTGCCCCAGCCCGCGCGTCAAGGCCGTCAAGGCCAGCGCCGCGATCACCAGCGCCACCATCACTTCAATCAAAGTGAACCCTTGTTGCCGTTGCCGCAGGGTTTGAATGACCGCTTTAGCCGCACGGGCGCTTATGGGGTCACGGGCGTTCATTGGCGTTCCTCTCTGTCTGCCGCGTCGTGTCTGCCACGTCAAAATCCCCCAGCGGGTTCCAGCTCAGCGTTCGCTGCGTATCGCTCAGGGTAAAGTGCAGGGCACCGCTTTGGCGCTCACCGCTGGGCCAGCACAACCAGCCAGGCCTGGGCGTTTCCGCTTGAGCTCCGCTTTGCCAACCGTTGTTGGCGGGCAACTCCCATTCCACCTGAAGGCCATCCAGCCAAGGGCGTTCGCCGCCTTTGGTGGCCGACACCATTTGCCAGGCCTGGTTATTCAGCCGTGCCAGCGCCAGACCTTTTTCATCCGGCATCATCGCATAAACGTGCTGATCAAAGGCGGCACGATCACACACCGACTGCATCCAGCCCTGCACCGCCGACACCTGTTGCCGCACCTTAGAGGCTTCACTGGGTTGAATCGCCACCACCACGGCGGACAGCAAGACCGCAACAATCGCCACCACCACCATTAATTCAATCAAGGTAAAACCGTCTTGACGGCGCGCATCAAGCATTGAAAATGGCTGGGGCACGCCCTTCGCTACTCTTGATTCCAGTTGCCGATGGTGGCGTCCATGCCGTCACCGCCGTCCTGACCGTCTGCCCCAAGGGTATAGAGGTCAAAGTCGCCGTGCTCGCCGGGACTCAGGTAAATATAATCCTGCCCCCAAGGGTCTTTCGGCACCTGTTGCAGATAGGGTTTCCAATTTTTCGGCTCCGGCGCCGTGGTCGGCTTGGTCACCAGCGCTTCAATGCCCTGATCGGTGGTGGGATAACGGTAATTGTCCAGCTTATACAACTGCAGCGCCGATGAAATGGCTCCAATGTCCTGCTTGACCTTGACCAGTCGCGCTTCATCCGGTCGATCCATCAGTTTCGGCACCGCAATCGCCGCCAGAATCGCCAGAATGACCACCACCACCATCAGCTCGATCAGGGTAAAGCCCTGTTGCTTGCGGTGTTGCTTGGCTCGAGTCGGAATGGACGTTTGTGTTTTCATAATCACCTCTTTATATTCATTACGTAACGACTGGAGAGCGCTTTCAGCCCACCATCTGATTCATTTCAAAAATCGGCAGCATAATCGCCAACACAATGGTCAGCACCACGCCGCCCATAATCAAAATCATCAAGGGTTCTATCAGACTGACCAAGGTCGCCGCGGCGTTTTCCACTTCGGATTCATAGTGATCTGCACCTTCCAGCAGCATGGTGTCCAGTTGCCCGCTGCCTTCGCCGGTCTGCACCAGATTCAACAGCAGCGGCGGGAAAAAGTCGGCTTCCGCCATGGCGTCCTGTAATTTTTTGCCTTCTCGCACCTGTTCCACCATGGCCAGCACTTTTTCCTTCAGCGGCAACAGCGTCATCACTTCCGACGAAATGCGCAAGGCATCCGTGGCGGGCACACCGCTGGCCAGTAACACCCCGAGGGTTCGCGCCCAACGCGCACTGGCGGCATACACCAGAAACTTGCGCAGCATCGGCAAACGCAACCAAAAACGGTCTCGCCGTCGCCGCCAATCGGGTCGCTTCATCAATAGGCGGTAGCCGACAAACAGCGCTGCCGCGCCCAGAAACAAGCCGACCCAATGTGCCTGCAAAAACTCACTGATGCTCAGCATGCCTTGCGTCAAAGGCGGCAGCGACTGTTCCATATTATCAAACACCGTCACCACTTTGGGCACGACGTAAATCATCAGGAACAACACAATTAGCACCGACATCATCACCATAATAATCGGGTAGATCATCGCCGTTTGAATTTTCTTGCGAATCTTCTCCTGCTGGCGAATGGATTCCGCCAGGCGTGCTAAAACCGTTTCTAAATGACCGCTTTCTTCACCCGCACGCACCGTGGCGATAAACTCCTCACTGACGCGATAATGACTCAGGGTGAGCGCCTGCGCAAAGGAGTGGCCTTCGGTGACTTTGGCGTGCAGATTGGACAAAAAACGCCGCACAGTACGGGTTTCGGCCTGACCGGCCACCGCTTTAATGGCCTGAGTCAAAGGCATACCGGCTTTCAGCAAGGTGTGCAGCTGACTGGTCAGAAGCGCCAGATCGGCGGTGCGGATGACGGGTGAAAACAGCCCCCCGCCGGCACCCGCCGTCTTGCGTTTGTGCTCCATGGACTTCACATCCAGCGGTGTGAGTTTCTGATCCCGAAGCAGCTGACGAATATGGCGCGGCGAATCGCCTTCTAGGCTGCCTTTGCGTGTTTTGCCGTCTGCCGTCAAGGCTTTGTATTCAAACGTCGCCATAAATCAGTGCTGCGTCACTCGTAACACTTCTTCCAAACTGGTGTCGCCCTTCAAGACCAGTTCCCGACCGCTTTGATGAATGGACGGCATGGTTTGATGCGCATAGCGATCCATTTCGATTTCCGACGCATCACTGTGAATCATTTGCCGCAGTTGTTCGTCAATCGCAATCAGCTCGTAAATGCCGATTCGCCCCTGATAACCGGTTTGCCGACAGTGTTCGCACCCGGCTGGTTGATAGAGAGTGGCCGCCTCAACGCCCAGCAACTCACATTCCGCGGCGTCCGCCGGATGCGCCGTTTTGCAATGCGGACACAGACGGCGTACCAGACGCTGCGCCATCACCGCCAATAAACTGGAGGCTAATAAAAACGGCTCCACCCCCATATCACGCAATCGCGTGATCGCCCCCACGGCGGTATTGGTGTGCAGTGTAGACAAAACGAGATGGCCGGTCAAAGACGATTGCACCGCAATTTGCGCGGTTTCAATGTCGCGGATTTCCCCGATCATCACCACATCCGGGTCTTGTCGCAAAATGGCGCGCAAGCCTTTGGCAAACGTCATGTCGGCCTTGGTGTTGACCTGTGTCTGGTTAATGCCTTCAATATTGTATTCCACCGGATCTTCGATGGTCATGATATTGCGCTGATTGTCGTTCAATCGACTGAGACTGCCGTAAAGCGTGGTGGTTTTACCCGAGCCGGTTGGCCCGGTGACCAGCAGAATACCGTGCGGTTTGGTTAACAGTTTTTTCAAAGTTTGCAACTGGGTTTCCGGCAAGCCGAGATCGGACAAATTCAAGCGCCCTGCGCTTTTATCCAGCAAACGCATCACCACCCGCTCGCCGAAACTGGACGGAATGGTCGAGACCCGCAAATCCACCGAACGCCCCCCCAGTTTGGTGGCTATGCGCCCGTCTTGCGGCAGTCGTTTTTCAGCGATGTCCAGGCGTGCCATGACTTTGATACGCGAGGCCAGCATTTCCGACAGCGCTTTTTGCGGCGTTAAAACCGTTTTCAACTGCCCGTCTATGCGAAAACGGATGCGTAACTGATTTTCAAACGGCTCGATGTGGATGTCGGACGCATTGCTGCGAATCGCTTCGGCCAGAATCGCATTCAGCAGACGAATAATCGGCGCATCATCCGAACTGTCCAGCAGGTCTTCCGCTTCACTGGCTTGCGCCGCAACCAGTTCCAAGTCGTCCAATTCAAAGTCATCAACATTATCAATGGAGGTGCTTTCCGATCCGGTGTAACGGCGCTGAAGCTCTTTTTCCAATTCATCATCGGACACCGGCATCAGGCGAAAGGACTCCGCCCCCAAGAGGCGCTTGACTTCCAGAATCGCCTCCAGGGGCGTGCTGGCGAGATGAAACAGCTGGTAACGTTCATCCGGTTGGCGCACCAGCACCAGACCGTTTTTGCGGGCAAAAGCAAACGGCAGTTCCATCTCGCCCCCCTAAAAGCCCAACAGCTCGTCTTTAAACGGCTCGGAATCAATCATTTCACCGGCGGCTTCAGTTTCCGAAAGCGGCTTGTTGGCAGCTTTGCGGGCTTTTTCCGCCTCCTCACGCGCCCGTCGTGCCTGCTCTTGGCGTTGCTTTTCCGCAGCTTCACGCTCCGCTTTGCTTTGATAGGGCGTGGCCGGTTCCATTTTCTCCCACTGCTCCAAAGTCGGCATGCGCGGCTTCAAGCCTTCCAACATTTCCGAATCCCGTTCCAGCATGCGTTCCTGCTGGCCACGCAGCAGATTGTACTTTTTACGGCTGTAGTGATCGCTCATGCCGTTGTCTTTCACAATCAATGTGCGCAGGAACACCATTAAGTTGACTTTTTCGCGTTGATTTTGCTTGGAACGGAACAGCGCCCCCAACCAAGGAATATCGCCCAGGCCTGGCACTTTCGAGGTGATTTCGGTTTCCCGCTCATCCAACAGGCCGCCCAGCACCACCATCTTGCCGTCACCGACAATGATTTTGGTTTTGATCTGCCGCTTGGAGGTTTGCAGATCCACGGCATCACCGGCAGGCAAGACACTGGACAGCTCTTGCTCCACTTCCATAAACACTTCGCTGCCTTCGTTGATCTGTGGCTTGATTTTTAATTTCAGCCCCACTTCTTTGCGCTCGATGGTAGTAAACGGATTGCTGGCACCGCTGGTATTGGTGGTGTAGCTGCCGGTTTCAAACGGCACTTCTTTACCGACAATGATTTCCGCTTCTTCATTATCCATGGTCAAGAGGGTGGGCGTCGCCAAAACATTGGCCTGAGTGTCGCTGTTCAAAGCGCGTATCAATGCGCCCCAACCTCTATTGTCGGCACTGATCTGCCCCATGGCCGCCGTGGCCCCCATGCCAATGGCCTGCACCTGCGCCGCCGGATTACCCGTATTGGCAATAATCGTCGGAATCACGCCGGACAGGTCGATTAAGCCAATGCCGTTCGGGCCGTTGGCAATCCAGTCCACCCCCAGCTCGGCCATTTTATTTTCATTGACCTCGACAATAATCGCTTCAATTAAGACTTGCGCCCGGCGTATGTCGAGTTGTTTAATCACGTTTTTGAGCGCCACGGTAATCGACTGCGGTGCACTGATGACCACCGAATTGGTGCGTTCTTCCGCTTCAATGCTGATGCGTTCTTTCAATGAGGCCTTATCCAGGTTGCTGATGGCGTTTCCGGAAGGTGCCGCACCTTGTCCGTCCGGCGTTGCTTTCGCGCCCCCGGCTTGCGCCGACCCGTCAGTGGCTTCGCTGTTGAGGAGCGAATAATTGCTGGCAAGGTTTTTCAACACCGGCACCAGGTCTTCGGCTTTGGCGTACCGCAAGTACACCACCTGCACCCGTCCGGCGGTTTTTACCGGCACATCCAGCTCCGCCACCAGCGCCCGCATCGCCAGACGCTGCTCTGGGTCACCGGCTAAAATCAGGCGATTGGTGCGTTCGTCATAGTTCATTTTCAGGCTTTGACCATTGGCATCGGTCGGCAGCAGGCTTTTCAAGCTGCGCACCATCTCCTCCGCCGAACCGTTCTGAATGGCGATGACCTCATAGCCGCCTTCCGGGCTGACATCCACCCGGCGTAAAATATTTTTGATTCGATTCAAGTTCGCGCGGGTGTCGGTGACAATCAAGCGGTTGCTGTCCTGCAACGCCACCAAATGCCCCTCCCGCGCCACCAACGGACGCAACACCGCCACAAGCTTCGGCGCGGAAACGTGCCTGACCTTCAGCACCTCCGTCACCCAATCTTCCTTGTCGGTGGCCGTTGGCTGATCATAAGGCACCTGATCCCGCGCCAAATTCGCCGGAATAACCCGAATGGCGGTTTCTCCCTGCACGGCCACATAATCGTGCACACGCAGAATGGATAAAAGCGTTTCATACAAGGCTTCGGGCGGCATCGGCTCCGGCGCAATCAACGTGACCTTGCCTTTGACGCGTGGATCAATAATAAAATTTTTGCCGGTCAGCTTCGCCACGGCTTCAATCACGGTGCGAATATCGGCATTCTGAAAGTTGGGTTTTAAGGTCGCGGCCGCTTGCGTTTCCGCTGGCTGCGACCAAGCATTGAGCGGCAGACCCGCCAAGAAGCCGCTCAGCAGTAATGCCCCCACCCAAGGAAGGGGCTGAAAAAAAGAAATTGGTTTGCGTTGCTTACTCATTAAATCGATCACTTAAAACTCGTTTATTGGCCATCATAGCCCTACTCGGATAACTGAACGGAAACGGCTTCGGTCTGGCCGTTTCGCTCCACCATCATGTCAAATTGACTTTCGGCCAAAAACTGCTGCCAAAGCCCCGGGTTTTTCGACAGTTCGTCGATGCTTTTGCCATTGACCGACACGACACGATCCCCGTCCTGAAACCCAAGCGATTCAAACAGCACTTTATCCGATTTTGGCCAAATACGCACGCCAACCCACTTGCCATTTTCATTAATGGGTTCAAAACGCAAATAATTGGAGATGCTCATGGGCGACTGCCTAAGCTGCTGACTGATCTGCGCAAACCTCGGCGAGGGTTCCACCAGGCCTGGCGAATCGTGTGAAGAGCGGTTATTGGCACGAGCGTCGTTGGAATCGGTTGCAATCAATGGATTATCCGCCCCGATCAGCACCAGTTTTTCCCGCACGCCGCGATTGGAAATCACCGCCTGAGTGTCGTACACATCCAACAGGGTCACCCCCGACTGAATTTCTTCGCCTTCCAACACGGCTTGGGGGCCGCTGGCCGTTTCAATGATGGCCGCACCACGCGATGTCAAATCCACCACCCCCATCAGCTTGAGGTTGAGCCGGGTGGTTTTCAAACGGTTCAGATCGACCGGTGCCGGTTTACGCTCATTCGCCAAAGCGGCTTTATAATCGCCGTACAGAAAGGAAGGACGACCTTTAACGCTGTCAGTTTCTCCCCCGCCAAGCTGCCAGTCCGGCAGCGCGGGCGCTTCAACCGTCTGCAAAGCGTTTGCCGCCATCGCCCCCAGCCACCAAACCAACAGCAACCCAATCAGCACCGTCATGGCGTTTGCCAATCGGAGCGACCCCATCAGAGCCATCAATTGAGAAGAGAAAGGCGACACCAAAACGCTCCTTAAATGAGAATAAAAACCATTAAAAATGTTAAACGAATGGGTGATTATACTCCAATCCATGCTCAGAAAGTATGAACAGAGTGTAACAAATTGGCTTGAGGCGCTAATGCGAAAAATTCGTTAAAGTAATGCCCTCTCGCACCCTATGATTCCACAAGCCAAATTTTCTCAGCTCATCGTAAGCATGGAGACGACATTTTTTTTCGAAAAATATTTATTAAAACAATACTTTGTAAGATTTTAAGACAACCCTTATCAACCTTATCAACTTACGAGCAGGATTTATTTTCGAGTCGCCGACACGTCTTCAAACACCTGTGGGGTGGACATGGGGATGGTCACGATGTTTTTTGAGTCAAAATCAAACTTCGCCAGTTCCACCACTTTCGGGCTACGGTTTCCGTGCGTGTGGAAATAGAGCTTTTTGTTTTTGGTATCCACCGCTGTCGTCCAGAGCGTATAGTCATCATAGGGTTTGCCGTAGGCTTCGGTTCTGATCGCACCAATCGGAATGTCAAACGAATTCAATATGTGAAACGCTTGAATCACGGTTTCGGTGGCATCCTTCCCCTGGTAGGCACTCTGCGAAAGCGCCACGGCACGGATAAAGCGTGCCGGCGGGGTGAAATCGCCGGGTAACCCGAGCATCCCAGAGCCCTCTCCCGTCTGCTCCACTTTGTGTCCGTTTATCATGATCGATTCAACATCCGTACTCATCAGATTGACATAATTACCGAGATTGCTGACATGCCAAGGGTATTGCGGGCTGTTTGTCAGGACGCCGACCCAGTTATCGTACACCTTCAACTCGCCGCCGATGTACTCCACAACAATCCCTTTGCCAGAAGCGTCAAACACCCGCACATGCAAAGGCAGCATCATATTAAGCGGTTTGAACTTGGCCTTGGAGACGACGATATTGGGCAGGGCTTTTTTGACCTCATCGACCGTGGCAAAGTTGCCAAGTAAATAGGCCGTGAGTTGGTGAGCCGCCAGGGCTTTATCGGCATTGACGGCTGTGACCGCCTGATACTCCGTGTCCCCGGGCAGATAAAATATCCCGGAGTAGAGTCCTTTTTCATTCACACCGTCGGCGATGATCGGCTCCCCTTTGGCATTTGCGCCGACATAGGCGTATTTGGTCTTCCATTTCATCCCCGCCCCCGTTGGCGTTTCGCCCACATAGGCGTAGTGTCTGGGGACAAAGATAATATTCGACGCCAAGTCAACGCCAAACTCCATGGTTCTGGCCGGAACAACCGTGCCGTCTTTGGCCGTGAGACTGATGCCCGTACAAGCCTGTGAAACGGTGGCGGTGAGTGTTAAGGCCCCGGCGATGATCAGTTTTTTCAGTGTTTTGTTCATGGTTTTGTTCATGGTTAAGTCCTTAATTCAGTGGTTATTAAATCAGCGATTATTAATAAGCATCTTCGGCTTTTGACCAGCTAACAGGCAGTTGCTCAGATCCAGCTTGGGTTTCCATTGTGGATACTCACTATCGGGGGTTGTGAGCGTCACGCCGTCGTAGTAGCCAGTGGCGTCGTGTTTAGCCGAGACGAGCCCTTGCCAGACATAGAGGTTGAAGCTGTCTTGCCAAGTGCCTTTGGGTGCCGTCTCTTTGTACCCTTTTACAGACGTCATGGTGATTTCCTTCCCGCTGATGTCTTTCGGGTAACCATTGTGCGGCGGATCGGATACCAGTGCGCCCAGGATGAGTTTTTGCAATTGGCCAAACTTGTTATATTAGGCGGTATTGAGGTTTGTCAGGTTTTCTGACAAGCTGTTGTCTTTGGTGATGTTCGGCTCATAGACCTCAAGGCTGGCATACCATTTCGATAGCTCCGCGTCTTTAATCTTGGCGGCATTGGCATGCAGATAGAGCGCCAGATATTCCATCTGATAAATCGCTTGCAGGTTGTTCATAATGACCACATACTGCGCAATGAGGTTTTCATTGGAGGCTTCAAGGTAGCCGACCATATCACTGCCAATCACCTGACCGGCAATGTCGGATGGCGACGATGACCCCGAGTCGCTGCTGTTGCAGCCCGCCAGAAAAAGCGGAGTGACCATGCTGGTGGCGATGACGAGGGGTCTTAATTTAAACATGGGGGTTAGTTTGAACATGGGTATTCCTATGTTTGATTTTTATCCAGAAATTTCGTAAACGATACCGTCTTGCGCTTGCCGCTCAATGCCACAAAAATGTATTTCCATGGCCGTCATCACCAAAACACGTTGCTTCAACGTCGAAGATAAGTTTCTGGATGAACAGAGTGCAAAATATCGGCTAAACCGATACCCGTATTTTTGTTATTGATTTATTACGTTTCTCATTATACTCACGCGATTTCTAGAAAGCTGACCAAAGCTGACATCGACACGTAAAAGGCCGCATGAATTCACGCCTTTTGCGGGTGAATGCTTCTTACCAGGCCTGGTAAAAATCTCTCTTACCCTACTTAAACCGTTGTTTTAAAAGCTATTATTTTATTTTTTAAAATTTTATCAATTTTATAAACGTTATGAGTTGTTGGGGCAGGAATCCATGGGACGAGCGTGGGACGAGCGAGAGTCGTCCGGCGGGCATCATGACTGTGGATGGGTGAGAAACTTGTGACCGTTTTTGACCCATTTTCGCAGCACCTCCTCCGACACGGGAGGACAAATCAAAAAGCCTTGCGCAAGATCACAGCCACTGTTGGCCAGATATTGCCAGTCGGCGACTTTTTCAATGCCTTCGGCCACCACCTCGATATTGAGTTTATGACTCATGCGCAAGGTGCTTTCAAAAATCACTTTTAAATGATCTTGAGCGTGAATCCCGTCAATAAGCGACCGATCCACTTTTAACTCAGTGAACGGAATTTGCGTGAGTTGTTTGATGGACGACTGACCGGTGCCGTAATCGTCAATTGATAAACCGAAGCCACACAAGCGAAGTTTTGTCAGCAGCCTCAGTGCCATACCAATATCCCGAATCAGTTCGGTTTCCGTCACTTCAAACACCAACCGCTTAGGGTCGATTTTGCGTTCACTCAACAAATTCAACACTTGTTGCGCGAACCCAGGGCCCTCAAAACTCTTGGCGGACAAATTCACCGAAATTCGGGTTTTCAAGCCTTTTTTATGCCAGTCGTCAAGGGTACTTATCGCCTTTTGAATCACCCAAAGCGTAATGAGATCGATCAGGTTATACTCGACCGCCATCGGAATAAACTCGCCCGGCGACACCATGCCATGCAATGGGTGCTGCCAGCGAATCAACGCTTCCACTCCCTGCAGGGTTTGTTTTTTACAGGACACTTTGGGCTGAAAATGCAGCGCAAACTGATTGTCCAGCAAGGCGGCTTTAATGTCGGCCGGTGAAATCTGGGTTTGCTTATAGGCTTTGGACTGGAGAATATGGCTCAATTGGTCTCGATTAAACCGCTGAGTTATGCGGCTCAACTCATCTCGATTAAATCGATGCAAAACCGCTGTTAAATCCGACTCTTTCACGGGCTTTTTGTGGGCACCCAGGGTGTAAAACCCTTCGCTTTTGGCCATCAGTTCCACCGCGGAAATCAGGCTTTGTTCTCGTCCGCTCATGACCAGCAGGGCAAAATTCTTGCGGCGTTTACCAATCAGGTACAACATTTCAATGCCGTCTATTTTCGGCAATTCCAAATCGCAAATCACCAAATCAATCTGCGGCACACTCATCAGCTTATCAATCGCTTGGCGACCGTTTTTCGCGCTCAAAACCGTTGCGATGCCTAAATCGGCACACAGGGTTTCCAACAGGACACGCTGGGTTTTGCTGTCTTCCACGATGAGTACGGATTGCACGTCATGATTCATGCCATTCTCCTTGGCTGATAGCTCGCGCTCGAATTGAGAGCGGCGGCACCTGGCGGAGCTGAACCAGATGCCGCCCCAGCGAATGGATGGCGAGCCGCATTCTATCCACCATTTCCGAGTTCAGCTTGATCGCAGATGACATAACCGATGGCTTCGAAGCGGGCGCTTCAGGCTGCGGATGAAAAGGCGTCGCACTCTTTTCAACGGTCGCCTTTGCTGGCGGTTCCTGTGCCGTTTCCTCAAATTGCCAGGCCTGGCAAAGTTCGATCAGGGCATCGGTTTGTGCCGGTTGGGGGTCTTCGGCGGGAGTGTCTGGAGCGTCCAGGTCGCCTTCCAGTGCGTGTATCAAATACTGCAAATGCTGGTGCAGGTCGAATAAAAAATCCACCTCTCGCTCACCCAGGCGAGTCGGCGCTTGCCGAATGGCGTTTAACAGGGTTTCAAAGGCGTGCATAAACCGCTCAACCCGAGCATAGCCTAAAATCGCCACCGACCCTTTCAACGTATGAACGTTACGAAACAGGGTTTGAATCGCTTCCTGTAACCACCCATCCGGTTGCGCCTCCAATGCGGGCATCAACCCCAGCAGTTGCGCGTTCTCCTGCAGCAACTCTTCCGCCTCTTCAAAAAACAGCCTATGCGCAAAGGCTAAATCCACTTAGGCCTCCAAAATCAACGGGCATTTCATTAAGGCATCATTACCGAAACAAGAGCGCTATCTTAAAAAACCAACATGAAAATTGTGTGACATCCAAAACACTAAGATAAATCGCGTTCGGAAAGGGGTTCGGTGAATTGAACCCGAGAAATCAATCAAGCATGAAACAGCGCCGACAGTCGCTGCTGCAACCAGCCGAATCCAATGCGCTCTTGCTCCAGTCGCACGGCCTGGCCGTATCGGTGGTGTTGCAAGGCGTGATACAGCGACGCTTCCGCCGGAGTTAACGCCTTGAGTGCCGCTTGAGTGGGGTGCGGCTCTTGCCCCCAAAGCGGTTGATGCGCCAACAAAGTGGCTTCGTCCATTAGCAGGCTTTGCGTATTTGGCCAGGCCTGGCGAAATTGATT
>NZ_JBNGDN010000042.1:0-15860 GCF_049975065.1 Hydrogenovibrio sp.
CCATCGGTGCCCAGTATTTACAGGACGGGTGTAGGTTACGCCTCAGTTCCCGGCTTAGGGTTGAAGCCGCTCGGATCAGCTTTTCAACAAGCTCAGTCCTAAAAAAATTGCTTAAACTATCAAAAGAGTTTTGATCCTTTTTTCAAGCTCAAGGCAAATGGAGAACAAAAATGGAATCCACTAATTGAAGCCACTATCAAATCACTCAACCCAGATCACAAAACCACCAGGCCTGGTTGCGGTGAACTTGGAAAACGAAAATACTGGACAGGTTGTTGTTTGCTAATCCATGTAATACACTATTGTCATACAGATAAATAAGGAATAACAACATGATCAGTTTGCGGCTACCTAATGACCTCGAACAACAACTAGTGCAATTTGCCAACCAAACCCACCGAACCAAAACCGACGTGGTGAAGTTGGCGTTAGAGCGATTATTCGAATCGGAAACCCCACCCGCCACGACGGAAGGTGAACGTGCGTTACAGATTTTTGCGCAAAATGGCTTGCTCAATGCCTTATCTGCCGAGGCCGACTTATCCGCCAACTACAAAGCGGAATTGGACTGGAGTGACAAGCTATGATTATCGCCGATACCGGGTTTTGGGTCGCCTTATTTAGCCCCAACGATCAGTATCACGCACAGGCGCAGCAAAAACTAAAACAACTTAACGAGCGACTAATCACCACCTACCCGGTATTGACCGAAACCTGCCATCTTCTTTTAAAGCGTTCCGGGCAACAGACCGTTATTGGGTTTATGAACAGCTATGCCCAGGGCGCGTTTCAGCTTTATCATTTAGACCAAACTCACCACCCAAAACGCATTATTCAAGCGATGAAAAAATATGCCGACTTGCCGATGGACTTAGCCGATGCGTCGCTGGTCATGCTGGCGGATCATTTAGGACACGGAAGAATTTTAACCACCGATGCGCGCGACTTTCACACCTATCGCTGGAAATCCCACCATCCGTTTGAAAACCTGATGAACCCACTCGATTAAAAAACGGCTGACGCACTTAACCCGAAAAATTCATAAATTAGGCACCATCTCGCTTGCCCCTTGATTCCACAAGCCATATTTTCTCAGTCGGTCGTAATCGTGGAGTCGACACTTCTTCGAAAATTTCCTTGTGAAAACAATTTCCTGCGCGATTTTGGCGCAAATTTATGAATCGAAGAAACCGAAGGTAAATTTTCGGGTAAAACGCTAACAAACAACAATCCACCAGGCCTGGTGGCCGGCTAGAGAGTTTAGGGCGGGCATAAGGCCTGGTTTAGTGTTTGGCTAATTGGTCGCGGAACAACGACTTGAACAATAGCTGGCTTTACCAGCTATTGACAGGTTTACGAGAGGTATGAAAAACCCGAAGAATTTCAATGCGGTTTTGTTTTAATCGGTTAGGAATAACATAGCGGGTATTCGGCACGAGTAGCTCACGCGTTCCTGCAACGCGTCCCGGTTTGCCAAGTTGTGGCTGATGCGATAACAAATCAACGGACTCCAAAATCCTGTTTGACACTAGCATCGCCGCTTGCGGATTTTCTTGAGCAATATAATCCAACTCAGCTTCAAGATTTTTTAGTGCGGTTTTCAGCCATAAAACTTGCATTACGACCACTTGCTAAATACGGCTTTGACCTGATCGTCACTTGCGAAATCGTCCGCATCGGCTTGGATCAGCGCGGCTTCAATTTCATTGATTTGCCATTCATTTAACTCAACAAACTGTTGAATTGCCTGCTGTGCTATATGCGCTGGACTATCGGCCAAACGCTCCGCTAACCGGTTTAACCCTGTCACCAGGCCTGGTTCTAACTCAATGGTCATTGTTGACATTGCCGTTACCTCATCCATTTACAATATATTTCTGAGTTTACACTTTTTAACCAGGCTTTAGAAGTAGTCCACCAGGCCTGGTGGTGGGCACATGGGTATCATTCGTAGCTGATCGGCGATCAGCTCCAAGGATTGATTAAACGCAAACCAGCGGCCTCAAAGGCCGAACTGTCGCGCGTGGCGACTTTAAATCCGCGCGAATCAGCCGTGGCCGCAATCATGCCATCTGCCAGCGGAAAACCTTTGCCGGCACGCTTGGCATGTGCCGCTAAAACCCCATAGCTTGCCGCCGCGGCTTCGTCGAAAGTCAGGATACGTCCGGCGAAAAGCTTTTTTACATCCGCCAGCCATTGCGTGAGCGCTTGTTTGCGGCGTCCTTGTGGCAAAACCTCAATGCCAAAACTCAGTTCAGCGAGCGTTATGCTGGTGATAAACAAAGCCCCTGTAGGTTGGCTATTTAGCCAATTCATTACGTTTGCGTCAGGTTCTGGCCGCATGGTTTCAGAAATAACATTGGTATCCAGCACAATCATGACAGATCCAATGGCTCAGCGGGCGTCTTGTCATGCGAAGCAAGGATCGCATCGACTTCACTATCGCTGATGGCATAAGTTTGCGCCAGCTCTTGCAGCGCAACGCCCAAACCAACTTGCTCGGAAGGCATCACCGCTTCACGCAAAATTTCCCGCACCTCCGCCTCCGTGCTGCGTCCATGCGCTTTAGCACGCGCCTTGAGCGCGAAGACCACCTCATCCGCCAAACTTCTCACTGTTAAAACCGCCATTTTTTTATCCTCGCCAGTAAAACTGCTTTCATTTTATGCCTTTGACAGCATGTGTGCAATGAAAATCAGGATCGTTGAACAAACACTGAAGCAACTATCAATCACTCAACCCAGATCACAAAAGCACCAGGCCTGGTGAGGTAGCAAGTGCTGGGCGCATAAAAATGCTATTTTCGACATTTTTATGCGCGAAAAAATGTTTTTTAAACGTTTTGCCCCTTCTCTTCAGGCATTTCGCTTTGTTTTACTCAAACGTAACCACGTTTTTTCTGGGTGACTTTGTAGAGGTAGTTGCGGGCTTCTTCGTATTTTAGGTGCTGGCGCAGGTAGCCGTAGACGGCGTTGGCGCTCATGGCGTTGATTTTGGTAAAGGCACGGCTGCGGTTGGTGTCGAAGGCTTTGAGTACATTGCCGCTGCCGGTGTTGTAGGCGGCGATGCAGCAGTATTCGCGTGCTTTGGGGTTTTTGACGTCTTTGAGGTAGCGAGTGAACAAAATGTGCAGGTAGACGGTGCCCATTTCGATGTTTTTGTCGGCTTGAAACAGGTAATCTTTGCTGGGGGTGCCGTCCTTTTTGTAGAGAAAACGGTAGGCATCGCGCCCGGCGGATTGCGGCACGATTTGCATTAAGCCGTAGGCGGGAATGTGGCTCATGGCGTAGGGGTTGAAGGAACTTTCGGTTTCGATAATGGCGTAAATGAGGGCCGACTCGATGCCAAAACGTTTGCTTTGCCGATTAACGTAACTGGCGTAGTGTTTCTGCTGGGCCTGGTTGTGGTCTTTGACCATCTCGAAGGTGACGTAGCGGCGTTTTTTGCCGTTGTAGGTATCTACTGTGTAGGCGTGTTTCATCAGGTAGTCGGCGTAGCGGTTGGCGCGCCATTGGGTGCCGACGGGCTTTTTGTCCTGATCGACCACCAGATCGTACAGAAACGGGGTTTGCCCGGTTTGAATGGCTTTGTCGGAGAGTAAATCGACTTTGGACGGGTTTTCCGGTGTCAGCAGCGTGCTGATAATGGCGGCTTTGAGCGCCTTGTCCGGTTGCTTGGGGTCTACGGTTTCCACGCGGATGCGGCCGGTGTCGAAGTTGACGATGGCGCGGCTGAGGTATTGGTCGGTGTATTTAACGTATTCTTTCGGGGTGGCGATTTTTTCGTCGCCCCAGTTTTTGGCGAGCTCTTTGACCAGATTTTTCAGTTGGTCGCGCACCAGTTGATCCAGCGGGGCAAGGCCGGTGGAGGGAATGTGTGCGCTGATGGCGCTGGGGACATCGCCTTTTGAAAGTTGTTGTGCCGAATTGAGGCCGCGGCGGATTTCATGGCTGGTGCAGCCGGGCAGAAGACCGGTGGCGGCGAGCAGGGTGAGAAATTGGCGGCGTTTCATGGCGTCTCCTGTTGGGTTTGGTCGGCTCAAAAGGTTTAAAAAGGCTCAATAATATTCAATAGCGGCTGGGTAAATTGGCCACTTGCGATAATGACCAGGCCTGGGGGTTTTCGCTGGATTCGATTTGGTTTTCAATCGTATCGTCCAGTTGCCAGAAAAAATCAATGCCGGTTTGCGCTTCCACCGCGTCGATGGTGGTGACGTATTTTAGTAGGCTGTCTTTTGGTTTGGCGGTTTGCGGCAGGATAAACGCCAGCGCCACTGGTGGTTGGCCGTCACTCGACGGGCGGATGAAAATTTTGTAAAAGGCTTTGGGAATGGCGACCGGGGCGTTTTTGAGGCGCTTGGGGTCGGCATCGAAAATCGGCCCGGTCACCACCCAGAAATCGCCGAACTGTTTGGAAAAGAAATCGGCGCTGACTTCTTCCAACCGTTGCCAGATCTTTTGGTTGAATTTGGGTTTTTGCGGGGTGATATTGGTCATCAGAAAGGTGTCTTTTTGCGCCTGATAGCCGTAACGGCTGGCGATGACGTAATTCGGCGCCATGTGCCCGCGGTCGTAACCGCTGCCGGTGTAGTCTTCGTGGCGGATGTGCGCCAGCGAACGCCAGTCGGCTTCGAAGCGTGGGCGCTTGCCGTAGGGCACGGTGTTGGGGCTGACTTTGTAGGTGACCCAAACCGGGTTGGCGAGGGTTTCGGAATAGGCCAGCATAAAACCGTCGTTGCGCAGCACATGGGTGAGGGTTTGCCAGTTGTTGTCGGTTTTCGGTACGCCCATATAGGCCATTTGCGGGCGGGCTATTTCGACTTCGTAGAGGTATTTTAAGCCGCCAATCAGCAAGACAGCGCCGAAGACAACGGGAATCCAGAAAAAACTCAGTTGCAGCAGCTTGGGCTGTTTGGACAGTGCGGAAAACAGGGTTTTGACCAGGCGTGCCTGTGAGCGACGGGAATGCAGTGGGTTCATTGTGTGGTGTCCGGTTTGTAAGCTAAGAAGTGAATATATCGCCCCATGTGGCGGTAAGTGGGTTGACGGCAATAACGGTACTCCAACGCGAGCAGTTCGTCCAGATCGCTGTCGGCCAGCACCTCCGGCGTGAGGTAGTCGTGAAACACGCGAATGCCGGTTTGCTGGCGAATTTCAAAGCCGAGTGTTTCGAGTTGTTCAATCAGGTCTTCCGGGTATTGCGGATTGGGTGGGGTGAGTTTTTTGCCTTGGCCGATGTAGGCATCGGACAAAATATGTTCCCAGCGCCAGCGCCCTTTAAGCACATTATTGTAAACGAAGGCATTGCGGTTGTAGAACAGCAAGGATAAATATCCGCCAGGCCTGACTTTGTCGGCCACGGTTTGTAAGCCCGCCGCTGGGTCGGCGAGCCATTCAATGACAGCGTGAAACAGCACCAGATCGAAATTCGGCAGTTGTGGCGCAAGGCTTTGTGCCGAGCCGTGCAGGAAGGTGGCTTGCCGTTGCTGGTCGGCGAAGTTTTGCTGGGCGCGTGCCAGCATTTTCTGCGACAGGTCGCACAGCGTCAAGTTATGCCCGGCTTCGGCGAACCATAGTCCCATTTGCGCGAAACCACACCCGGCATCCCAGATGGATAAAGGCGCGGCGTCGCGCAGAAAGGCCAAGTCTTCTTTCAGCAGTTTTAAGCGCCATTCGCCTTTAACGGTGTCGTAAACCCGTTTTTCGAATTTGTCGATGAGCGTGTCGAAATTGCGGTCTTTGGAAGCGGTTGCATCGGTCAATATGGGTGCCTTCGCTGAGAGAGTTGGATTCATAATGCGCATTATAGTCGATTGCAGCCGGTCATCGAATGGATGGCGTCGGCGGTAAGATTAATTTTGTACAAGACCTTATTTAAATTACTGATAATTTAAACAGCGGTTTTCGTTAAGATGTTTATGCAAAGCCTTATCCTGTATTTAATGGGTTGTCAGCAATTCTAAAATGGGTGGGCGATTACTGAAAAAACGGGGTGGTCAAGCGTGGATCAGAAAATCATTGAACTGATAAGCAGCAGCGACACAGTGGTGTTTTATTGCGATTATGCGCCCAAATGGCCACTGCGTTTTGCCACCCGCAATATGGCCGATTTTGGTTACGATTCGGAGGCGGTTTGCCGGGAAACCGTGTGTTTTAAAGACCTGGTTCACACCAAAGACGTCGCAGCGCTGGAAAACGCGGTGGCGGAGCAGATTGAAGAAGACGGTTTTTGCGTGGCGAAAACCATTCGCCTGAAAGTGCCTGATTCAAGTGGTTTTGTCTGGGTAGAAACCCGTTTAAGTTTCGAACGAAATGCCGAGGGAGAGGTCACGAATTTACTCGGCAAGTTAGTGGATGTGACCGAACGGGTGGCGGCGGAAGAGCGGTTGAAAATTTTTGCCAAGGTGGTGGCGCAAACGGCGGACTTTGTCAAAATCACCGATCGGGAAGGGCGGCTGGTGTTTGTCAATCAAGCCTTACTGGACAAAACCGGTTACACCGAAAAAGAGCTTTTGGGGCGTACGCTCGGGGTGTTTAAGTCGGAAATGCAGGATCAAACAAAGGCCAAAGCCTTATGGCAGCGGATTCTGGCGGGCGAGGTGTATCACAATCGCATTATGAACCGTTGCAAAGACGGTTCCACCTATTATGAGGACATCACCATCAGTCCGGTGTTCGGAGCCGATGAGGCCATTGAATATTTTGTCTCCACCGGCAAGGATGTTTCGGAGCAGGTCAAAATGCAGCAAGCCTTGAACGAAATGGCGATGAAAGATGCCTTGACCGGCTTGTGTAACCGTCGCCATTTAATGAGTGTGATCGAGCAGGAAATGGCGGAACGCCAGGCCTGCGGGCAGGTGATCGGCATGATTTTGTTTGATGTGGATTTTTTCAAAGAAATCAATGACCGTTATGGGCATGATGTCGGCGACGAAGTGTTGTTGGAAATGGCGGAGATTTTGAAGCACTTGGGGGAGGGCATCAATCACGTTGGCCGTTGGGGCGGCGAGGAATTTTTACTGCTGGTGTTAGAGCCGGATTTGGGCGAAATGATCAAGACCGCTAATGGCTTGCGCGAGCAGATACAACAACATTCTTTTTCTAAAATCGACCGTGTCACGGTCAGTATCGGGGTGACGCTTTCCAACGTAAACGATACACCGGCAGATTTATTCAAACGCGCCGATCAGGCACTGTATAAAGCCAAGCATAACGGGCGTAATCGCGTAGAAATCTCGTAAACCGTTTTGACCAGGCCTGGTCGTTTTAGTTTTTTAGGTTTTCTTTGCAAGCTCTTGGATAATCGGGGTTTTCGCCAGCGCCGCTATAACCTTTTCTGTTTTCCTTTATAATTTAATAACCCTGACCAAGGTTGCATAATGTAGGAAGATACGAAAATGACTCAATCCGTGTATTCACTGGATGAAACCGCCAAATTGTTGTCCGTTTCCAAAGAAACTTTAAGACGTTGGGATAAAAATGGCAAATTAAAATCCACCCGTTTGCCAAACAACTACAGGGTTTATACGCCTGAGACGCTCAAGGCGTATACCGGCGGTGTCGGCATTTTTGATATGGAGGTGATGGACGAACATCATTATTCGCCCATTAAACCCTACAAAACGATTGAGCTTTTTGCCGGGGCGGGCGGTTTGGCACTCGGGTTGGAAAAAGCCGGTTTGGAGTGTGCTTTACTCAATGAAGTCAATAAGTGGGCCTGCAAGACGCTGAAGCGCAATCGCCCAGACTGGCAAGTGGCAGAGGGGGATATCGCAAACATCGACTTTTCAAGTTTTTTGGGGCAAATCGATATTATTTCGGGTGGCTTTCCATGCCAAGCGTTCAGCTATGCAGGCAAAAAACTCGGTTTTGAAGATACGCGAGGCACCTTGTTTTACGAGTTTTCCAGAGCGGTGAAAGAAGTACAGCCCAAGCTGTTTATTGCTGAAAATGTCCGAGGACTGGTGTCGCATGATAAAGGCCGAACCTTGAAGACCATGGTGGATGTCATGGAAACACTCAACTACAAGGTGTTGCCGCCAAAGGTTTTAAAAGCGATTCACTACCAGGTGCCACAGAAACGAGAACGGCTTTTTTTGGTTGGCATACGTAAAGATTTAAAAATCCATTACCAGTACCCGAAGCCTTCTGATGACATTTTGGTATTAGCCGATGCCTTGAAAGCCGGTAAGCTTTATCCGACCGATGTGCCGGATTCGGCGGGTCAACGGTATCCGGAGTCGAAACAAAAAATTATGGAACGCATTCCGCCCGGTGGCTATTGGCGGGATCTGCCCGAACCCTTGCAAAAGGACTATATGAAAAAAAGTTTTTATCTCGGTGGCGGAAAAACCGGGATGGCGCGGCGGATTGCTTGGGACGAACCCTGTTTAACCCTAACGACCTCTCCAGCACAAAAGCAGACGGAACGTTGTCATCCAGATGAAACACGACCTTTTACCACGCGTGAATATGCGCGTATTCAAACCTTTCCCGATGATTGGATGTTTGAAGGCAGTATGAATGAAATTTACCGCCAAATCGGCAATGCCGTGCCGGTCAATTTGGCTTATGCCGTGGCTAAGGAAGCGGTGAGAGCGCTCAACCGCCACACCATCGAGCAAGAAATCAGTCAACGATTTGCATCCTAGCTCGAAAAATTCATAAATTAAGCACCACCTCGCTTGCCCCTTGATTCCACAAGCGATATTTTCTCAGTCGGTCGTAATCGTGGAGTCGACACTTCTTCGAAAATTTCCTTGTGAAACCAATGCTCTGCGCAATCTCAGCACAAATTTATGAAACATTCGGGTTAGCCCGGAAGTTTCTTACGGGTTTCAAGTCATAAGCGCAACCAATTGTTGCGCTTTTTTTTGCTTGCGCGGTTTTGCCAGGCCTGGTGAAATCGGTTTGGATGATGGGAAATGTGTCGGTTGTATATATCTGTTTATGCGGATATACTGTTTTGAATCGTTTTTAATTGGTTATTGAAGCAGGGAGTCGGTGATGTTTGAAGGGTTGGGCAATTGGGTCGCTTACGATCTGTTGGCGGCTTCGTCCCAAGCGGGTGCGGCGGTGCAGTTTTTTGTGATGGACACCGTTAAGATTTTTGTGATGCTGGTGGCGATTATTTATGTCATGGGGCTGCTGCGGGCGTTTGTTTCCACTGAGCGCATTCGTAAAATGGTGGCCGGTAAACCCAAGTGGATGGGGCGTTCATTGGCGATTACGCTTGGGTCGGTGACGCCCTTTTGTTCTTGTTCGTCGGTGCCATTGTTTATTGGTTTTGTGGAAGCGCGGATTCCGCTGGGCATTACCTTTGCATTTTTGATTGCCAGCCCGATGATTAATGAGGTGGCGGTGGTGTTGTTGATCGGCATTCTCGGTTGGGAAATCGCGCTGCTGTATGTGCTGGCGGGCGTGGTGGTGGCCTATGTTGGCTCGGTGGTCATTGAGTGGTTTAAGCCGGAGCGTTGGGTGGAGTCCTATGTGTGGGATATTAAAATGCGTCAACAGCAAGAGCAGCAGGCGCAGGTTGGCGGCTACGGGCGTTACCGTTGGCTCCGGCTAGGTTTATAAGGTAGCTAAATGTAGGGTGAAAAAATGATGTTTGCGGAATTTCAGCGTGTTATAAATGCGGCAGGGCAGCGGGAGATAACGTTTATTTTGCCGAATGGCGACAGGGTGCCGTCCCATTTTCACATCACCGATGTGGGCAGTGTGTTTCAGCACTTTATCGACTGCGGCGGGCAAACTCGGTCGGTGTCGTTTGTGCAAATCCAGTTGTGGCTCGGGGCGGATACCGAACATCGGTTAACATCTGCGACAGCGGCTAAAATTTTGCAACAGAGTTATCCCGTGTTAAAGAAAATACCAGGCCTGGCGGATTCTGAGGTGGCGATAGAGTATCAAACGGATGTCACCGCTCGGTATGATATTCACGAAGCGACGATGACGGATTCGGAAGTGCTGTTTTCCCTCACGACACCCCCCACGCAGTGTTGGGCGGCGATGCGGCATTTAAATGCAAAGGGCGATGAGGGTGGCGGCCATCCGACATCGACCGCTTGTTGTGGTTAAATAGGAGTGAACATGAACGAACTTTGGCTGGCGACAAGCCTGTTTGCCGTGACCTTGCTGCTGGTGATCTGGCAGCCAAAGGGCTTGAAAATTGGCACCACGGCGATGGGCGGCGCTTTGCTGGCGTTGCTGTTGGGGGCGGTGTCTTTGGCCGATGTTTGGGAGGTGACGGGCATCGTTTGGGATGCCACCTTGGCGTTTATTGGGATTATTTTGATTTCGATGGTGCTGGATGAATTGGGGTTCTTTGAATGGGCAGCGATTCACATGGCGCATTTATCGGGCGGCAACGGCCATCTGATGTTTGTGTACACGGTGCTGCTGGGCGCGGTGGTGGCGGCCTTTTTTGCCAACGATGGGGCGGCGCTGATTTTGACGCCGATTATTCTGGCGAAAATGCGCTTATTGCAGTTGAATTTCAAGGCCTTGATTGCGTTTGTGCTGGCGGCGGGTTTTATCAGTGACGCCGCCAGTATGCCGTTGATTTTTTCCAACCTGACCAATATCGTCACAGCGCATTATTTCAATCTCGGCTTTATGGACTATGCGGCGGTGATGTGGTGGCCGAATTTGGTGTCGGTTGGGGTGAGTACGGCGCTGCTGTGGTGGCTTTTTCGTAAGGATATTCCGCTGAGGGTTTCAACGGACTTACTCAAACCCGCCGCAACCGCCATTCGCAGCCGTGCCATGTTCCGTCACAGTTGGTGGGTGCTGGCGCTGGTGTTTGCAGGCATTCCACTGGGCGAGGCGTATGGTTTGCCGGTGAGTCTGTTTGCCTTGAGTGGTGCGGCCATTTTGCTGGGGTTGGGCTATGGGTATAAAATCCTGAATGTCGGCCAGACCCTCAAAGCCGCACCCTGGCAAATTGTCTGGTTCAGCATTGGGTTATATGTCGTGGTCTGGGGGTTGAAAAATGCCGGGCTGACCAACTTACTGGCGGCAGGCCTGGTGGATTTGGCGGCTTACGGTCATGTGGTGCAGGTGGTTGGCACCGGGTTTATGGCGGCCATTTTAAGCGCCTTAATGAACAATATGCCGACCATTATGGTCATGGACATTGCACTGGCGCAAGCCGGTCAGGATGTGTTAGCCTATGCCAATATTATCGGCAGTAATCTCGGGCCGAAAATGACGCCCTGGGGGTCTTTAGCGACTTTGCTGTGGTTGCATGTATTGATGCAAAAAGGCGTGACCATCGGCTGGGGGCAATATATGAAAATGGGTCTGCTGATTACCCCGCCGGTATTGCTGTTGAGTTTGCTGATGCTGGCATGGGTGCTTTAAGTCCCGCAGGATTGCAAACGGATTCAGTCAGAGGTTTCTGGGGTCGATGTGCGGCTGAGGTTGAGAACAAAAGGAGTGGGCATGAAAGGGATTTTGGTTTGGGTACGTGGGCTGGTGGTTTCAGGTTTGGTGGTTTGGATGGGCTTAGTGTCAGGTTGCCGTTCCTCCGATGCCCCGGCCGAAGCGGAAAAACCGCCGGTGGTGCAGGCGTTTGCCTTGACGACGGAAACACAACCCGGGCAGACCCTTTCTGGGGTGGTGGCGCCGCGTTATCAAAGCACCCTGAGTTTTCGCGTCGGCGGCAAGGTGGTGGAGCGCCGTGTGGATGTGGGGGATGAAGTGGCCGCCGGAACCGTGCTGATGCGTCTGGAGCCGGAGGATTTTGAACTGGCCTTGAAAGCCTTGAAGGCGGAAATCACTGCCACCCGTTCGGAAATCGTCAATGCCAAAAGCGAAGTGGCGCGTTTACAGAAATTATATGCTAAAAATCTCACCTCGGAACAAACGCTGGATCGGGCGCAAAATCAGTTGAATGTGCTTCAGGCGCGGCTGGACACTCAGCAACATCAGGCCGCGCAAACTCAGCATCAGATGGAATACGCCACCTTGCGGGTGCCGGACAATTCGCCAGGCCTGGTGAAAATCCTAGAGGTGATGGTGGAAGCCGGTGAAGTGGTGAGTCAGGGGCAGCCGGTGTTGCGGCTGGCGCGGACCACGCCGACCGAAGTGCGGGTGGCGTTACCGGAATCGCTCAGCACCCAGCCGCCGGCGAGCTTGCGATTGGATTTGGACGGACAACGGCTGACGTTATTCTTGCAGCGTTTGGGCGATCAGGCCGATGCGCGCAGCCGCACTTGGACGGCTTGGTACGGTTTGAGCGAAAAAGACCCTAATCACCAGGCCTGGCCAAAAGGCTTACGTTGGGGTGAAACGGTGACGCTGCAACGACCATCTTCCGAAAAGGCTTGGCGCTTGCCGGTCAGTGCCTTGCTGCGGCGCGGCGATCGCACAGTGGCGTTTCGGTTGAAAGCGGTTGCCAACGACGGCACGGCGTTTCAGTTAGAGGCGGTGCCGGTGCAGGTGCAGACCCTGAATGCGCAATGGGTCTGGGTCACCACCGAAGCTGACATCCAGCCCGGGGATGAGGTGGTGGCCTTCGGTGTTCATACCTTGCAGGACGGTCAGTCGGTGCGGAGGGCGGCACCATGAGCGCAGTCAACCCGAATCGTTGGAACCTGTCGGCCTATGCGGTTCGGCATACCTCTCTGACGCTGTATTTTATGGCGGTGGTGGCCTTGGCCGGATTGTGGGCGTTTATGAATATGGGGCGCGCCGAAGACCCGAGTTTTGACGTCAACACCATGGTGGTCAGCGCGCAATGGCCGGGGGCGACGGCGGAGCAAATGCAAGACCAGGTGGCGGATCCGATGACTCGGGAGTTGATGAAAATCGACTATATGGATCGGGTGGAAGTCAGTGCCCAGCCAGGCTTGGTGAATTTGTTGGTGACCTTTGCCGATTCCACCCCCAGCGGCCTGAGTGACGATTTGTATTATCAGGTGCGTAAGCGGCTCACCGATCTGGCACCCAGCTTGCCGAAAGGCGTTCAGGGGCCGACGTTTAACGACGATTTTGAAGATCTTTATTTCAGCCTGTTTGCCTTGAGTGGCGAGGGGCTGCCGCAATCGACCCTGTTGAAAACGGCCGATCAATTACAGGTGGCGTTCAGTCGGATCGACGGCGTGAAAAAAGTGGATCTGATCGGCGAGCAGGCACAACGCGTCTGGGTGGATTTGAATCTGGAGGCGCTCAGTCAGCGCCAGCTCAGCCCGGCGCAGATACAACAGGCGTTGTCGGCGCATTTAACCTTAACCGGTGCCGGTTTCAGCGACACTCAGGGACCCAGAGTCTATGTGCGTTCCAAGCTGAACGGTGATGGCGTCGCGCCGGACGTGACGGCGCTGGCCGATTTGCCGCTGACGGTGGATGGTAAGCTCATTCGGCTTGGAGACGTGGCCGAGGTGTCGGACGGCTATGAGGATCCGCCGCGTTTTTTGATACGCAATCAGGGCGAACCGGCGCTGATGCTGGGTGTGGTGATGCAGGATCAGACCAATGGTCTGGATTTGGAAAAACGTTTGATGACGTTTGAAAAACAGGCACAGCAGGACTTGCCAGCGGGGTTGACGCTGACCAAAGTCACCAATCAGGCCGATGCCATTAAACGCGCGGTGTCCACCTTTGAACTGAAGTTTTTGACGGCCTTGTTGGTGGTGTGGCTGGTGAGTCTGGCCACGCTGGGGTTGCGCGCCGGTATTGTGGTGGCGCTGGCGGTGCCTTTGACATTGGCCATGACCTTTGTGTTTATGGTGCTGGAAGGATTTAATCTGGATCGCATTACGCTGGGTGCCTTGATTATTTCGCTGGGGTTGCTGGTGGACGATGCCATTATCGCCATTGAAATGATGTTGGTGAAAATGGAAGAGGGGCTGGATAAGATCAAAGCCGCGGCCTATGCCTGGCAGGTGACGGCGGCGCCCATGCTGGTGGGTACGCTGGTGACGGTGGTGGGGTTTTTGCCGATTGGGCTGGCGCAATCTCGTGTCGGCGATTACGCTGGCGGTATCTTCTGGGTGTTGGGTACCACGTTAATCGCGTCTTGGCTGGTGGCGGTGTATTTTATTCCGTATATGGGGGTGAAACTGCTCAAGGTGTCGCAGGGTTCTCAAGCCACGGCCGATTCGACCCAGTTGCTTTCAGAGCGGTCGAATCATTCAAGTGATTCAAATCATTCAAGCCATCCCGACCCCTATCAAACCCGTTTTTATCGCGGACTGCGTTCAGCGATTGAGGGCTGTGTGCGGTATCGCAAAAGCGTGGTGCTGGTGACGGTGGCGACCTTTGCACTGGCGGTGATGGGCATGATCACCCAAGTGGAAAAACAGTTTTTCCCCAGTTCCGACCGCCCGGAGTTGATGGTGGATGTGTATTTGCCGAAAGGCTCGGCCATCGCCGCCACCGATGCGGTGACGCGGCACCTGGAAAGCGTTCTGAAAACTAACGAGGAAGTGGATTCCTTGTCGGCTTATGTGGGGCAGGGCGCACCGCGTTTCTTTTTGGCGCTGAACCCGGAATTGCCGAATCCGGCGTTTGCCAAAATCATTGTGGTCACCCATGACAAGGACGCTCGGGAAGCTTTGCGTAGCAAGTTGCAGGCACGCATTGACGCCGGAGAATTCGGTCAGGCACGAGTGCGGGTGCATCCATTGCTGTTTGGGCCGCCGGTGCAATGGCCGGTGAGTTTTCGGGTCATGGGGCCGGAGCCGGATCAACTGCGTCGGATCGCCGAACGCTTGCAAAGCGTGATGGCGCAGCAGGATTTTATTCGTGACCCGCATTTACAATGGGGCGAGCAAGCACCGGTAGTGCAATTGGACTTTGACGCCGATCGGTTGTCTCGACTGGGATTGACTCAGGCGGACGTGAAGCGGCAGCTGGCCGCCATGCTTGACGGCGAGGCTGTGGCCGAAATCAAGCGTGATCAGCGTACCTTAGGGGTGATGGTGCGTGCGGGTACGGAGGCGAGAAACCAGCCGAATCGTTTGGCGGATCTGCCAATTCGTTTGCCGGAGAGCGGCGCGGGCGATGCCAACACTTCGGGTGCCAATACCCCAACCGTGCCGCTTTCGCATTTGGCGGAAATTCATTGGGTGCATGAAGCCCCTTGGTTGGAAAGGCGCAATCGTGAACCGGTGATGCAGGTGAATGCCGAGGTGGTGGACGGTGTGCAGCCGCCGGTGGCGACGGAGCGTTTGATGCAGGATTTTGCGCCGATTTTGTCCGATTTGCCTTATGGCTATCGGGTGGACGTCGGCGGATCGGTGGAGGAGTCGGGCAAGGCGCAGGATTCCATTAAGGTGATGATGCCGCTGATGTTGCTGGTGATGTCGCTGTTGATTATGCTATTGGTCAAGTCCATCAGCACTTTGTTTATGGTGTTGTTGACGGCGCCGCTGGGGTTGATTGGTGCGGTGGCGGCGATGGTGTTGTTCCAGCAACCCTTTGGGTTTGTGGCCAATCTTGGGCTGATTGGTCTGGGGGGCATTCTGATGCGTAATACATTGATTCTCACTGGCCAGATTGACGACAACCGTCAGCAAGGCATGGCGTTGGGTGAGGCGCTGGTGGATGCCACCGTGCGCCGTGCGCGTCCGGTCTTGCTCACGGCCTTGGCCGCTATGCTGGCGTTTATTCCGTTAACCACTTCAACCTTCTGGGGGCCGATGGCGTATGTGCTGATTGGCGGCATTGGCGTGGGCACGCTGTTGACATTATTGTTCTTACCGGCGTTGTATGCCTTCTGGTTTCGGGTTCGCTTGACACCGGGTTAAAGCATTTTATTGCGAATCGTTTCATAGAAGTATCACGCAAGGAAACTGCGGATGTGTCATATTTAACGTTTGCGGCAATTCACTTCTGGAGTCTTGTTTTATGTCA
>NZ_JBNGDN010000043.1:0-15725 GCF_049975065.1 Hydrogenovibrio sp.
GACGATTGTAATCGGTGTGCGCAACATTGAAAATTTTTTGCCCACTTGCTGCGACATGAAGTGTCGCATGAGTCCGGCATTTGTGACTCGGTGCATGGGTCTCTTATTGAATAGAGAACATTTTACCGGAATTCGATGTGTGTTTGAGTAAATGTTGCGTAGTTTTTTGTGTGAACGTTTGATTTCACACTTGTTGCATTCTCGGGGTGATTCATGCTGGCCTATGGTGGACTATTGCAAAACCCAGCTGTGGCTAAACCAGCGCCAACGGCCTTCCGAAGTTGGTTGGGTGCAGGCGTAGCGACTGCGGGGGGCGGCCAGCGGTGTTTCGCTCCTGATTTCCACTGTGGTGTCACTCAGCCACCGCTGCTGCAAGACTTCTCCCTTGGGGTTAAAGCACTGAAGCTGAGGGCCCGGCGGTCGAGCGAAAGTCAGTTTCAGGTGTGGCGGGTTGTCGCGAACCACTGGGTCGAAAGGTTCCACGTGAAGCACGGGTAGGGCAAGGGCATTGACTTTCTGTTTGAAACTGTCCAAGTCGGCATAGGCTTCGCTCATTGGGAAGCGCATCAGGGCGCGTAAATCGGAGTGGCGATTGACCGCGCCGGAGTTTTGGGCGATGCCGACATAGCCGAGTTCGCGCACCCGATCGGCCAGTTCGGTGGAGTAATCACCAAAGGGATAGGAAAACAGTTTGGTGTGATTGGTGTCCGCCCCCAACTCGTCTTTTAGGCGTTGTTGCCCTTGTTGGATTTCATCCAGGACACGCTTTTGCCAGGCCTGGTAAGATTCGCCGACTCGGCGAATCAGTCGGTCATGTGAGCGTGAGTGATTGGCAAATTCAATGCCGTCACCCTGCACTTCGCGCATCTGTGCCCACGTCATATTGGAGGTGTAGCCTTTGTCGATGGCGTCGCTGTTGACAAAAATGGTGACCGGCCAGCCGCGCGCTTTGAAACGGGGAATAGCGTGTTGATAAACGCTGATCCAAGCATCGTCCACGGTAAACACCACGGTTTTGTCGGGAATTGGTCTCTGGTTTTGAAAGGCGATCACCAGCCGAGACAGCGACCAAATATGGAAATCGTTTGCGGCCAGATAGTCGAGTTGGGCATCAAATTGCGCCAGACGGATATTGGTGCTGGGCACGCTGTCCTTGCCAAAGTGGTGATACATTAAAATCACGGCACTGTTGTCTCTGGCCGCTGCCGACTGTGTGGCGGATTGTGCGGTTTGGTGTGCGGGCCAAAGGCTGTAGCCGATGACGCCGAAAAAACTCAGCGCCAGCGCCATTGCAATCATACGATTGGTGAAAGGTTGGAGCCGTTTTGGACGAATTGTCGGCATGGTGGATACCTCTGCGCCCATTTGAACAAGCATCACTGTACCATAATGCGACCTTTGCTAAAATGTCAGCATAAGAATAGAGGTGATGGCAGCATGAAAAAACAACTGAATACCGCACAGGCGGCGGACTGGGTGCGCCAAGGTGGGGTGTTGGCCTATCCGACCGAAGCGGTTTATGGCTTGGGTTGTGACCCGTTTAATGCGTCCGCGTTTCAGCAGCTGCTGGCTTTGAAGCAGCGACCGCTGGCGAAAGGTGTGATTTTGATTGCTGGGGCGGTAGAGCAGGTGGCTGACCTGGTGGATTTATGGGATCAACCCTGGTCGCAAGGCGTTTTGCAAAGCTGGGAGACATCTCAGCCAACGACATGGGTGTTACCCGCCAAACCGGGGGTGCCGCCTTGGGTAACCGGAGGACGCAATACGTTAGCGGTGCGGGTGACCGCACACCCTGAGGTGCAAGCGCTGTGTGCGGCGCTGGCGCAACCCTTGGTTTCCACCAGCGCGAATGTGAGCGGTGAGGAGCCGATTCGATCGCAAGCCGATTGTCTGAGCGCTTTTCCCGAGGTGCCTGTTTTGCAGGGTCGCCTCAGCGGTGCGCAAACGCCGTCACAGATTTGGGATGCGCAGACCGGTCAGCGTTTGCGTTGAGGCCGCTTCAAGCGATGACCCGCGTTACGATTTATTTTGCTCGGCGAGTTTTTGCTTCGCTTGCAGATAGAGCGGCTCCACCTTGGCGGCGTATTTTTTTAGGTCTTCAATGCGAGTTTCATTTGATGGGTGGGTGCTGAGAAATTCCGGCGGCGCATTTTTGGCAATTTTGGACATTTTTTCCCACACCGAAATGGCGGCGTAAGGATCGTAACCGGCCAGGGCGGCCAGTTCGACCCCCATGCGATCCGCTTCGGTTTCATGGGTGCGGCTGTTGGGCAGCAGAAAGGTGGTTTGCATCACCAGACTGCTGACATCCAATGCCGCGCCTTTCAGGCCGGTGACAATACTCAGCGCCGTTAGGCCGACTTGCCCCACCATGGCTTGCGAGGCACGTTCACGCCCATGCTCGCGTAACGCATGAGCAATTTCATGCCCCATGATCGCCGCAATCTCGTCATCGGTCAGGTGCAAGGTGTCGATGATGCCGGTGTAAAACGCGATTTTACCGCCCGGCATACACCAAGCGTTCAGCTGATCGGACTTCAGCAGATTGACTTGCCAGTCCCAGTCGGGGGCGTCTTCTCGATAGATTTTGGTTTGCGGAATCAGGCGATTGGCAATGGTGCGCAATCGCTTGAGTTCTTTTGGGTCGGTGTTGAGGGTATGGTTTTGTTTGGCTTCGGCGAGAATTTCGGCATAGGCCTTATCGGCGCCGGTTTGCATTTCGGATTGGGAAACCAGTAACATTTGCGAGCGATCTACGCCCACATTGCCTTTTTTGGTGGTCGGGGCGCTGCAACCGGCCATCAGCGAGACGCTCAATAAAGCGATGAGTGACGGTGTCCAAAGCGTGCGATTGGCAAGGGTGCGAATCATAAGAATTCCTGTGGTTAAGGCGACTCGGAGTGAGTGAAAGGTCAACGGTTGATAAATCGTTGTTGATAAATCGTTATTTTAAAAAATGCGCTTGAGTTTTTCTACTGAATTGTAAACGCTGTCGCGGAGCGGCCGTTGCGCCAGCGTTTATCAATCTTGAGTGCGAAGCTCAATAGGCGAGTCCATGATGATCGTGTTAAAATAATCGCTCAAACGAATTTTAACCCAGACCCAACCAGACCCAATAAGGAAAAGCCATGTCCGAAGTTGTTCAGACACCAATCGATATTGACGCCGTTAAAACCTACCTGCTCAGCCTTCAGGATGACATTTCTCGGCAACTGGCGGAAGAAGACGGTTCGAAAGCGTTTATTGTTGATCAATGGGATCGGGAGCCGGATACGGGGGCGATGGGGTTGAGCGGCGGCGGCATCAGCCGGGTGCTGGAAGGTGGCGATGTCATCGAAAAAGGCGGGGTGAATTTTTCCCATGTACGTGGCAAGGCGTTGCCCGCCTCGGCCACCGCGCATCGCCCGGAATTGGCAGGTCGTTCATTTCAGGCGCTGGGGGTGTCGCTGGTGATCCATCCGCGCAATCCCTATGTGCCGACGTCTCACGCCAATGTACGGCTGTTTGTGGCGGAGAAAGAGGGTGAAGCACCGGTTTGGTGGTTTGGCGGCGGGTTTGATCTCACGCCTTATTATCCTTTTGAGGCCGATGTCCAACACTGGCACCTGCAGTCCAAGGCCGCCTGTGATCCATTTGGGCAAGCGGTTTATCAAACCTACAAAGATTGGTGTGATGATTATTTCTTTTTAAAGCACCGAAATGAAACGCGCGGGGTGGGCGGGCTGTTTTACGATGATTTGAATGAACAGCCTTACGGTTGGGATTTTGCCACCTGTTTTCAGTTTATGCAGTCGGTCGGCAACCACTACATCCAGGCCTATCGTCCGATTGTCGCGCGTCGCAAGGCCATGGAATACGGCGAACGTCAGCGCGATTTTCAGCTCTACCGTCGTGGACGCTATGCCGAGTTCAATCTGGCGTTTGATCGCGGCACCATCTTTGGGTTGCAAACGGGCGGACGCACCGAGTCGATTTTGATGTCCATGCCGCCGCTGGCGACCTGGAAATACAATTATCATCCCGAGCCGGGGTCGGAAGAAGCGGCGTTGTATGATTATCTGACACCGCGCGACTGGCTGGCGGAAAGGCAAGGATAAGCCATGGCGCAAACCCCTGCAAAAGTTCGAGTCGATAAGTGGCTGTGGGCGGCGCGTTTTTTTAAAACCCGCGGGGTGGCGCTGGATGCGGTTAAGGGCGGCAAAGTGGAGTTGAATGGCCATAAGCCCAAACCCAGCAAAACCGTGACCGAAGGGGATGTTCTGAAAATCACCCAACCGCATCGTAAAGTCGAGGTGACGGTGTTGCAGGTGTCGGACAAGCGTGGCTCCGCTGAAGTGGCGGAAACCCTTTACCGTTTGGATGGGGAACAGTTGAATCAGAAAACCCCACCGGCGGGTATGGCGCTGGCGGGGTATCGCGAAAAAGGGAAAGGACGGCCGACCAAACGTGACCGTCGTCAGATCGAACGCCTGGCATTGGGTGAGGGGTAAATTTTCATCGACCAAAAGCGTTTAGGGTTGCTTTGCCTATGCTAGAATCGAAGTTAAAAAACACCTGAAGTTGTCATAATTAACTTATCTTCTAACTCTTTTTGCGCTTCTTCAAATTCGAGGTTAACTTGGTTGGCAACTGAAACAATTCGTGTTCTGTAAGTAATCCAATCAGAAGTGCCTTTACGAGTTTGTTGCATATTGGACGAAGATCCACTTTTGGCATCAGCATTGTGTGTATATTCAACTTTTTGCCCATCTGGGAGTCGTTGTTTGATTTGAAGATCAGTGATCATGTTGTAGTAAACATCGTCAACCATAGCATCAGCGGCGACTCCAACAGCAGCACCGATAAGTCCACCATAAGCAGCACTCTTCCCAGTGTTGTTTATTGCAACACCGGCTAGGGCACCGGTCACTGCGCCACCAAACCCAGACTGAATAGCACTGTAGGCATCTTTTTCTGTTGTTTCAGCTACGGATAAAATATTTTCTTGAACAAGAAAGTTTGCTTGATCAATATTGGTTACGATGGTGTAACCTTTATTTTGAAGATTTTGTTTGATTTTTTTGCGCATATTATCAAGGTTGATATTTTTATCAGCTGTGCTTCTCAAGTCAAAATAAACGGTCTTTTTTTCAGAGCTTACAGGCTCTAAAAAAATAGTATCACTCATTTTTGTTTGAACATCTAAATTTCTCTTATCGATGGCCGTACTTACACTTGCACAACCGGTTATTTGCAGAAAAATAAAAAAAGACAAAAGCACTGATGTCCGCATCATAATTTTTTTCACTATTTGTTTCTCCAATAGAACCTGAATATTAATTTCTGATTTGTTTAATGAATAAAGAATTTTCAATAGTCCTTGAATTCAAGGAAGCTAGCGATGTAAAAATATGTTTAAACGTAAAAAATTCTTTACGACAAATATGGTATTTATTTTTTTTAACGTTGGCAAGATATTTTCGGCTCTGGATAATTAATTTTTTAAATAAATTTACTAGTTGATGGACTTAGGTTACGAACCGCTATTTATAACCTAAGAGACCAGCAGGGCTTTTCTATGCCCGAGTAGCACCCAGCGACCACCGAACAAGCCGTCCCAGAGCTTGCTGAGCAGAATCACGCTGAGTAAGATGACCCAGGCCCAGGTGACGCCATGGGTGTAACCTAGGTCGCGTGGCGTCAGTTCCGCGTCCATTAGAATGGCGTAGCGGGTAATCAACGGGGTCTGGCCGGGGCGCAGGCTGTGAAGGAACAGACCGTAGATAAATAGAAACAGCAGAATGGATACGGTTTGCACAAGGGTGAGTAACCAGCCGTCGGCAAACAGTAACAGGCTGAGCACCGTGATAATGATCGCGGCTGGGAACAGTAAGGGTTTCATTTATTCCAGCCCCTGAACGGTGGTGTCGGATTGATAGAAGTTCCAAGTGATGGCAAAGCCGTAGGTTTCGGCGCGGGTGGTTTCCATGAGTGGACTGTCTTCGTAAACACTGCCTGACAGGTCGCGCAGGCGGTAAAAACCGCCGAGCCAGAAATCGCCGATATGCCAGTTCAGGCTGACAATATAGGCCATGCCTGCAAAACCGCCGCTGGCTTTGTAAGCTGGGCGGTCGGCGGTGGCGTAGGCTTCGTCCACGCCGTAAAAATAGTTGTTATTGCGGGCGGTGGCAAAATCAGCCCGGGTGCCTAGAGTGATTTTAAGGCGTTTGCGTTGGGTGAAGCCTTGCCGAAAGTAGTAATAAAACCCAGGTGAGGTCACAAAGCCTTCTTCATGAATGGAACGTAAATCGGATGCCAGCACCCAGCGCACCGGCCATTCAAATTTAAATTCATTCAGGTCGTTGCGATACAGACGGGCTTTGATTTCCGGTCCGATGCCGATGGAGGCGTCCAGATCGTCCATGCCGTCACGCGCTTGGTTGTCTTTGCTGGACACGGGAATGGTGCCGGCAATGCTCAGGTCGAATTCTAGGTTGCGGTATTCGTACAGTGGTTTTTTGATTTCTCGTTGGTCGATGGTGAAGGCATCGCTGCGGTAGGTGATGTAGGGGAAGGGAACCAGCAGATTGTTTTGTTCTTTGGAACCGGGGTAGTCAGGGTAGCTGAGAAAGCCGGGGCCAATGCCGATTTCCCATTTCGGTAAGGTCTGCTCCAGTGGTTCGGCCAAGGCATTTTGTGACAACGAATGGACACAGAGGGCGAGTAAAATAGGATAAGATTTCATTCGTAAAGATCGGGCAAAATGATTGGCAGGATTCATGCCATTATTATGCCCTTAACCGGATGGTTTCACAAAATTTTGTGATCAAGGATTGTCAGTGAGTCGATTTGTTATTTTGTATGACGCGGAACAGGCGGAAGCGTTTGAATCCGAAATTAAACCCTTATTGCCTTGGGAGGATTGCGAGTTCCTCGCCTATGACGGTCAACGACTGGATGATTACGCTCCGGAATGTCCGGTGCTTTTTTGGTTAAGCGATGATCGTTTATACGAACTGCTGCCCCTGGCGTCTCGGTTGGAATGGGTCGTCGGTTTTATTCCGCATTCGGATATGAACCGCATTCATCGCAGTTTTGCGATTCCGAAAAACCCTACTGAGGCCATCGAAGCGATTGCATCAGTCGAAAAACCGGTGATGGCGGATTTGATGGTGTGTAATCAGCAGCTGGTGTTAAGCTCGGTGATGCTGGGCAATCCAGATATGATGAAACCGGCGGCCATGGTGGATGAAAACCTTTGGTGTAAACTCAAAAATGTGCTCATGCTGATTTTAAGCCTGAGCAAAATGTGCCTGCTACCCTACAAAATGGTGACCGCTAAAGACAGCAAGGTCAATACGGCGGCTTTGGGGATTACGGTGGTGTATCGACCCAGTGCCAGTGAATTCACCAAGCGGGTGGTGGGGGAAACGCAGTTGGACGAAGCCACGCTGAATGCGGTCATTCTCGCACCGCGCAGCCTTTCGGAGGTGTTACGTTTCCTGTTGACCAAGGTGTTGCCGAAAAAAGTCGAAGCTAAGGGTGTTTTGCCGAATTATGTCGGTCATATTAAAACCGAACGTTTATTGTTGTCCGGTTCCGGTGAACTGGATTTCAGTATTGATGGTCAATATTACAAAGCACAGGAAGTTTTAGTCGAAGTACAGTCCAATGCGCTCAAGCTGTTGAGTCCTCATTTGCCGGAAAAAAGCCCGGATAACAATATCAAAGAATCGGTTCGGGTTGCGAAACTGCCGAAAGGTGAAGCAGTCAAAGCCCTGGTAAACCGACCTTTGCCACTGATTCACCATGCCGATCAGGATGAAGTGAAAGAGGTTTTTGTGACCTTGCGCGAAAACGCCCAGGCCTCGGAAGCCTACATGGTGTTAATGGTGTTAGCGACGTTGTTGGCTACAGTGGGGTTGTTTGCCAATTCGGCACCGGTGATTATCGGGGCGATGATTTTGGCACCGCTGATGTCGCCGATAATTTCTTTGTCAATGGGGGTGTTGCGCCAGAATGTCGATCTGGTGACCGACAGTGCGAAAACACTGGGCATCGGCGTGCTTTTGGCGTTGATATTCGGCACATTGTTTACCCTGATCACGCCGTTGAGCAGCGTGAATTCTGAAATCAGCGCTCGGCTCAGTCCGACCTTGTTGGATTTAGGGGTGGCGATTATTTCAGGCATAGCCGCAGCCTATGCCAGTGCGCGTTCCGAAGTGGCAAAAAGTTTGGCCGGGGTCGCCATCGCCGTGGCCTTGGTGCCACCGCTGGCGGTGTCGTCGATTGGCATTGGCTGGTGGGACTGGCCGGTGTTCTGGGGCGCGTTTCTGTTGTTCTTGACCAACTTGGCGGGTATCGTGCTGGCCGCCGCGGCGACCTTTCTGTTTCTCGGGTTCAGTCCTTTTGGGCTGGCGAAAAAGGGGCTGCTGTTATCTTTGGCGTTTGTGGCGATGGTGAGCGTGCCTTTGGTATTTGCGTTCAGCAGTCTGGTGCAGGAGCAACGCTTGGCATCGGCGCTGAAAGGCTTTCAGATGGCAGGGATTGTCTTAAAGGATGTGAATATTCGCAGTGGTGAACCCATGCTGGTGTCGGCAAAACTGGTGTCGGATCGTTCTTTGCAGGATGCGCAAATTGAAGCCGTGAAACGTGAAATTGAAGCCCGCTTAGGCCGCCCGATTCAGTTGGAAGCGGTGACGGCGGTGTTAAAGTAAGGTTAGCCAAACCGCATTTGATCCATAAACGAGCCATAAAAAAACCTGCCGAAGCAGGTTTTTTTATGGATGAAACGTGCGTTTTAGCCGTTCAGCTTGGCCATTGCGGCGCGCTTTTTCTCAATCAGGTTGTGAATAATCGGCGACATCATTAAATCCATGGCTTGCACCATGTGCGAACCGTTGCACACCAGAGTGTTGTCGTTTTGCAGGAAGGCACCGGGGATTTTATCCTTAATGGCATCCAGATCAATGTCCTGATGACGCACGTGGCAGATAATCAGGGAATCTTCCGGTGCCGGCCCCATGGGCGCATCGGGTGAAATGGTTGAAAACGGATCTGAGGTGTCGATCAAGGGCACACGGTGGAAGTTAATGTGGGTACGGTGAAATTGCGGCACAATGGTTTCGATGTAATCCGGCATACGCTCCAGAATAATGTCACGCACCTGTTCAACGGAATAAGGGCGTTCCGAGGTATCGCGGTAGATTTTCTGCATCCATTCGATGTTGATGGACGGTGCGACACCGATGCCCAGATCAACATATTGCGCCACATTGTGCATGCCTTCTTCCGGACCGTGATCCATGCGCTTGACCATGCCGTGCAGGCCTTCGTAAAACAAAATGTCGGTGCCTTCCGGAATCGGTTCCCAAGGGGTGAACTCACCGGATTGGAAGGTTTGACCCAAGCGCGCGCTGTGTTCGGCGGCTTCATCATCATTGTGGATGTAGTAACGGCGTTTGCCGGTGGCGCTTTCTTTGTATTCCTTGAAAAGGGCTTCGAGTTCGGCGAATTCGTTGGCTTTTTCGGAAAAGTGCGTTAGCACCGGTCCGCCGTTGGCTTTGGATTCCGCGACCTTTTCTTTCATTTCGGCACGGTTGTATTTGTGATAGCTGTCGCCTTCCACAATGGCCACATTCAGTTTTTCGCGCTCAAAAATTTTTTCCACTGCGCGTTTCACAAATGAGGTGCCGGCCCCTGAGGAACCGGTCACGGTAACAATCGGATGCTCTACTGACATAAGTGTCTCCTATAGTGTTTACACCGAAGTGTAATGTAAATCGTGCAAAAGGCTTGCCGATTTTTTTGATTTAAAATCCATTGATGCTCAATCTTGAGATTGAAAACGATTTCAGTCGTTTTGTCCAACCCCAAAAGTTGACGCTTTTGTGACAGTCATGACGAGGTTAAACGTCGATGTTTTCCGCCTGCAGGGCGTTAGACTCAATAAAGGCGCGTCTCGGTTCCACTTCGTCACCCATTAAAGTGGTGAAGACTTGATCCGCCTGAACCGCATCGGAAATGGTCACTTGCAACAGGCGTCTGGCTTCGGCGTTCATGGTGGTTTCCCACAATTGTTCCGGGTTCATTTCCCCCAGGCCTTTGTAACGCTGAATGCTTTGCCCGCGTTTGGCTTCGGCCAGCAACCAGTCCATGGCTTCTTTAAAGTGGGTCACGGCTTGCTGTTTTTCGCCGCGCTGAATAAAGGCGTCGTCACTCAAAAGCCCATCCAGCTCCATCGCCACTCTGGCCATGTTATCGTACTCGGCGGCACCAAAAAAATCTTCGTCATAGATTTGGGATGTCAGGGTGCCGTGCTCGCGCTGTTGTAAGCGGATTTGAAATGCGGCTTCGCCTTGCAAGGCTGGTTCCACTTGCAACTGGTATTCCACTTTTTGGCTTTCGCCGATGGCTTTTAAGCGTGGCAGCGCTTGGTTGATCCATTGCTGGCAAGCTTGCTGATCATTGAGCATGGCGACCTTGACCGGTGCCAAATCCAACATCAGTTCCAAGAATGTTTTGCTAAAACGCCGTGCCAGTCGGTCAATAATGCGGTGTGTCTGCAGGAAATGTTTCGCCAGTGTTTCCAGCGCCAAGCCTTGAATCGGCGGCGTTTCCTTGGACGAAAAGAGCGCGGCGGCATCCAGTGCGGATTGTAACAAGTAATTTTCCAGCTCAGCATCGTCTTTCAGATAGGCTTCCTGCTTGCCTTTTTTGACCTTGTAAAGGGGCGGTTGGGCAATGTAGATATAGCCGCGTTCGATCAGTTCCGGCATTTGACGATAGAAGAAGGTTAACAGCAAAGTGCGGATGTGCGAGCCGTCCACGTCGGCATCCGTCATAATAATGATGCGATGGTAACGCAGCTTGTCCGGGTTGTATTCTTCGTGGCCGATGCCGCAGCCGAGAGCAGTGATTAAGGTGCCGACTTCAGCGGAGGCCAACATTTTGTCGAAGCGGGCTTTTTCGACGTTGAGGATTTTGCCTTTCAACGGCAAAATCGCTTGAGTGCGGCGATCACGCCCTTGCTTGGCCGAGCCACCGGCGGAGTCACCCTCCACCAGGTACAATTCGGATTTGGCCGGATCTTTTTCCTGACAATCGGCCAACTTGCCGGGTAGGCCGGCGATGTCCAAAGCGCCTTTACGACGAGTCATTTCACGGGCTTTACGCGCCGCTTCACGGGCACGGGCGGCATCGACGATTTTGGCGAAGACCGATTGCGCGTCTTTCGGGTTTTCCATTAGATACTCGGCCAACTTTTCGTTCATGGCCGTTTCCACCGCCGTTTTCACTTCGGACGAGACCAGCTTGTCTTTGGTTTGCGATGAAAATTTTGGGTCCGGCACTTTCACGGAAATCACTGCGGCCAAGCCTTCGCGGGCATCGTCACCGGAAACGCTCATTTTGTATTTTTTGGTTAGGCCTTCTTTTTCCGCATACTGGTTCAGGGTGCGCGTCAAAGCGGCACGAAAACCGGACAGGTGAGTGCCGCCGTCGCGTTGCGGAATGTTATTGGTAAAGCAAAAAATGGCTTCTTGATAGGCTTCCGACCACTGCATCGCCACTTCCACGGTAATGTCGTCGCGCACGGTGGTGAAGTAAAAGGCTTTTTCGTTGATCGGCGTTTTATTGGTGTTGATGTAGTCCACAAAGGCACGGATGCCGCCTTCGAATTTAAAGACTTCGTGGCGATCATCGCGTTTGTCGATGAGTTCGATGTGAACGCCGGAGTTCAAGAATGACAGTTCGCGTAAACGCTTCAATAAGTAGTCAAAGCTGAATTCGGTTTGCGTGAAGGTTTCCTTGCTGGGCAGAAAGCGAATTTCCGTGCCGGTTTCGCTGGTCTCGGAAACAGCGGCCAAAGGGGCATCCGGCACACCGTGGCGATAGGTCTGTTTCCAGACATGGCCTTCGCGTTTGATGGTGAGGTGCAGTTCTTCGGACAGGGCATTCACCACCGATACCCCCACCCCGTGTAGACCGCCGGAAACTTTGTAGGAGTTGTCGTCGAATTTACCCCCCGCGTGCAGCACGGTCATAATGACTTCGGCGGCGGAAACGCCTTCTTCTTCGTGAAGGCCGACCGGAATGCCGCGCCCGTTATCGGTCACGGAAACGGAACCGTCTGTGTGAATGGTGACCACGACCTTGTCGCAGTGCCCAGCGAGCGCCTCATCAATGCCGTTATCGACTACTTCAAACACCATGTGATGCAGGCCGCTGCCGTCATCCGTGTCGCCGATATACATGCCGGGGCGTTTGCGAACGGCATCCAGCCCTTTGAGTACTTTGATCGAGGAGGAATCGTATTCGGGGGAATTCATGGGTACCGCTTGGTTTTCAGCTTCTTCGGACATAGGTTGCGTATCTTCATATTTTTTGACAGAGCCCATCCGCTTGGCGTGCAGGCGCAAAATTAACCGACAAATTTTAACATAAAACGCGATTTTTTGTAGTGGTTACGTATTACGGGGCGTTTCAGTTTGATTTCAGCTTTGAGCGCAATAATTAGGCAAGGTGAATGAGGGCTGGGTGATCGCCTGAATTTCGTGTGACGGATTCAGTCAAAGGAGCGAGTGATGAATTTAATATTATTGAAACAGGTGTTTTATGCCATGGTGCTGGGTTTGGCTATTGGGAGCTTATCCGCTTGTGGCGGTAGTAGCAGTGGTGGCAGCAGTGGCGGCACTGGCGATGCAGGCAACGCAAACGGCGATGCCACACAAGTGAGCGGCGAGGGCGTGACTCAAGTGAATGCGGCTTTGTTACAGCAGAACTTGGTCGATGTGCCTTTGGCGTCCTTGTCGGCTGATGAACGGGATGGATTGCTGTTTACCCGTGAAGAGGAAAAACTGGCGTTTGATGTGTATACCAAACTGTATGAATTTTATGATACGGCTATTTTCACCAATATTGCGGCGGCGGAACAGACGCATACCGACAGTGTCAAAGTGTTGCTGGATCGTTATGATTTGACCGATCCTGTGGTGCAACCATCCGTGGTCGGCGTGTTTACAAACCCCGTTTTGCAGCAACTGTACGATGATTTCGTGAACGAAGCATCGGATTTGATTTCTGCCTTGCAAGTTGGGGCGAGAATAGAGGAGCTGGACATTCGCGATATCGAAGCGGAATTAACCAAAGTGGATAACGACGACATTCGCATTGTCTATGAAAATCTGTTGAAAGGATCGCGCAACCACCTGCGATCCTTTTACAAAACCCTGCAGCAAAATGGCGGCGATTACACGCCCGTTTTCATCACTCAGGAAGCCTTTGATGGGATTGTCAATTCCGATATGGAGCGCTGAGTCAACAGAGCAGTCAGACACCCTCGCTCTCCGTTTTGACCAGGCCTGGCAATTTCTGGTTCCATTATGGTGGCGTTATAGAGGTGTTTTAGCGGTTTTCTAATAAGATTCTATTTTAGTGGAATTTTATTTAAAACAAGGCTAAACTGGTCTTTCATTCCATTTTAGTAGAGTTTTAGAAATGAAAGGCAAACAGGTCGTTGAAAGCCCGGTGCCGTCTTTCAAGGCGGTTGGTCTGTCAGAGCTGGGTCAGATGGTGCGCCACAAACGCACCGCAAATGGTTTGAAGATCAAGGACGCCGCGGATTTATTGGGGGTGTCGGTGACAACCTTGATTCGGATTGAAAAAGGCGAGCCCACGGTCTCGGCAGGCAATGTGTTCAAAGCCCTGCAGGGCTTTGGCATTGAACTGGAAATTGTCTGTGAGTGAGCCTGTGACCGACCGTTTTTTAAACCTTTATTACGGCTCGCAATCGGTTGGGCGCTTGTTGGCCAATGCTGGCAGCACTCAGTTTGACTTTGCCTATGAGAGCGCTTGGCAACGCAGTGGGTTTGTGCTTTCCCCCCATTTGCCGTTAACGGGTGAATTTACGTCAGAAGAGGTGACCTGTTTTTTTCAGAATCTATTGCCGGAAGGGCTCAATCTGGAAGAGATTGTCCGGGCATTGCGCCTCTCTAAAACCGAAAAATTTGAACTGTTAAAGCAAATTGGTGCGGATGCCACCGGTGCGTTTATTCTGGCACCCGACCTAGAACCAGCCAACCAGATGAGCGATCGCCCCTTGCCTTTGACGGAGCTGTCGGAGCGTTTGCAACTGAGAGAGCGCCGTAACTTTGCCGTATGGGATCAAAAAGTGCGGGTATCGGTGGCGGGCTTTCAGGACAAAATCGGCGTGAAAGTGGTGGAAAACCAATGGTTCCTGCCGGATGGTTTGAACAACCACACCAGTCATCTTCTAAAACCACCGCCAGTGCATTCTCAGTTTGAAAGCATGGTGGTCAACGAAGCGTTTTGTATGCAGCTGTCGCAAAAAGTGGGGTTGGCCACCGCCGAAACCGAGATTGTCACGGTGCCGGAACCAGTTTTGTTGGTGACGCGTTTTGATCGGATGTGGCAAAACAATGGCCTTTACGCCAAGCGTCATGTGATTGATGGCTGTCAGTTATTGGGACTGCCACCGAACCATAAGATGGAAAGACCTTATGGCGCAACTGGCGATGTGGCCAACATCCGAGACGGTGCCTCCATCCCTAAGTTAGCGGGGGCGATCCGACGGTTTTCCAGTGCGCCGATTCTGGACATCAAAGCGTTTATCGAATGGGTGGCGTTTCAGCTATGCATTGGCAATGTGGATGCGCACGCAAAAAATTTGAGTTTTTTTGTGGACAAAAAAAGCAAGATTCGTCTGACGCCCTTTTATGATCAAGTGTGTATTTTGGATTTTGGCCAAATGAAAGAACGCTTGAGTCTGAGAGACACCCGGTTGGATACGGCCTTGTCGATGGCCATTGGCGATGAGTTTGATTTAAAACAGATCGGAGCCTATGACATCGCCTTGATGGCGGATGAAGCCGATTTACCGATCAAGGCGGTGGTGTCCGGGTTTGAGCGGGTGGCCAAAGCGGTGCTGCAACAGCTTGATCAAGTGGATGTGGTGGATCACTATCAGCGTTTTGATTCAATCAAACAAATCATTAACGAGCTGGCGGAGCGTTTACTGGCTGTATTGCCAGATGTGGCGCAGGCGTGGCGTGATTTGCAGGCCTGAAGCGAGAGTTAGCGGCAGGGTTGGGCGTCGGCTTTTTTGAACATTTTTTTGAAGGCGGCGCGGCGCTTGGCGGCTTGGACGTAATCGGTGGGCTGTGCTTGCAGCAGATAAATCACATCCCCCTTTTGTAAATCCGCTTCGCTGAAATGAGGCGCCTGCGGGTTTTCGACAATGACTGGGCTGATAACCGCAATCTTGAGGCTGGGGTCACGATGTTTCAGGGCGGCGACGGTGCCGAGAAAGTTATCGCTGTGAAAGGCACCGTTGAGGTGCAGGATTTGTGCTTTGGGATAGCGTTGGTGTGCCTGAAGAATGGATTCGGCCATGGTGTTGTCGCGTAGCAGTTGTGCCAGATAGGCGGGGTTTGATTCGGTTTGGTCGTCCGCATCGGGCTTGACCGCTTTTTTGGGCGCGGACTGACGCATGAATTCATGAAACTTTTGCGCGTAGGCGGGGTCGCTGAAAAATGGCTTGTCAGCGATGTCGGCACCTTCTTCGGGCGTTAATTTTTCGAGGTAGTCTTGTCCTTGACGCCCCAGGCACCGTACCGTCTGAGCCGGTGCATTGGCGGCGATGACCGGCAGAAAATGCTGTTTGGCGAATTCCACGATGGGGCGATAGCTGGCGGTGTAGTTTGACCAGGCCTGGGCGTTTTCAATGA
>NZ_JBNGDN010000044.1:0-3220 GCF_049975065.1 Hydrogenovibrio sp.
CTTTTCCACCACGTCTTTGAGTTGCGCGGTTTCCAAGGCTTGCCACAGTTTTTCATCGCTGAGATCCTGCCCCAGCGTCAAATTGAAACGAATGCTTTGCTGGAATAAGACAGGTTGCTGCAAGACGGTCGCCACATTTTCCCGCACGCAGGCCTGGCCAATATCTTCAAGCGGCACACCGTTGTACAACACTTGCCCGGCGTCCTGTTGATAAAAACCGAGCAGCAATTGCACCAGGGTGGTTTTGCCGCCGCCACTGGCACCGACAAAGGCCAGTTTTTCACCCGGCTGAATGGTAAAACTCAAATCGTGTAAAACGGCTTCGTTCTTGCCGGGATAATGGAAAAACAGGTTTTTCACCGCCACCGAAACGGTGTCGGCCTCAAATGGATTTTGCTTTTGCGGGTACTGCGGTTCCTGCTGCAAATCCAAAACACTGTTAATGCGCTGCAAAGCGCCGCTGCCGGCACTGTACGAATACTGAATGGCCAGAATTTCCTGCACCGGCCCCATCATAAACCAGAGATACCCAAACACCGCCATCATTTCACCGATGGACAGGTTGGAAAACACCACCATCAAAAAACTGACGCCACGGAAAATGTCGAACCCGACCAGAAAAATCAAAAACGAAATACGGCTGGCGGCTTCCGACTTCCAGGTAAAGGCTTCGGAATGGCGCTTAATGTCTTGTGCCTTACCGAGAATGCGACCAAAAAACGGCGTATCCTGATTGGCGGCGCGCACCTGTTGCAAGGCATCCAAGGTTTCCGATAAGGCCTGCTGAAACGCATCAATCGCGCTGTTTTCATCTTTTTTCAGGGTTTTGACCGCGCGCCCCATGCGCATGGTGAAATACACCACAATCGGGTTCATCAACAGAATGAACAGCGCCAATTCCCAATGCAGCCACAACAGCACCGCCGTGACGCCCACCAATGAGAAAATCGCCAAAATCACCTTGCCGACGGTCGTGCCCAAAAACGTGTCGATGGTATTAACGTCATTCACCATGGTGGCGGTGACACTGCCACTGCCCATGGTTTCGTACTGACTCATGGCCACACCCTGAATACGCGCCAGCAAGTCCTTGCGAATCCCGAAGGTCACGTCTTTGGAAATCACAGTAAATTGTTGCACCTGCCACACCCCGAACACCACTCCGAACACGCGTAGCAGAATCGTGATTAAGGTCACAATCAGAATATAACCCAGAGCGGTTTGCCAGGCCAACGGAATCACATCATTGAGTGAATGCACAATCCAACCGGGTTTATCCAACAGCACTTCGTCCACCAGCAACGGCAGCAATAATGGCAGAGGCACCGTGGCCAGCATGGCAAACAAGGCAATGATATGCGCTTTAATCAAGCGGGATTTATGACGCAGCACCAGATCAAAAATACGTTGCCAACTATACGCAGGGCGTGTGGGCGTCATCGCGGATTCCGATTGCCCCAACTGATCCGCCGACACACTCACTAAGCTGTCGTCCGCTTTCTCTACTCCAGACTGACTCATGCTTGAAACCGATTCATAACTTAAATAAACGTTTGAAATTAGCGGTCGTGGCGTCGGCCACCGTTTCTAACGGCAAGTCTTTCAAGCGCGCGATTTCTTCCGCTACGTAACGGGTATAACCCGGCTGGTTGGTTTTACCGCGATACGGCACCGGTGCCAGATAAGGCGAATCGGTTTCCACCAAAATACGATCCAGTGGAATGGCTTTGGCGACTTCTTTCAACTCTTTGGCGTTTTTGAACGTCACGATGCCGGAAAAGGAAATGTAGAAGCCCAACGCCATCGCGGCCTGGGCCGTCGCCAAATCTTCGACAAAACAATGCATAATGCCGCCGACCTGGTCGGCCCCTTCCTCTTTCAGAATCTGCAAACAGTCCGGTGTGGAGTTTCGAGTGTGAATCACCAAGGGTTTATCCAATTGTTTGGCCAACCGAATCATTTGCCGAAAACGGTCGGCCTGCCAGGTCATGTCCTCTTCATCCGCATTAAAATGATAATAATCCAGCCCGACTTCGCCCACCGCCAGCACTTTTGGGTGCGACGCCGCCTTTAACAAGGCGTCATCGGTGGTGACCACATCGCTCGGTTCACAGGGATGAATACCAATGGCGGCATAGACTTCGTCATGCGCATCGGCCAGTGCCAACACCTCATGCCAGGCACCGGGGCCGATGGCGATGCACAACATTTTATCGACGCCCAACTCATGTGCCTTTTCCAGCACCATTTCCACGCCACCAAAGGAATCGGGCAAAATATTCAGGTGACAATGTGAATCAATAATCATAGTAAAACTCGCATAGTAAAACTCGGTTTTATTTTTTAAAGGTCTCGACCGCGAATCAAGGTGCCGGAAAACGCCAGGCCTGGTTGATAATCCGGCTGATGCTGTTGTAGCCATTCCAGACAAATGCCTTCCAGCAACAAATCTTTATTGACGTTCTGGTGCCAGTATTGACGCGCCTGCAACACCGCTTTTTGAAACGCCAGCCAGTTGGGATTATAAGGGTGCTTTTGACCGTACAAGGCCGAACGCACCTGCTGCACCGACCAGGCGTAGAAATAATCCAAAGCGGCTTCCGGCTGCGGCCATTTTTTCCATTTTTCCACCGCTTGCGACACGCTCAATTGCGCCTGCTGCAAGCTGAGCAGATCGTCCTGCCAAGCCGCTTCCCATTCAAACGCCTTGTTTTCAACCCAGTTTCGAGCCGCCAAAGGCGCCCCCCAATTCAAGGTCAAGGCTTTTTTTAAACGCGGCACATCCGTCTGCGGTAACGCCTGCTGCAGCCAAGTCAAAGCGACTTCTCGGGACGGCGATGCAAACGCCATTTGGCGACACCGGCTGATGATGGTCGCCGGCAAAACGCTCAAACGATGAGTCGTCAAAATCAACACCGTGCCTTCCGGCGGTTCTTCCAGAGTCTTCAATAAGGCATTAAAAGCGGACTTATTCAAGGTTTCGGATTCCAGCACCAGCACCACCTTGAAACCGCCCTGATGCGCCGTGCGACTCACTTTATCGGTCAGCTCACGCACCTGATCTATGGCGATTTCTTTTTTATCCTCCAAGCGCTGCAGCACGAAAAAATCGGGATGCGTCGCCTGCTGGAACTGGTGACACTGTGCGCACTGCCCACAAGCGGAGACACCCGGGGTCTGACACAACAACCCGTGCGCCATTTCACGCGCAAACGCTTCA
>NZ_JBNGDN010000044.1:3320-15592 GCF_049975065.1 Hydrogenovibrio sp.
GACACCCGGGGTCTGACACAACAACCCGTGCGCCATTTCACGCGCAAACGCTTCAAGACCCATGCCCGCCGCACCGGACAACAGATACGCCTGCCCCAAATGGGCGGCTTGCTGCTGCCAAGCTTGCCAAGCGGTTTCCTGCCAGGGAAAAATCATCGCGTCACCATCCGTTTTAGCCACCCATCGTTTTTTCGTGCCGTATCACGCTGGTTCATAGGTAGATTGATTCTCATTTCGTTCACGGGAAGTTTGCATTCTAACACCCCAGAGCACTTGGTGAAATGCGTTTTGAAAAGACTTATCTTCGAAAGTCTAACTTAACATACTCATCAAAGCGGCTTGCAATTGCGCTTGAACCGCTTCCAACGGCTGCTGCGCGTCCAAGACGGTATAGCGCTCCGGTGCTTGTTCGGCCCGCATCAAATAAGTCGCGCGGACTTTTTCAAAGAAATCGATTTTTTCCTGCTCAAAACGGTCAAAGTGTTGCCCTGACAGCTCGGCCCGTGCCGCCACCCGCTTCATGCCTTCTTCAATGGGTAAATCAAACACAAACGTCCGATTGGGAAACTGCCCCTTCTGAACCCATTGCTCGATTTCGGCAATCCGCTCGAACGACAAACCGCGTGCACCGCCCTGATAGGCATAGGTCGCATCGGTAAAACGGTCGGAAATCACCCACTTGCCGGCGGCCAACGCCGGTCGAATTTTTTCCTGCAAATGTTGATTGCGCGCGGCGAACATTAATAACAATTCCGTGTCGGGCGTCATCTCACCGTATTGCTTGTCGAGCAAAATGTGCCTGACCGCTTCACCAATGGCGGTGCCGCCCGGCTCTCGCGTCACCACCACGTCGATGCCTCGCTTGCGCAACCACTGCTCAATAAACATCAAATTGGTGGATTTTCCGGCACCTTCGGTTCCTTCGAGTGTAATGAATTGACCGGGCTGTGTGACTTGAGACATGAATAAATCCTATGGGCTGCTTGAATTACTGACGCGATAAAATGTATTTTCGCACCGCGCGATTGTGCTCTTGCAAAGTGTTGGAAAACACATGCTGACCGTTGCCCTTGGAAACAAAGTATAACGCTTGGGTGGTCGCTGGGTTCAACACCGCACGAATCGCATCGGCACTGGCCAGTGCAATCGGCGTCGGCGGCAGCCCATTAATGCGATAGGTGTTGTAAGCGGTTTTGGTTTGAATGTCTTTTTTGCGGATATTGCCGTCATAGGCCGCGCCCATACCGTAAATAATGGTCGGATCCGACTGCAGGCGCATACCTTTGCGCAAGCGGTTGACAAACACCCCGGCAATCATCGGCCGCTCGGGCGCGTAGCCGGTTTCCTTTTCCACAATCGACGCCAGAATCAGCGCCTCGTAAGGCGTTTGAATGGGTAGATCTTTGGCACGATTTTGCCAGGCCTGGTCAAGCGTCTTTCTCAAAGAGGCGTGCGAACGTTGCAAGACTGACAGATCGGTTTCGCCCGCCGAATAAAAATAGGTTTCCGGCAGGAACTGACCTTCCAAAGGGTGTTTCAAACCCAACGCGGCCTGAATCGCGGCAAGATCGCCGTAATCCAGTACCTTGTTCAGTTTCGGTGCCTGCTGTAAATTGGCCAAGCTTTGCTGAACGGTTTCACCAGCAATCAGCGTCAGCGGGTAGGTCACGGTTTTGCCTTGAATCAAGGCATCAATCAATTCGTCCAATGTCCAGTTCGGGCGAATTTCAATTTCCCCCGCCTTCACCTGCTCGGCTTGCCCTCGCCATTTCAGCACCCACAGCAACCATTCCGGATGGCGCACCAGTTGCGCGTCATAAAGACGCTGCACCACTTGTCGCGCCGTGGCCCCTTTGGGAATGGACACCACCTGTGATTCGGTTTGCGATGAAATCGGCTGCGTCAAAAACTGGCGAAACGCCCAACCTTCCACAGACAGCCAAATCACCAGTAGGCAAGCCACCAGTGTGTAGGTAAACAGTTTAATTTTTTGCATAACAAACGCCTTTTACGAGCCGCATCAGTGAAACCCGTTTACACCCTCTATTTGTCCGATTCCTATTGCCTGACTTGCAAGCTCTGCGGGTCAGTTAATTGCCCCTGTTGCCAATTAAACCAGGCCTGGGCAATTGCCTGAACCGGTTCGGTGGCGAGGTCACGTGTTTGAAATTGCTTAACCGGCATAATACCGCGAATCCCATTACAACAAAAAATCGACTCCGCTTCCAGACAGGCCTGCAACGTCAAAGACGCTTCTTCAACCTGAGTGTCCAGCCCCGCTTGTGCCAAAGCGGTATTCAACGACTGCAGGCAGGTGCCTTTGACGCCACTGTGTGTCAGGTCGGGTGTCAGTAAGCGCCCATTTTGCAGCACCACCAAATTCGCCTGAGTCGCCCCAATGACCGCGCCTGCACTGTCTAACATAATGGCTTCGTCAAAATCCGTGTCGGCCAACGCCTGCCTTGCAAGCACATTATCCAGTCGATTCAGGTGCTTCAGCCCCGCCAGTTGCGACTGCCGCGCCGCTTCCACAGGTGACACCGTCAAGGATAGCTCAAACAGCGGCCAGTGCTTTGAATCGACCATCAGCGCCGAGGTGGCTTGCGTATCGGGAAAGGGCAAACGCTGCAAGTACACCACCGGTCTGGCGGCTTCCGGTGGCTGATAGCCCCGCCCGCCAAGCCCGCGTGTGACTAAAACCTTCACCACCTCCAGTGCCTGCGGCGGACGCGACGCCACCAGTGCCTTGAGATCACTGAACAGCGCGACCCAATTAAGCTCGGGAAACCCTAAACGCTGCTGACTTTGCAGCAATCGAGCTTGGTGTGCCGCCCAATTGGCGATACGCCCCTCCACCAACAGCAAGCTGGTAAAAAAGCCATCGCCATACATTAACGCCCGATCCAGATTTGCGTCCGCCAAAGGTTCGCCGTTTCGCCAGGCCTGGGGTTTTAAGCGCCGGGCGGCCATTTGTGCGCTGGCCTGTGTGTGCGACTGAGTCGGCATGGATGCCCCCTTTTTAGTCATTACCCGCTCCGGCGGACAAGGCATTTAACAGGCCTTTCGCCTTATGACGTGCCTCCTGCAACTCACGTTCCGCAACCGAGTCGGCGACGATCCCGGCACCGGTGCGCAATGATAATTGCTGGTCACGCTGTAAAAAACTGCGAATCAAGATATTAAAATCCATCGAACCGTCTCGGTTAATATAGCCTAAAGAACCCGTGTAAGCCTGACGCGGTGCCTGCTCCAGCTCCGCAATAATTTCCATGCAGCGCACTTTCGGGCAACCGGTAATGGTACCACCTGGGAAGGTGGCGTGTAGCACTTCCAGCGGAGTCATGCCCGCTTGCAAATGCCCCCGCACATTGGAGACGATGTGGTGAACGTGTTCATAGCTTTCCACCACCATCAACTCATTCACCTCAACCGTACCGGGCACGCAAATGCGCCCCAGGTCATTGCGTACCAAATCAATCAACATAATATGCTCGGCGCGCTCCTTGGGGTGTGAGATCAGTTCCTCTACCAAGGCATGGTCGCCAGCGGCATCGGCGAGGCGCTTACGAGTTCCGGCAATCGGACGCGCCTCCACCCAGTCACCATGCGTTCGAACCAAACGCTCCGGCGATGAACTCAATAACTGCCAGTCACCAAACTGTGCGCAGGCCGCGAAAGGAGCCGGGTTATGACGGCGCAAGGCGGCATACACTTCGACGTAATCACCGGACGCCAGGGTAAAACGCCACTCGCGCGACAGATTGACCTGAAAAATATCACCGGCCAGAATGTAGTCTTTAATCGCCTGAATGCCGTTGAGATACTTGGAGTCCGGCTCTTCCCAAGTGTCGGCGACGCTGAGGGGCTTAGGCGACGTTTCGGCGGCATTCGACCAGGCCTGGGCCTTTTCGAGATCGCGCTGCATATCCGCCAAGCAGTCTTCAAACCCAACCTCTGCCACCAGGTGCCACTGGTGATGCAGATGATCCACAATCACTGCGGCGGGAATGCGCACCAACACCGCCAATGGCAAGTCCGACGCGGGCAAAGCCAAGCTTGGTTCCACTACCTGAGCATATTCATAACTGAAATAGCCAAACCAACCGCCGGAAAAAGGTAAATCCAACTCGGTCGCTTCGGTATGAAGGGCGTGATAATCTTCGTGAAAGCCTTGTTGAAAAGCCTCCGCTTCCGCAGCGTCCTTCAGAACCCGTTTTTCCTGCGGAAACGCAAATAAGATATCGTAACGCCCCAACTGGCCGTGCGCCACACTTTGTAACAAAAAAGGGTAACGCTGTGCATTCAAACGATGAAGTGCCAGCACATCCATATCCGAACCCGCAAAAGTCAAGCATTTGACGCTCGGCGAAACGCTCATAAGCCGTCCATCCGTAATGCGGGGTGGTCGAAAAACCTTTCCATCAGATCTTGGCAAACACCAACGAGGCATTGGTGCCGCCAAAGCCCAGCGAATTGGAAACCGCGTAATCCATTTTCGCTTGACGCGCTTCACCGACGACGAAATCCAAATCGCACCCTTCTGCGGGGTCCGTTAAATTCATGGTCGGCAGCATCACCTGTTCCTGCAACATCAGCGCGGTAAACACCGCTTCCATGGCACCAGCGGCGCCAAGCGCATGACCCGTCATCGACTTAGTGGAGCTGACCGCCAACTGATAGGCGTGGGTGCCAAAAACCGATTTAATGGCGCTGGCTTCACACACATCTCCCGCGGGCGTGGAGGTTCCGTGCGCATTGATGTAATCAATTTGTTCCACATTCAATTCAGCATTGCGCAAGGCATTCTGAATGCAACGCGCCCCGCCTTCACCGCCTTCGGCCGGTTTCGTCATGTGGAACGCATCCCCACTCATCCCAAAACCGACCACTTCACAATAAATGTGCGCACCGCGCGCTTTAGCGTGTTCGTAGTCTTCCAACACCACGGCACCGGCACCGTCACTGAGCACAAAGCCATCACGTCCTTTATCCCAGGGGCGGCTCGCCGTGTGTGGGTCGTCGTTTCGAGTCGAAAGTGCCTTGGCGGCCGCAAAGCCACCCAACCCCAAAGGCGTAGTGGCCTGTTCGGCACCGCCCGCCACCATGACATCCGCATCCCCAAACTGAATCATGCGGTAGGCATCACCGATACTGTGCGTGCCGCTGGCACAGGCGGTGCCAATGGCCATATTCGGCCCTTTCAAACCATGCAGGATCGACAGGTTTCCAGACACCATATTGATAATGGCACTGGGCACAAAAAAAGGTGAAATGCGGCGCGGCCCAGATGCTTGCAACACCGAGTGCTGTTTTTCAATGGCACCGATGCCGCCAATGCCCGACCCGATGGACACCCCTATGCGCTCGGCATTCTCTTCGATCACTTCCAAACCGGAATCTTTCAGAGCTTGCGTACCTGCGGCCAACCCATAATGGATGAATGGATCCATTTTCTTCGCTTCTTTGGGCGTAATGTATTCGGTAATATCAAAGTCCTTAATTTCACCACCGAAAGTGACACTGAAACCGTCCGTATCAAACCCTTTAATGGTATCAATACCGCTTTGTCCCTTCAATAAAGCCTTCCAGGTGGTTTCTACCGTATTTCCGACCGGGGTGACACAACCGATTCCCGTGATCACAACACGACGCATTTTCATGATTTTTCCTTCCGATATAGGGTCTGAACCCGAGCCATAGCAAGCGGGTGAGGGTGACCAGAAATAAAAAAAGCCGTAAAAACGGCTTTTCTGAATCCAATTCAGTTTTCGTAACTGTCGGGATTACTCTAGATTGGCTTCCACATAAGCGGTGGCTTGCGCCAAGGTTGAAATTTTTTCAGCTTCTTCATCCGGAATTTCACAATCAAATTCTTCTTCCAGCGCCATTACCAACTCAACGGTGTCCAATGAATCCGCACCCAAGTCATCGATAAAAGAAGCGTCAGGCGTGACCTGATCTTCTTCAACACCCAATTGTTCTACAACAATTTTTTTGACGCGTTCTTCAATACTGCTCATGGAATCTTCTCCGGTTTTCTCGTTAAATTAAAAAGTCTTTAAAATCTTTATAAACCTTGCGACAAATCGAATCGTCTTAAACCCGACAAACTGTGCGGTGCTAAAACGCTTTCGGTGCAAGACAATGGTCAAAATGGTTCGTAAATTCTGCTTATTTTCGCCTTATATTGAATTTTTTTCAAGCAATTTTCAAAAACCAAGTCAATTGCGAATTGAAATGGCCTTTTCGCAGAACCCACAACCCAGTACAACACTTCCAGAAGAAGTGTTAAATCATATACATACCACCATTGACGTTCAGGGTCTGACCCGTAATGTAACTACCGCCTTCCGACGCCAAAAAAGTAACGGTTTTGGCGATGTCTTCCGGCTCACCCAAACGCTTCAATGGAATCTGCTGCGTCAAGGCGTCGCGCTGTTCTTGCGGTAAAGCGCGCGTCATATCCGTGTCGATAAACCCAGGTGCCACCGTATTAACAGTGACATTCTTAGCACCGATTTCCCGCGCCAACGATTTAGTGAACCCCATGATTCCCGCTTTAGCGGCAGCGTAGTTGGTTTGCCCAGCATTCCCCATTACGCCGACAACGGAGGCAATATTAATAATCGCCCCTTGCTTGGCCTTCATCATGCCACGCAAACAGGCCTTGGACATACGGTAAACCGAACTGAGATTGGTGTCGATAATATCATCCCATTCATCGTCTTTCATGCGCATCAGCAAGTTGTCACGTGTAATGCCGGCATTGTTGACCAGAATCGTGGGGGTACCGAATTCTTGGGTCACGTCACTCAATACCGTGGCAATCATTTCGGCATCAGTGACATTCAGGCATTTACCCACCCCTTGCGCACTGGCGGCCTGTAAATAATCGGTAATGGCCTGCGCACCTTTTTCGGAGGTGGCCGTTCCAATGACAGTTGCGCCATTCGCCGCCAAATCCAATGCAATGGCTTTTCCGATGCCGCGACTGGCGCCTGTGACAAAGGCTATTTTTCCAGATAACATAGGTCTTCCTTAGAGAGTTTCCAACGATGCGGTAAGTGTAGCCGAATCGTAAATTGCTTGCATCCCCATTTTACGGTCAATGCGGCGGTTTAACCCCATCAACACCTTACCCGGGCCCAACTCATAGAGACGCTCCACGCCCAAGGCTTTCATTTTTTCAACCGTCTTTACCCACTGCACCGGACGGTATAATTGTTCCACCAAAGCTTGTTTGGTGGCGGCTTCCGACGCTGAGATGTCAACATTAACATTATGCAACACCGGAATGGTCGGTGTGTTGAATGTCATTCCATTCAATTTTTCAGCCAAGGCCTCCGCAGCCGGCTTCATCAGAGAACAGTGAGACGGTACGCTGACCGCCAGCGGCACGACGCGTTTCGCACCGGCTTCTTCAAACACTGGCAAAACAGCCTCCACCGCCGCTTTGGCACCGGCAATCACCACCTGACCCGGTGAATTGAAGTTCACCGCTTCCACCACACCATCGGCGGCAGCACAAATATCGACAATTTGCTGATCTTCCAACCCTAAAACCGCCGCCATGGCACCTTCACCGGCCGGGACAGCGGCTTGCATCAAGCGTCCGCGCTCGGCGACCAATTCCACACCTTGCGCCAAAGTCATCACATCGGCGGCGACCAACGCGGTGTATTCACCCAAAGAATGGCCGGCCAGATAGGCTGGCGACAGCGGCTTTTGCTCCGCCATGGCACGCCAGATGGCAATGCCGGCTGTTAACATCGCCGGTTGGGTCACATCGGTTTGGTTCAATGTTTCTTCCGGCCCGTTTTGCACCACATGCCAAAGGTCGTAACCCAAGGCTTCAGAAGCTTCATCAAAGGTGGATTTTACAACGGCTTGCTGCTCGGCGATATCGGCCAGCATACCAACGGATTGCGATCCCTGTCCGGGAAAAACAAACGCATAAGACATAAACGAAACCTTCCTTCAATCTGATTAATCTGAAATTGACCAGGCCTGGTCAATAACGCAACAGCGCCGAACCCCAGGTAAATCCGCCGCCGAATGCTTCCAACAGCACCAATTGACCTTTTTGGATACGCCCGTCTCGGACGGCTTCATTCAAGGCCAACGGGATGGAGGCACTGGACGTATTGGCGTGTTTATTGACCGTGACCACCACCTGCTGTTCAGTCAAGCCCAGCTTTTTGCCGGTCGCGTTGATAATGCGCAAATTGGCCTGATGCGGCACCAACCAATCCAACTGTTCTTTTTCAACCCCGTTGGCATCCAACGTTTGGGTGGCGATTCGGCTCAAGGTATTCACCGCGACTTTAAAGACCTCATTGCCTTTCATGGTCATGGTGCGTTCGGCAATATCATCGGTTTTCGGTAATTTGGAGGGGCCGGAGGGAACATGAAGCAAATTCTCATACTGGCCATCAGCGTGAATGTGGGTGGATAAAATACCCGGCTCGGAGGAAGCCGCCAAAATCACCGCACCGGCACCGTCGCCCCAAAGAATGCAATTGGTGCGATCCTGCCAATTGGTGATGCGGGACAGCGTTTCGGCCCCCACCACCAGCACACACTTGGCCGCACCGGTTTTAATAAACTGATCCGCCACACTTAACGCGTAAACAAAACCGGTACAGACGGCTTGCAGATCAAACGCGGGACAACCGTGAATATCCAGACGCTGCTGAAGAAGGCAGGCGGTACTCGGAAAAATTTTATCCGGCGTTGTGGTCGCGACAATAATCATGTCTATGGCGTCTTTATTAATACCAGCGTGTTCCATAGCCGCCAGAGCCGCTTTTTCAGCCAAGTCACTGGTGGTCTGGTCGTCGGCGACGATATGGCGTTGTTCAATCCCGGTACGTTCGCGAATCCACTCGTCACTGGTATCGACCATTTCCTCCAATTCGACATTGGTCATCACCCTTTCAGGAAGATAGCCGCCCGTTCCAATCATTCGACTGTAAATTTTTTGACTCATAAAACCTGCTTTAACTGTTGTCGCACACTATTTTTCGTCGGCTAACGTCACATCTTCCGCAAGTGTTGCATCGACAACCGTGCGATTATCCAAAATGGTTTTGACTTCCGAAGCAATCAGGCCGGGTACATTCTTGGTCACCTCTAGTCGCGCTTCAGCAATGGCATGAAAGAAGGACAGTGCATCGGCACCACCGTGACTTTTCACCACAATTTTGCGTAACCCCAATAGGGAGGCTCCATTATAGCGCCTTGGATCCACTTTTTGCTTAAAAGCCTTCAAAACCGGATAAGCCACCAAACCGGCCAGCTTGGTAAGGAGGTTTTTATTGAAGGCCTCGCGCAGATAAAAGGCAATCATTTTGGCCACGCCTTCACTCGATTTCAGCGCGACATTGCCGTCAAAGCCATCACAGGTCACCACGTCCACATCGCCCTGATAGATTTCATCCCCTTCCACATAGCCGACGTAATTAATAGCACTGTTTTTTAGCAACGCATTCGCATCTTTAATGCGTTGATGGCCTTTGATTTCTTCTTCGCCGATATTCAAAAGCGCCACACGTGGGTGAGCATTATTATCAATCGCTTTCGCCAGAGCGGACCCCATGACACCAAACTGCGCCAGACTCTGACCATCGGCACCGACATTGGCACCGAGATCCAAAACATGCACATGCCCTTTCATCGTGGGCATTTGGGTGCAGATGGCGGGGCGATCAATACCCGGCAGGGTTTTCAGCACAAATTTAGAAACGGCCATCAAGGCGCCGGTATTCCCGGCACTGACACACGCCTGAGCCACATCATCCTTGACCAGATTCAATGCAATACGCATGGACGACTTGCGTTTATTACGCAAGGCTTTCGATGGCAGGTCATCCATTTCAACCACCTGCTCGGCGTGCTCAACACGCAACCTGGAAGCGTCATACTGATGTGACGATAAGGCTTTTTCAATCAAAGATTGGTTGCCTACAAGAATAATGGACACGTCCGGAAATTTTGCCAGAGCATCCAGCGAAGCTGGCACCGTGACCTGGACACCGTGATCACCGCCCATCGCGTCGATAGCAATATTGATACTCAAGATCGATTCCTAAACACTCAAGCCCGTCAGAAACGGACATAACGATCACTCAAAAGAAAAACCCCGTTGAATCAACAGGGTTTTAGGGAAAGACTACAGCTTGAAATCACTTGTCTTGAATGACTTTTTTGCCTTTGTAGTAGCCATCGGCGGTCACATGGTGACGACGGTGCATTTCACCGGACGTTTCATCAACGGTGATGGCCGTCGCACTCAAAGCATCGTGCGAACGACGCATACCGCGACGGGATGGGGTTTTACGACTTTTCTGAACAGCCATGGTATTTCTCCTGAAATTTAATTCGGTTTATTTTTAAACCCTTTCAAAACAGCAAAAGGGGTTTCTTGGGAATGCAACGTTTCGGGCAACGTTTCGGCTTCCGGCCACGCATCCGAATTGGATGCATTGAGAGAGTGCATCTCACTGGCCTCATTAATCGGTGACAAAGGCACCAGCAACAGCAACTCATCCTCAACCAGCGTCATCAGGGAGATTTTATCTTCAGATAACTCGTAAACCTCGACATCGGACGGCAAATCCTCCGCCAATGACATGGATTCAACAAAAACGCCAACAATCTTGGAAGAGACAGAGAACTCAAACGGCTGGAGCGAGCGTTGGCACTCAAGCACCATAACCGTCTCCACTCGCATTTCAAAGGCATGCATTTTGTGCTGCGGATGTCTAAAAAACCGTACATCTACATCCACATCCTTGTCCGCTTGAACCAACTGCTGTTTCAACCTCGGAAAGGCCGCCTGTTTGACTCTGGCAACAAAATGTTTATGATGTTGCGAAGAGTGGACAGGGTCGATTAAATCCGGAAGCTTGTTTAACATGGCGCGCATAATACTCTCATTACCCTTTAAAGTCAAAAATAAATCACCGCTGTTTTCGCCACCCACTATTTGCAATTTTCAGAAAAAACAAAGGCCTAGCATGCCCCTACCCCAAATCGTTTTAGCCTCCAGCTCGCCCTATCGCAAAACCCAGCTTTCCAAACTGCAACTGCCTTTCGTGACAGCCCGCCCCGACCTGGATGAAACACCTCTGCCAAATGAAAGCGTCAGCGACATGGTGAACCGCCTGACACTGGCCAAGGCCAAGGCCGTTGCAGACGACTTTCCAGAGGCGATCATCATCGCGTCCGACCAGAGCGCCAGCTTTAACAACCGCCCCGTCGGCAAGCCCCATTCGTATGACAAGGCCGTGAAACAACTCCAAGCCTTCAGCGGGAACACGGTCACCTTTTTGACAGGCCTGGTGGTTTTAACCCCTCACGATCACCGCGCCCTGCAAACGCTGGATAAAACCTTCGTCACCTTTCGAGACTTATCCGACAGCGACATTCACAACTACCTGACCCTTGAAGCGCCTTATGATTGCGCCGGTAGCTTTAAATCCGAAGGACTGGGCGTCACTTTATTCGAATCCATCGACAGCAAAGATCCGAACGCCCTAATCGGCCTACCGATGATTGCCTTGTGCCACGCACTCAGAGAAAGTGGCGTGCCACTGCCCTATTTGGAAACTGCCTAAAAGTTGCCACGATCAAACCGCACTACAATCGCGCCTTTAACCAGGCCTGCAGCGACACTAAATCATCGAAACTGGCGACCGGGTCAAACGCCTGCAAACGCGCCAGTTCATGCACCCCATGACTGAGCGCAATGCGATCCATCTCAATGGCTTGCGCCATCTGCATATCAAATTCTGTGTCCCCCACCATCACCGCCTGCTCCGGCGTCAACTCAAATTCCGCCAGAATCTGCTGCAACATCAACGGACTGGGCTTGGATTCGGACTCCACCGGGGTGCGCGTGAAATGAAAATACTCCCCAAAGCCCACCTCGTCCAAAACTTGATCCAGCCCTTTTCGGCTTTTGCCGGTGGCAATGGCCACCTTCACCTCGGTGGCTTGCAAATACTGCAACAAACTCTCTGCACCCGCAAACGGTTGCATTGGCACACCGGATTCCGCCAGAAAACAATCTGTGTACCCCTTGGCCATCGCCTCAATACCCGCCGCATCCGCGTCGGGGTACAGCGATAAAATCGCTTTTTCCAGACTCAAACCGATGATTTGTTTGGAAACATCGTACGGCAATACTGGAAAACCTACTCGCTCCGCCGCGGTTTGAATCGACGACACAATTCGTGCCTCCGAATTCATCAGCGTTCCATCCCAGTCAA
>NZ_JBNGDN010000045.1:0-13654 GCF_049975065.1 Hydrogenovibrio sp.
CTGATGTTCATCGACGAAAGCCACGTCACCATTCCGCAAATCGGCGGGATGTATAAAGGAGACCGTTCCCGTAAAGAAAATCTGGTGAATTTCGGTTTCCGTCTGCCGTCGGCCTTGGATAACCGCCCCATGCGGTTCGACGAATTCGAACGCATTATGCCGCAGACCATTTTCGTCTCCGCCACGCCGGCGAAATACGAGGCCGAACATCAATCGAAAATCGTCGAACAAGTGGTGCGGCCGACCGGTTTGCTGGATCCGGTTTTGGAAGTGCGCCCGGCGCTGACGCAAGTGGACGATTTGTTAGGCGAAATCGGTTTGCGGGTGGATAAAGAGGAACGTGTTTTGGTGACGACCTTGACCAAACGCATGGCGGAAAACCTGACCGAATATCTGGAAGAGCACAATGTGCGGGTGCGTTATTTGCATTCGGATATCGATACGGTGGAGCGGATTGAAATTATCCGCGATTTACGACTGGGCGAGTTTGATGTACTGGTCGGCATCAACCTGCTGCGGGAAGGGTTGGACATTCCGGAAGTATCTCTGGTGGCGATTCTGGATGCCGACAAAGAAGGCTTTTTACGTTCCGAACGATCTCTAATTCAGACCATCGGTCGTGCCGCCCGAAACGTGGCGGGTAAAGCCATTTTGTATGGCGATAAAATCACCGATTCGATGCAACGGGCGATTGATGAGTCGGAGCGGCGACGCGCCAAGCAGATTGAATTCAATGAAACCCACGGCATCATCCCGCAAAAACTGAACAAGAAAGTGACCGATATTTTGGAGGATTCGCCCTATGCGCCGCGAACCGGTGCTTCTGCCGCAAGGCTGAAAGCGGCCGAGTCCGATGGCGGTTATGGGCCTTTACAGGCGAAGCGCATGACACCGGCGCAACTGGCGGCGGAAATTAAGCGTTTAGAAAAACAAATGTACAAAGCCGCCAAAGATTTGGATTTTGAACAGGCCGCCAAGTTACGAGATGATATTAAAGGCCTGAAAACTTCCATGGTTGGCGTCGGTGATTTACGTTAGAATAGAACGAATCTGAATGGTATGGGCACCGGTTTTCCAAAAAAGGATTTATGAAACACCACAGCACACATTTTACTCACCGTTTTCGCGGCCTGATGACACTTCTTGTGTTCGTCTGGGGGGTGCCGGTTATGGCGGCCACAACGGAAGCGGTAACAAACGGCGACACCTACCAGGCGCGTTTCGAGCAGGCCATCCAAGCGTCGCAGACCGGACAACTGGACGACGCCATTCAGTCATGGCAGACGCTGTTGAAAGCCTACCCCAATGATTTGGCCGCCAGCAACAACTTGGCCGCGGCTTACATAAAACAAGGGCACTATGATCAAGCACAGCAAGTGCTGGAAGCCGCCTTGAATGCCGACCCTAAAATTGCTGCTCTGCGCAAAAACTTGAATCAGATTTATGCCTATCAGGCGCAACAGGCCTACCAGTCTGTTTTCGAAACCGATCAGGTGGAGCGTCCGAAAGGGCAGTGGATTTTGTCTGCCGGTACGGAGTTAAAAACACCGGAACAAGCGCAATTGAAACAGGTTGAAAATCACATGAAGCGTGTGGCAGACCTGGTGGAAAATTGGCGTCAGGCCTGGGCAAATCAGCAGGTGGCCGCGTATTTGGATTTTTACGCGCCGGATTACAGTAGCCGTGATTACCCAAGTCACCAGGCCTGGTCGAAAAGCCGCAAGCGCAGCCTCACTCGGCCGGCTTTTATTCGGATTCAGCTTGATGACGTTTCGGTGGTGCCGCTGACCCCTGAGACGATTCAGGTGACCTTTTGGCAAGCGTATCAATCCAATACGTTTAAAGATCGCGTTCGGAAAAAACTGGTTTGGCAGCATCGTGGCGATCAATGGCATATCGTACAGGAAGATGTGATTTATGAATGAGAACTCGGCCACTTTTTCGTTGAGGGAATCAGCGTCGTTTCGCCAGGCCTGGTGGTTTTTCACTGTGTCGTTGCTGCTTTCTCTGGTCACAACGGCATCGGCTGAAGATTTGGCGTTGCAGGCAGAAAAACGATTGTTGGACGGCTTCACCGCCATTCAAACAGGTCAGTTTGAGCAGGCCTCGGCGGACGTAGCGCGTCTGGCTAAAGACATGCCGGAGTATCAATTGGCGCAACTGATGAAAGCCGAGTTATTGGCGATTCGGGCGGGTCAATCTGGCTGGGTGGCTCAAAACCGCCAGCATAACCGTGACAAAACCGCTTGGCTGATGTCGGAAGCCAGAGTCCGTTGGCAACAGCAGTCGCAAACGAATCCGGTTCAACCCTTGGCGGCTTGGGACACGCTTTTGTCACAATATGTTCTGAAGACCAGTCAGGAACCTTTTTTGGTGATTGTGGATGCCGATGCGCACCGTCTGCACTTGTATCGCAAGCAGGAAAACGGGTACGAAGAAGTCGTGAATTATTACGTTACCCTCGGCGAAAAAGGCACCCGTAAACAGGTTCGTGGGGATTTGAAGACCCCAATCGGGGTCTATAAGATTGAAAAAGAATTGCCGGATTCGGCGCTGCCGGAACTGTACGGTGTGGGTGCGTTAACACTGGATTATCCCAATATCTGGGATCGCCAGCAGGGTCGCACGGGTTCCGGTATCTGGTTGCACGGAACACCGCGTGACACCTACAGTCGTGCGCCTTTGGCCAGCCGCGGCTGTGTGGTGCTGAATAACCCTGCGATGGAAGCGCTGGTGTTTAAGTACCGCTTGCTGCCGTCAACGCCGGTCATTATTGCAGAGAACACCTCGCCGAAAGGGTTTATTGAGCGCGAAGATTCCGATAAGCAGCAGGTGCTGTCCAAAATTAACCGCTGGTTACGGGAAGAAACGCCTCATCAAGTCGATTGGGCGGATGTCAGCGTCTATGCCTATCCCGGCGAGGAAGGCCTTTATTATGTGAGTTTCCCCATCGACGACGGGCGTCAGGTGGTAGAGCAGTATTGGCAGCGAAGTGATTCCCAGCGCTGGCAGCTGGTATTGGAAAATCAATATAAATCCCGGAATGCCCCCAAAGTGTCGCAGAATCTGGCGTTGTCTCAATAGCGCTGTCTCAATATCGCTGTCCTAATAGGCGGCTTCAAACGCACCCCAGCCTGTTTCGTGGCGATTGAGTTCGGATGAATTCGACCGAATTCTAATGAACTCTAACGAACTCTTATAGATCCCATTCCTGCTGTTCAATCTTATCGGTAACCCAGTTTTCCAGATCCAATAACATTTGATTGATTTCCGCCTGACTGGGCATGCGGCCGGCCGACTGTAACTCCAGCGTCAGCACGGGGATATTGAGGTGCTCGCCTGCATATCGTCCTAAAGACCCCGGATAAGTGCCCAGCGCACGGTGTTTTAGATGGCCGATCTTATTGGGCTGGGCGTGTTCGGGGCCATCGTAATCCAATAAGCCATAAGGCGCGTGTGCGGAAATAATCGCGGTGGGGCGGAAGCGTTCGATCAGTTGCACCATCCATTGGGTTTCCGGCTCGCTGGCGGGTGCCGAGCCGGGATAACGGCGCGGGTTTTTGCGATAATGATTTCGCCAGGTCTGCAGGGCGGCCTCATCCCAGTCGGGGGACGGAAAGTTACGGTTCAGATCCACGCCGTTGGCATTTGGGCGCGTCGCAGGGGAACGAAATAAACCATCCGGGTTGGCCAACGGCAGAAACAGCCAGTGATAGTCGGTTTCCGCCTCACCCTTTAGCAACGAATGCAGCCAGAGATAGCTGACGCTGATGGCCGCATATTCGTCGCCGTGAATCCCGCCGATAAATAAAATACGCCCTTTGGGCGGCTGGTTATTGGCGGGCAGCACTTCTTTATAGGTCAGGGGGCGCTGTTCAACGCTGTTGAAATCGTGACTGGCATTGAGTGTTAGCGTGAGGCAACCTTCGTAATCGACGGTGCGCAGTTTATTGGCAAAATCCTCGCAGAATTGCCTGATTTCAGCGGAACGGTTCTCGTGGGAATGGAGCCTGTTTTCCGCGTTGGCGGTCGCTGGCAATAGCATGGCACTGATGCAGACCGAAAGCGCCCATCGTATCTGGGTTGAGAGGCGTGCGCGAGTTGTCATAGTTTGTGTACCACCGGCTCAAAGCCTTGGGCTTTGTAGGTTTTCCAACGTTGGCGCCCCATTTCAATCAAGTGTTCGGACTGATCCAGCACTTCAATGGTGCGGCGGTAGTGTTGAAAATGTTCGGGAAAAGCCGGGTGGATATTGAGCAAAACATCGTCACAGGACTGGGCAATGGTTTGGTTCCAGAAGCGGATCTTGGCGTGGCGTTGAGCCAGATCCTCCCCCAAAATATGCGGAATAAAGGCCTCGGGTTTAAAACTCCACAATTGATGGTTGAGGCGCTGACGCGCCGTTTCGTCGTCACAGCGCACATCGCACAGGCGTTGTTCGCGATGAATTTTATTGAGCAGTTTAATAATAAAGGTTTCCCGCTCAGTCTCACCGGAGGAACTGAGCACATAAAACACCACATCCTGAGAAACGCTGTCCGCTCGATCCGACATGATCCGTCCTCGCTTATTTTGCTGTTTGGTTCAGTAGAAAATCCACCACCGCCGCAACCGGGCGGCCAGTCGCGCCTTTATTTTTGCCGCTGACCCAAGCTGTGCCGGCAATATCTAAATGCGCCCATTCCACATCCCGAGTATAACGTGCCAGAAATTGAGCGGCGGTGATGGTGCCGGCGGGGCGGCCGCCGATGTTGGCCATGTCGGCGAAGTTGGATTGCAGTTGCTCGTCGTATTCGTCGCTCAAAGGCATTTGCCAGAAACGGTCGTAGGTTTTCAAACCGGACGCCAGCAGAGCGTCCACCAGTGGCTGATTATTCCCCAGCACGGCGGACATTTGATGACCCAGTGCGATGATGCAGGCACCGGTCAAGGTCGCCATGTCGATCACTTTTTTCGGTTGATAGGTTTGCTGCGCATAGGTCAGCGCATCACACAGAATCAAACGGCCTTCGGCATCGGTGTTGAGAATTTCAATGGTTTGACCGGAAAGCGATTTCACCACGTCGCCCGGCTTAATGGCGTTACCGGCGGGCATGTTTTCGGTGGCTGGGATGACGCCGACCACATTAAGGCTTGGCTTCAAGCGCCCCAAAGCTTCGAATACGCCCAATACAGTGGCAGCACCGCCCATATCGTATTTCATTTCGTCCATGGCTTCGCCGGGCTTGAGGGAAATGCCACCTGTGTCGAAGGTGACGCCTTTGCCAACCAAGGCAATCGGGGCTTCGTCTCCAGCGCCTTGATAGGACAGGCAAATCATTTTCGGCGGCGTGTGCGCACCTTGTGCCACCGCCATAAACGCGCCCATGCCCATTTCGGTCATTTCAGACTCATCTAGAATGTTCACCTCAAAACCATAGGTTTTGCCCAGCGTTTGCGCGGTTTCCGCCAAATAGGTCGGGGTGCAGAAGTTACTGGGCATATTCGCCAGATCCTGGGTCAACGCCATGCCTAAAGCGGATGCCTGGGCTTGCTCCAGTTGCGACACCTTTTCTGCGGAGGTTTCAACCGGGAAGGTCATGCCGTTTAATTTCGGTGTCTTCGGGGTTTTCTTGTTGCGGCTTTCGTGTTCGTAATCATATAGGCTGCGTTGGAACGCCAAGGCGTTTTGGTAAATCGCCCAGGCCTGGTCGTTCTCGGCCGGTTGAACCTCAACCAAGGCATTCAGCACGTCTTGTGCGCCGGAGTTGTCCAAGGCTTTAGCGGCGGCGTTCAAGCTTTCCAGGTAGGCTTTGACCGTCAGTTTGACCGGGTCGCCGAAGCCGACCAGCAAGACACGACGGCAGGGTACGCTGGCTGGCTGAAACACCATTTGAGTTTGCCCGGCTTTCGCCAGAAAGTCGCCCTGTTCAAACAGGGTTTCGGTGAAAGCGGTTAAGCCGGTGTGGTTGCCGAAGTCGCTGGTGTGCCCCTTGTCGAACACCGGTAGAATCAAAGTGTCAAAAGCGTTAAGGTCGGCGTTTGCAGCAAGGCTGAACTGGATTTGTTTCATGCGGTGGAATTCCTTCTTGTATAATCTCGAACAGGTTTGGTTCTGAAAGACCCTTAGCACTTAACGGCGGCGCTCAATGGCAGCTCATGTCCGAAGGCTGTATGATTTTTTGACGCTTTCGGATCGGGCGAGCGTCTTTCAGAACGGTAAGTCGATTGAACGATCGGGTGCTTAGCCCGGAAATTTCATAAATTTGCGCCAAAATCGCGCAGAACATTGTTTTCACAAGGAAATTTTCGAAGAAGTGTCGTATCTACGATTACGACCGACTGAGAAAATATGGCTTGTGGAATCAAAGGGCAAGCGAGATGGTGCCTAATTTATGAATTTTTCGGGTTAGTTGTCGCTAAATTTTTCAAACGAGTTGGCACACCTCAGATTTTGCTAATCCCTTTATTCTAACGCTTTGGTGGCTGTTTTTGCGAATTCTTGATCGCTATCTTTACAAAGAACTTTTGGCAACCTTTCTGGCGGTGCTGTCGGTTCTGTTGTTGATCACCTTTGGCACCGAGGCCACCAAGCTGTTGGCAGTGGCGGTGGAAGGGCGAATTCCTTCGACCATCCTTTTTAAAGTGCTGCTCTACAAAATTCCCCCCGCTTTGGAAGTGATTTTGCCCCTGGTCGCCTTGTTGAGTGTCATGCTGGCGGTGGGGCGTTTGTATCAGGATCGGGAAATGGTGGTGTTGCAAAGTTGCGGCATTTCCGTGGGCTATTTTCAAAAACGGGTGTTTTGGTTTCTGTTGCCGTTAGCGTTGTTGACCGCTTGGGTGACGCTGTGGTTGACCCCTTGGAGCTATCAGCAGGAACGCTTGTTGGTGGCCGAAGCGCAGGTCAGTTCGCCCTTGGCCGCCTTGGTGCCGGGTAAATTCAATCCCTTGCCGAATGGCGAAGGGGTTTTTTACACCCGCGAGATTTCAAAGCAAGGCGATTTGAGCTCGGTTTGGGTGCGATTGAAAACCGATGAGCAAGACGTGTTGCTGACCGCGCCGCAAGGCCGTTTTGAGTGGATTGACGAGCGCTTGGCGCTGGTGTTGCTGGACGGCCACAGTTATGAAGGCTTGGAAGGCGGCGAGACCTTTACCGTTCGTCGATTTGAGCGGTTTGAAGGCTTTTTGCCACAGCTGCAAATGCGCTTGCCAAGTGAAACGAAATTTGAAATCGACAGTCTGACACTCTGGGCATCGGCGTTGCCAGGCGACCAGGCACAATTGCAATGGCGCTTGGTGACGCCCTTGAGCATTGTGGTGCTGGGGTTGCTGGGGCTGAAAATGAGCCGTACCGGACCGCGTGAGGGGCGTTTTGGGCAAATGTTTTTTGCGCTGGTGTTGTATGTGGTTTACAACCAATTGCTGGTGACGGCGAAAGAGTCGATGGCAAATGAAACCTGGCCGATTTGGATTGGACTTTGGCCGATACCGCTGTTGTTTTTTGCCTATGCCTTGTATCAAGGAAGCCTGAAACCAGTTTGGTTTGTCTGGCCGGATTGGCGGCGATTAACGCAACGAGAGAGGGTTCAATGAAGCTGAGAATGGGGCGAATCGAGCGTTATCTTGGACGGGTGCTGGTCGGTCATACCTTGCTGGTGCTGATGGTGTTGCTGGTCATACTGGGGTTTTCCGAGTTTATGATTCAGGTCGGCAAACTCAGTGACGATTACACCTTGGAAAAAGGCATTTTGTATACGTTTTTGAAACTGCCGGTGTTCGGTTATGAAATTTTTCCGATGGCGCTGTTAATTGGCACCTTAATCGGCTTGGGCGGTTTGGCGAATCACGCCGAATTGACCATTTTGCGTGTCACCGGCTGGTCGGTTGGACGAATCTTTTGGGCGGTAATGAAAACCGCCTTGCTGTTATGGTTGTGCGCTGCGCTGGTGGGCGAGTGGTTGGCACCGGCCAGTGAACGCTATGCCAAAAAAATGCGTGGGGAGGCGCTGCACAAGAGTTTTTCCATCGGCGCCTCCGATGATTTTTGGATGCGCGAAGGCGAGCGTTACATTCATGTCGGGCGAGTCTTGTCCGATACCGAGTTTTTGGATGTGCGCATTTATGAAATGCAGGGCGGTCAGTTGCAACAGGCGTTTGTGGCAAAATCGGCTCACTTCGAGCAAGGCAAGTGGCGTTTGACGGATGTCAATGGGCAACGCCTGGCCTGGCAAAAAACGCCGTCTCGCCTGGACAATCGACCGGACTGGCAACGGCTGGATTTAATTCGCTTTCAGGAACCGTCACGCGCGGTCGCACTGCCGGTGACCCCCGCGCTGTTGCAGACATTGCATGTCGAAACCCGCTATATGGGCATTTGGGATCTGTATCAATACATCGGCTTTTTGCAGGCCAATGATCTCGATGCCGAGCCTTACAAGCTGGCGTTTTGGCGCAAAGTCGCAACGCCCTTTGTGATTTTAGGCATGATGGCACTGGTGTTTCCGCTGATTTTCGGCTCTCAGCGGCAGGTGAGCATTGGACAGCGGATTTTTGTTGGTATTTTAATTGGCATGAGCTTCCATCTGCTGAATCAAATTTTCGGCAATCTCAGTGTGGTGTATCAGTGGCCTGCGGTGATGGGGGCTTTTTTACCGTCGCTGGTGCTGGTGACGGTGGCCTTGTTGCTGTTGCGACGGCTACGCTGACTCGGTTGCGCTGCTTGCAGGGTTTGCGGAGGTTTGTACAGGTTCGTGCATCTCGATTTCAATGTGTTTTAACACGGTTTCCACGGTAATGGCGTCCATGCACACCGGTTCGGTGCAGGGGGTTTTGCGGTGATTGGCGGCACTGACACAGGGGGAACAGGCCAAACCGGCGAAAATCGGCGTGCTGTTGCCCAGTGATCCGTAGAGTTTCGGGGTTTCCGGACCAAACAGCACAAAGGTTTTCAGTGGGGTGATGGCGGAAAAGTGTCCCGGTCCGGAATCGTTGGTGACCATCAGGCGGGCAATGCTGTAGAGAATCGGCATTTGCAACAGTTTTAACTGTCCGGCAAAGTTAATGCAACGCTCGTGTGCGACAGCGTCCAGCAATTGTTGCGCTTCGTCGCGTTCATTGGGCGCACCGGTAATCAGCACCAATGCCTGCGGGTACTGCGCCAGAAGCTGCTGCATCAGGGCGATAAAGTTGGCTTTCGGCCAGCGGCGCTGGGGCAATAAATCGCTGGCGTTGGGGTTGATCAGCAACAGTGGCTGGGTTTCGCGGTTGTAGTCAGCATAACAATCGGCGATTTTTTGATATACGAATTCGGTGTCATCGTCGCTGAAAGTCACTTGATCCAGACGAATGTCCTCATCTTGAATCAGAACCTTGGCATAAGGCACCTCCGGCGTCGGCGCTTCCAAGGCGTGAATCAGCGCCATAAAATTTTTGGCGATGTGGATGTGCGGGTTGTAACTGACTTTATGCGTCAGCAGGTCGCCGCGATAGAGACCTTCGCCGTGGAAATTGTGAAAACCAATGCGATTGCGTGCCCCGCTGAAGCCGGTTAAAAGTGCCGATACGCGGGAAAACAGTTCCAAGTCGATGGCGGTGTCGATGCGCTGTTTGCGGCACCAGAAGAGGTAGCGCACCGCATCGCGCACCAGGGTAAACAGGCTGTCTTCGCAGAGAGTGAAAATATTGTTTTGCGGAATAGTGTTGAGCAGATCCAGACTGGGTTTATTTTTGCTGAAAATCACAAAAAACAGTTCGGCATCAAAGGTCTTCTGAGCACGTTTCATGGCGGGGTCGGCAATAATGGTGCTGCCCATTTCCGACAGCTCCACAAACAAAATCCGTTGTGGTTTGGTCGTTGAGGTGCGGTTTCGTTTGTGCTGCAACCAATAAACGGGCTTGAGCAAATAGGTGCTGAGAAACGTCAGCGGAATGCCCAAGTGGTGATCGATTTTTCGCATTAAGTCTACATTCATGGCGCTATTGTATGCTTTTTTGTGTTGTTTCGGTAAGTGAGATGTCTGTTAGGGGTTATAAATATTTGTGGCGGCTGGTGAGGTAAAACACCAGGCCTGGCAAAGCGCTGAGAATCAAAATAAACCCATACAGTAACGACATCGCCAGTACCAGATGTTCGTCGATGCCGATCATCATAAACAGCGCAATCAGCGCCCCTTCACGCACCCCCCAGCCAGCAAAAGAAATGGGCAGAATCGTCAGCAGAATCGCCGGTGGAATAATCACCAGATAGGCCACCAGCGGTTCGTTGATGCCGACACTGTGACCGATGCCGAAAATCGCCACCATCGACAGCAGGTGAATCAGCACCGACAGCCCGAGCTGCTGGCTGATGCGTTTCGGGGTTTTGTAGATGAAGCGGAAGCGTTCCGACAGTTCGTAAAACAGGCGGGTGATGCGATAGCGTTTAAACACTTTAAATTTATGAATCGCCATCAGCACAAACAGCCCGAACAGGGCGCTGACGAGAATGACATTAATGGTCATAAACACCGGGTAAGGCATGAGGTTGGATTCGAACATATTGGCAAACAGGTTCAGCAGCAACAGGCCGACCAGCCCGACAATGCGGTCGATAAATACACCGTAAAAGGCTTCTTTGACCAAGCCGCCGTGAGCGCTGACTTCGGCGATTCGGTAAGCGTCGCCGCCGATGCTGGTGGGCAAAACCTGGTTGAACAGGCTGCCTTTGAAGTAGCTTTTGAAGTAGAACGAAAACGGGTGTTTGAATTTGAGAATGCCCATAATCAGCGACCAGCGATAGGCGGCCACCGTTTGGCTCAGCATTTGCACCAGCAGCGCGGCCAGTAACAGCCCGATATGGGCATTGAGAATGGTGTTGCCAACGGCGCTGAAATCGAATTTGGTGAGGATGAATCCGATAATGGCGACGGACAGCCCGAGTTTAATGAGATTACCCAAAGGTGTTCCTTGCATTCTGTGTTCTGGTCAGGGGTGTGGCTATTATCGCAAAACCTGTACCAAACTGCGAACCAAACTGCGAATCATTCGGGTTAAGTTCGACAGGTGGCCAGGCCGCTCATCGAAGGCCGACGTTATGGCCGGATTCAAGGCGTTTGACCAACGGTAATTCGGCGGCCCAGCCTTGGTATTGCGCGGCTTCAAGACCTTGGCAATGGTAGATTCGGTAAGTGACCACCGTAATGTCGTTTTCGCCAAAGCGATTGGGTTCGCGGATGGGGTTTTCAGCCAGAAGATGACACTGCTGAAAATGCCCAGGCCTGGCGGTTTTCGGCGGGATGTCCTCATAAGACGGCACAATCAAAAGGCCGTCGGAACCGGGGGCTGGCTGCCCGTACCAGAGGTCGAATTGGTCGAAACGGTTGTCGGTGACATAGACCGGCTGCGGGTAGGCGTACCAGCCAATGCGACTGGCTTGTGTCCAGTTGGGCGCGAACAATGGCGGCTGTTGCTGGTCGTTTTGAAAACTTTGCGCCAAGGCCACGGTTTGAGCCCAGCCGTGCAACTCGCGGACGGGATTTTCATTGTCGGGGAACGGCATCCAGGGCAGCGCCAGCAGGCTGTTGAGCGCCAGGCTAACCGTTAGGGTCAGAGCGCTGCTGATATAAACCAGTGTGCGCACCGCGCGACGCGCCCAATGTTGCCAAACCCAGTAAACGACCGCCGGACTGATGAGCAACCAAGCCAGCTGCGTCCAGTGCGGCAGGCTCATTTCATAGCCCGAATTTAACGCGAACAAGACGATGATCGGTAAGGCGAAGGCGGCCAGCAGACGGATGGAATCCGCCGCCGGTGCGGGGTTTCGCCAGGCCTGGAGCATCAGCCAAAGGCCGGCCAAATACAGCAGCGGCGAATAAACGCCCAGTTGCGCCAGCTGGGTGTTGAGGGCGCGTTGCCAGTCCCAGTGGTCGTGGTGCTGACCGTGGTTAAGCTGGTAGAGAAAAGACACCCAGTCGTGGTTTGCGTTCCAGTAAAGCACGGGTGTGATCATCAGCGATGTCAGTATCACCGCCAGCCAGAGCCCTTTGTCCTTTAGCCAGAAAAAGCGTTTTTCCATCAGCATGACCAGCAGCAGTGAAAGCACCAAGGTAATGGCGGTGTATTTTGATAAGGCGGCAATGCCCAGCCAAAAGCCGATCCACAGCCAGTTTTTCAAGGCGCGGCGCGAATGGGTTTCCGACTCGCGCAGGTTGAGCAGGTGCCAGAACAGCATCAGGCTGGCAAGCATTAAGGGGGTGTCCGGCAGCATGGAAAGGCTGAGAAGCTGAAACATAATCGCGCTGTTGACCAGCGCCAAGGTCCAAAAACCGCCCCATTGAAAATCGGGAAACAGTCGCAGGGTCAGGCGGTAGAGCATCCAGTTCGACAGGGCAAACAAGGTCGCCGGAAGCAGTCTCAGGCCGAAATCGGAATGGGTGAACGGCAGAATCAGAGCATTCAGCCATCCCACCATGGGCGGGTGGTCAAAATAGCTCCAATCCGGCTTGAGGCCGTAAAGCGCATAATGGGCTTCGTCCACGCTGAGATTGAGTTGCCCGGCCAATAATAAGTGCCACAGCGTGACCAGTGAAACGAGTGTCAGGCTGGCACCGGACGGGGTTTTCAGTGCCTTCAATGCCAAGGTGGCGGGAGAGTTCGACGGTATCATAAGCTTGAAAACGGCTCCGGTGAGTGTGGTGTGGCGGGTGACTGTTGCGTTAATCTGGGCGTGGGGCTGGCATGGGGTGTCAGCGTCGGTTCTGTGAGCAGGGTTTTATAGGGTTCGCCCGCAATTTCTTGCGCGAAGCGCGGCACCAGATAGCCGGGGAGGCGACGGCGAAGCTGTTCGAAAATCGCCCAGGCCTGGTGGTTTTCAGTGTAAAAGCCTACGGCACCGTCCACCTTGTCAAGCAGGTGGCAATAGTAAGGCAGGACGCCCTGTCGGAAGAGGGCGCGGCTGAGCTGTTCTAACGTCTCGGCGGAATCATTGACACCTTTTAACAGCACCGATTGATTGAGCCGTGTGATTCCGGCCTTTTGCCAGGCCTGCAGGCAAGCGGCGGTTTCGTCACTGAGTTCATTGGGGTGATTGCAATGCACCACCAACACCGTGTGCAAACGACTGGTTTGTAACTTAGACAGCAGCGCGGATGGGTGACCGCGCTCGGGTGCCGCAATGGGGGTGCGGCTGTGCAGTCGCAGGGTGGTGATGTGCGGAATGGCTTCGAGTTCGTGGATCAGTGCCAGCAAGCTGTTTTCCGACAAGGTCAAAGGGTCGCCGCCGCTGAGAATGATTTCACGAAGGGAACGGTCGTCGCGCAAGGCGTTGATGGCCGCTTGCCAGTGATGTTTCTTCACTTCTTGATAGGGAAAGTGACGGCGAAAGCAGTAACGGCAATGGATGTCACATCGCGGGCTGGTCATCAGCAGGGCGCGACCATGGTACTTTTGAATCAGAGTTGGCAAACGGCTGGCTTGGGTGTCGCCCACTGGGTCTCGATTGAATTCGGGATGGGCCTGCCGTTCTGCCAGGCCTGGTAAAATCTGCTTTAACAGCGGGTCTTGCGGGTTTCCGGGCTGAATGCGCTGGGCAAAGTGCATAGGCACCTTGATTGGAAAATCGCTGTCCTCGTCCAGCGCCAAAACGGTGGGGTCGATTTGAATCAGCTCGCAAAGCTGTTCGATGGATTGAATCATAAGG
>NZ_JBNGDN010000045.1:13754-15574 GCF_049975065.1 Hydrogenovibrio sp.
AAATCGGACGCCATAAGGCGCTACCGTCGCAAACGGACTTGGGTTAAAATAAGCGGTTTATTTTACACGAAACGGCTTGAAAAGAGGTGGGCACCCAGAATATTCCTAGGGTATTGCAAAGATATTCTAAAGATATTCTGTTGGTGGCCTTGCCAAGTGCGCTGGGCGTGCGGTGTCGGTGTTCGGCAACTTCGTTGAGCGTCAGGTCGTTTCAGATTCTAAGGATAGCGTTATGGCCACAGTCAGTACCAATGAATTTAAAAACGGTTTGAAATTTTTAATGGACGGGCAACCTTGCACCATTGTCGATAACCAAATTGTTCAGCCCGGAAAAGGCCAGGCCTTTAACCGTGTTAAGTTTCGTAACCTCATCACCGGACGGGTGTTGGAAAACACCTTTAAATCCGGTGAAAAGGTGGAAGCGGCGGACGTCATGGACACGGAATTGCAATATCTGTACAACGACGGTGAGTTTTGGCACTTTATGGATCCCGCTTCATTTGAACAGTATCAGGCCAGCGAAGCGGCTGTCGCCGATGTCAGCAAATGGTTGATTGAACAAGATATGTGTACCGTCACCCTGTGGAACGGGGATCCGATTTCGGTGTTGCCGCCTAAGCAGGTGACGTTGGAAGTCACGGAAACTGACCCTGGTTTGAAAGGGGACACGGCGGGAACCGGCGGCAAACCGGCGACACTCTCCAGCGGTGCCGTGGTGCAGGTGCCGTTGTTTGTGCAGATTGGCGACAAGGTGATCTGCAACACCCAAACCGGTGAATACGTTTCGCGCGCCAAGTGATCGAGGGCTTTGCGGACACGCGTGAGCGTCTGAAAAAACGCGCGCAGGCGTTGCAAACGCTGCGGGCGTTTTTTTATGCCCGCTCGGTGCTGGAAGTGGACACCCCCATGCTGTCTGCGGCGGCCACACCGGATGTGCATTTGCACTCTCTGTCGAGTCAGGTGCGGTGGCCGGGCGAACGAGCACCACGCCGTTTGTATTGGCACACGTCTCCGGAATACCCGATGAAGCGGCTGCTGTGCGCCGGAAGCGGGGATATTTTTTATCTCGGAAAAGTGTTTCGCGACGGCGACATCGGTCAGCGTCATCAAGTCGAATTCACCCTGTTGGAGTGGTATCGCCTAGGGTTTGATTTAGAGGCGATCATGGCGGAAACCGTCGCGCTGGTGCAAACCCTGCTGGACGACCGTCCGGTGGAAATGATTTCATACGAAGAAGCCTTTGCCGCCTATGCCGGTTTGGAAGGCATTCATAACGCCAATGCCGAAACCTGCCAGGCCTGTCTGAATGCTCACAAGGTGCCCAAAGTGGTCGGGGTGGCGGCTGACGATAAACCCTTGTGGGAGCAACTGGTGTTGACTGAAATCATTGAACCGCAATTGGGGCAGGGGCGCATTACGTGTTTGTATCACTACCCGGCGCGTGATGCCGCTTTGGCGCAGATTCACCCGCAGGATGGACGTTTGGCACGGCGTTTTGAAGTGTTTGTGGAGGGCATGGAGTTGGCGAACGGCTATCAAGAATTGCAGGATGCGGCGGAATATCAGCGACGTTTTCAAGCCGATCTGATGCGGCGCGACGAAGCCGGTTTGCCCCAGGTGCCGCTGGATGAAGCCTTGCTGCAAGCTTTGGCGCAGCAGGGGTTGCCACCCTGTTCCGGGGTGGCGTTGGGCGTGGATCGTTTGCTGATGGCGCGATTGGGTGCCTCAGATATTCGAGCGGTGCTGCCGTTTGCCATTGAACAGGCCTAGCCCGAATATTTCACAAATTTGCACCGACCTTGCTTGCTCCTTGATTCCAC
>NZ_JBNGDN010000046.1:0-7719 GCF_049975065.1 Hydrogenovibrio sp.
TCATAGTTTCCTAAGGCGTAAAAACTGTCATTATCGCCTTATACACGTCGCCCTCTGGATATTTTGGAGGCCATTCATGCGTTGGCTTGGTATCGTGATCGTTACCAGGAGTCGCTTAGTTTTGATCGGGCGTATTTTTTTGGGTTTTCTCGTTGGAAGCACCGCTTGGTAAAGCCTTTCTTTGATGAAATTCGAGCGAATCAGTTTCGTTTTGTAAACCCGTTTATGAAAAGTCAGGCTTTGCCATTGGCGTTGAAGAAAGGCTTGACGCCAAAAAGTCGCATTTATATTTGGGGGCGCAAGTCGTTTCCGGAGGTGGAGGCCTATGCCCGTGAGTATGAGGTGCCTCTTTATCGTGTGGAAGACGGGTTTGTTCGCTCGGTGGCATTGGGGTCGGATTTGACTCAGCCTTATTCTTTGGTGGTCGACCGGAGGGGGATTTACTTTGACCCGACGCAGGAAAGCGATCTTGAGCATGCGCTGGCAACCTATGATCTTAGCACCACAACCGGTTTGGAGAAAAGGGCTGCGAAAGCGGCGGCTTATTTGGTGGAAAAAAAGTTGTCTAAATACAATCTTTATGGCCATCAGGCATTGGCGTTCCCCCGTGATCGCCGTGTGATATTGGTCCCGGGGCAGGTTGAGGATGACGCTTCGATTCAATATGGTGCGGACGGCATGACGAATTTGCAGTTGTTGGAACAGGTGCGGCGTGCGTGTCCGGATGCGTATATTGTTTTTAAACCACATCCTGATGTGCTGGTTGGCAATCGCAAAGGCCAAGTTTCAGAGGATAAGGTAAAAAAGCTTTGTAACCAGGTGGTCACGCAGGTGAGTTTGGACAGTGTTTTGGAGCACGCTGACGAGGTGCATACTTTAACGTCTTTGGTAGGGTTTGAGGCGTTGTTAAGAGGTAAAAAAGTGGTGACTTATGGACGGCCTTTTTATGCTGGGTGGGGGTTGACTGTTGATCTTCAGCCTTTTGAAAGGCGTAACCGTTATTTAACACTGGAAGAGTTAGTGGCCGGGGCTTTGTTTTTGTATCCCCGTTATATCGATCCGATCCATTATGCACACTGTGAGCTGGAGCAGGTTTTTTCCGGAATTGAGCAGGAATCGGAGGCATTGCGGTGTTCTCGCTGGTTGCGGTTTAAAAAGGGGTTAAGGAATAGTGTCATTAGAAAAGGCCAGAAGTTGGGGCGCTGGCTTAGGAGAAGAACTGGATAAAGTTCCAACTATCTTGACAGATGACGCTTTTTAGATGTTATAATTACATTGTAATTACTTTTTTAAAAAAGGGGTTGAAAATGGCACATTTAATATCTATCGGTAATTCTAAAGGGGTTCGACTGCCAAAACATCTCATTGCAGAGGCTCAATTAGAAGAAAAGGAACTCGAATTTAAACTTCTACCTGAGGGTATTCTTATACATCCTATAAGTAAGGCACGAGAAGGTTGGTCTGAGAAGTTTGAGGTAATGGCAAAACAGCCCTTGTCCGTTGAGGAACAAGAGTGGATGGACATTGACTTATCTTCAAGTAATGAGAAGGAATGGATATGGTAGTCAAACGTTTTGAAGTTTGGCTGGTTAATCTAGAACCTACCATTGGGAGAGAAATCAATAAAACCCGTCCATGTCTCATTATTTCACCTGATGAAATGTCTCCGCTTTCAACAGTATTAGCCGCTCCAATGACCTCTCAAGGATTTGAATTTCCATCTCGGATTTCATGTCATTTTTCAGGTAAAACAGGTTTAGTTCTGTTGGATCAAATTCGTGCTGTTGATAAACAAAGACTTATTAAACGACTCGGAAAACTGGACAAAAAAACGCAGATGACTGTTTCAGATAGACTAGTCGAAATGTTTACGTTTTAATCAGAAAAACCTAAAAGGATACTTGTTTTTCATTTATACAAGGTGCAACCATCACTGGAAGAGTATGTAATTTCCACATTTTTAAAAAAATAAAAAAAAGCAAAAAAAGGACACCCACAAATTTACAGCAACAGGACACCGTCATCAACCAAGCAGCGATTTGAATAGAATAGCGAACTTACCAGGCTTGGTGAATGGCTGAATTCAAGTTGGTTAATAGCTTAAAGGGTGTTTCAAGCCGATTAATCAGAAAGAAAAATTACCCTGAAATTCAAAAGAAACTTTGGGGAAGTCAGCTTTGGAGTCCAAGCTATTTTGCAGGTAGTTGTGGCGGTGCGCCACTTTCAATCATCAAACAATACATTGAAAACCAGCAACGACCTGATTAAGCAGGCTTCGCCTGTTGCGCTTATATCCCTGCCGTGAACGACAGGGTTTTACGCGCTAAATTGATAAAAAAACCAGCGCTGAATCATCAGCGCTGGTTTTTTTAATCCCATCCGAAGCCGTCGCGCTTACACCGCGACCAGCGTCAGGGTGCTGAGCCACCACATTAGGGCAAAGGAGCCGAACGTCAGAATCAGCCCCCAGATAATCGCTTTGATACCACTCATATTAAGGCTCCTTTTTATCCGGCATGGCCGCATAATAATCCGCCAGCCCTTGAATTTCCGCATCGGTCAGCTGCGTTGTGAAGATGGACATGCCTTTATTCACATCGTTATGACGCTGACCGTCCCGATAGGCTTTCATGGTGCGCACGAAATATTCCGGCACTTGTCCCGACAAAGCCGGAATGATGCCTTGGCCTTCGCCATGCACACCGTGGCAGGACGCACAAGGCGTAATCATGCGATTGACGTCGCCTTTACGCACCAAACGGTCGATTTCAGGTGCCTGAGCGTCGGCTGACGGTTGGCTGACCCAAGCTTCCAGCGGTTGTTCGGCGTAAAAGGCGGCGATGTCGGCAATCTGTTGATCGTCCATGCTTTGCGACAGTTTGACCATGATTTCAGACTGTTTGTAGTCTTCCCAGCGACGACCGTCACGGTAGTCCAGCATCATCTTGATGGTGTACTCTTTCGGTTGACCGTTAATGGACGCATAGTTGCGGGAAGGGGACTTGCCCGTTTCGCCGTGGCACGCATTACACATCATCATCTCATTGACTTTCTGCCCACGGGTGGCATCACCGGCGGGCATTTTATTCAGTGTTTCCTTTAGGCTGACATTGGTCCAGGTCTCGGCTTTGGGTTTTTCACCGTGACCTGCGGCCAGCGCGATGGAGCCGCTTCCGATCAAGGCGGTGACACAGGCTGATAGTATCGTTCGTTTTAACATAGTTATTACCTCACACCTTTATCAAGAGAAGACGTCTTTTACAAATTCACGTTGCCAGTTCTTTTGGTAAACGGCTTCGAGAATCGGCTGAGCCGGTTTGTCGGTAATCGGTGAAACACCCGCCGATTTCCCTTTCGGTTGAATCAAACCGTCACGTACCTCATAGATGGCGGCAATGGATACCCCGTAGTTCTGACCAGCCAAGCTGTAACAGACGTTGGAGTAAATGGCTTTTTGCAGTTCATGCCCTTTCAACGTATCGGCCACGGCTTGCGCACACACTTTGGCCTGAGAGTTGGCGGAATAGCCGGACTTCGGCATGGCATCGGCAATGCTGCTGTCCCCCAATACATACACTTCTTTATGCAGTGACGATTCCATGGTGTCGCGTTCAATCGGGCACCAGCCGGAACGATCCGTCAAGCCCAGTTGCTGTGCCAGTTTTCCGGCGCGTTGGTTGGGGATGATATTGATGATGTCAGCCTTGTAGGTGTCACCGAAATCGGTGGTGACGGTTTTGGTTTTAGCGTCCAATTTCACCACTTTTCCACCATTGGAACCGGACACCCATTCCAGCTGGGACTTGTCGGTTTTGTAACCGTAGAGGCGCTCCCATGCCTTTTTAAACGGCACGTCTTTGGTGAAGCGTTCTTTTGGATCCAGCACAATCAACTTGGCGGTCGGGTTGAAGTTTTTAAAATGCTCGGCAAAGAAGGACGCCCGTTCATAGGGTCCTGGTGGGCAGCGGAAGGGGTTTTGTGGTGGTGAAATAATCGCCACACCGCCTTTTTTTAAGCCGAACAACTGATCGCGCAGTTTCAAGGTTTGAGGCCCTGCCTTGTAAGCGTGCGGGAAGTCGCCTGCTGCCAGTTCGGCATTGTAGCCTTCGCAGTCTTCAAACTTAAAATCAATACCGGGTGACACCACCAGTTTATCGTATTGGAAGCGGTCGCCTTTTTGAGTGCGCACCGTCTTTTTATCAAAGTCCGCCCCCACGACCTTGTCGATGACCACATTCACCTTATATTTGTCGCGAATGGTGTTGAGGTTAAAGGTTAACTCGTCCAGCGTGTGCATGCCGACAATCACGTCATTGCTTCGCAAGCAGGTAATGTATTCCGGGTATTGCTCGATGATGGTGATTTTGACGTCCGGGTCGGCGAAACGTAGGTATTTCGCAAAAGTGGACCCGCCGACACCGCCGCCGAGTACCACAACGTGCGGCGCGGATTTGGCGAAGGCTTTATTGCTTGCGCCGAAGATACCGGTGCCGGCAACCGCCGCGGCACCGAACACTTTGATCAGATCGCGTCGTGTGATTTTACGATCGAAAGTCATGTTTTCTAATTGGCTCATTCTTGACCTCCTGTCGAACCGACTTTCTGTGCCGCCAACGACTCTTTTAAACTGGTTTCTTCCCAAGGTTTCATTGGTTGTTTGACGAACCATTCCGCCATGGCTTTGATTTCTTCATCGGTGAAGCCGCGCGTGACTCGATCCATAATGACGGCCGGGCGAGTGCCTTCACGATAAGCAATCATCGCTTTGGTGAATTGTTCGACCGACATGCCCGCCAGCGGCGGCATGGCTTCTTGTAGCTCCTGCCCGTTGGTGCCGTGGCAAGGTGCACATTGCCAAGCCATCGCTTGGCCGGGGGCTGTCGGTGTTTTAACATCTGCTTGCGCAGCGTGTGTTCCGGCCAGGGTGAGGGCACAGAATGAGACGGTTAATAATTGTTTTTTCATTGTCTTCCCCTTACAGTGACCAGATATAGAAGCCAACCGCAAAGAATTGAACCATCCATAGAGTCATGATCCAAATCGCGATTGTTCCCATTTTGTTGACGGTCTCACCGGGGGTGTAAACACCAACGGTTTGACCGGCTTTCCACGCGATGGTCAGGAAGTAAGCCAAGACGCTTCCCCCGACAATCGCAAAGGTCAGGAAGAACAAGCCTGTGGAGTACCAGTCTGCAATGACTTTGTAGTCGAAGAAGCTGTAGTTGAAGAAGCCGTTCAGGATGTCGTAACGCAACACTTCACGAGAGATCGCCACAATCAAGCCAACCACGAGCCCCATTGGTAAGGCCATATAGCTGCAGATGCGTGCTTCGCCTCTCAGGCGGATTAAGCCCCAGACTCCGTAGAACAGAACGGCCGCGCCACCGATGATGCCCCAGAAGGAGGTCGCGAAATTGCCAGCGGTTTCCGGTAAGGTCATCATCCAGCCGATGTAAAGCACGGTTGAGATAACGGAACCGACCAACATCCATTTCTTACCGACGCCTGCGGCCCAGTTCAAGTAGTCGTGATCGGCATCTTCTCGTACCGACTTAAAGCGACGGTAGGTGACCAGCATGGCACCGGCGACCGGAATCGCCAAACTGATGAAGAAGGCAAAACGCCAAGGGCTGTAAGCATGCAGTTTCGAACCAGAATAATCTAACGTACCGTTCTGCATATACCATTCTTGCCACATTTCAGGATGCAACATTTGTTTGGTCAAACTGTGCATGATGAAGCCGACAACCAACATCAACGCCAAGCTGACAACCATTGACCAGCGAGATTTCGGTGTTAGGGTTTTATCACTTTCTTTGTTGTTGCGGAAGTAATAGAAGTACATCGCCCAATACGCCAGAATCAAAATGACGATAAAGGAAATGACCCAGTCGGCGGACAACACGTTCGATGTGTACCAGTGCGGATCGTAGGTGACCTGCACAAACAGTAACGGCGCGACCCCGATCACAATGGCGACCGAGACGGACACCTTGGCGATTTCGAGCATGGCCGCCCCTAGGCGACGCCAGTAAGCGTTTTGACTAAAAGCGCCGATGAGAGTAATCAAAGAAGTACCCAGCATCAGTTGCACAAAGAAAATGTGCATGGCGAAGGTCAAAACCCCCAGTGCAATGAAAATAATCGGATAGGTTGGAATCCCTGCGGGGTTACGCAGGGCGTACATCATCTCAGTAACCTGAGCAACTTGAGCAGCGTCCATTATTTGCCCTCCTGTTCAACGGTCAGACTTGCGACTTTGTCGTCGGCCTGTTTAATGGCCAGCGCACGGTCACGGTCTGAGATTTCTTTTTTAATCGCCGCAGTGACGGCCGGTTCGCCGCCTTCCTTATTCATGACCAAGAAGGCTGATAAGGCTTTGACCTCGGATTCCAGCATCGGCATTTTCGGCATGTAAGCGATGTTGCCGGTGGTGAGTACCCCGCGAACATATTCTTCCATGCGTGCTTGCGTGATGCCGTCATGGAAGTAACGACGCAGAGGACGAATCCCGGTGGCACTTGGAGAGTGACAATTGGAGCAATAGGTCATGGCGATGAATTCACCCGCCTGAATCATGTTGCCGTTATTGACTTCTTTCAGGTGTTCAGGCGTAAATGGATGCGCCTTTAGGATGCCGACTTTTTCGATGGTCGGTAGTTGAGATTTAATATCCATGCCGGGTACGTCACGCCCAACCACCTGGTTGGAATAAACGTATTGACCGGCCACCCAAGGTTTACGCATGGATTCACGCGCGGTCTCTTCAGGCCATAGACCGGCCACCAGAATAATCACCGTCATACCACCGGCCAGTGCTTGTACCAGCACCTGTGGGCGCAGCATGGTGATAATGAAGTAGGCCAAAGTACCGGCGAGAACCGCCATAATGCTGGTTTCAAAGTAGTCCGGCAAGCGGTTTTCCATGACCAAAATCGCCTGATTGGGCACCGAAGACAGATACCATTGGAACATGGCTGCACCTGTCAAGGTGGCGATAATCCCCAGCCAACCGAGTTTGCGCGCCATTTCTTTTTTGAAGGCCGCGTCCTTAATGCCGGAGATGATAATGCCGCCGACCACCGCCGTCATGGTGAACATAAAGGCCATGCGCATCCCCATCTGTACAAAGGTGTTGGTGCCGTAGAAACCGTTCAGGTACCCGCCTTCTTCAAACCACATTTCTTTCCCCGGAACCATCATGAACGAGAGTATCCCGACGATAATGACCATGGTCGCCAAAGAGGCGATCCCGAAAATCAGTGAGATTTTCATATGCGTTTTTTTGTCGACCTTGCCGACCAGATACACAATCATGTATACACCGACCACTTCGATGACGAAGAAAACCCATTCCGTGGCCCACTTCCATACGAAGGAGTGGATCAGGGCGCCGATCCCGTTCGGACTCGCTACGGTGGTTGAGTACCAGATCCCCGGCCCGGTGATGGAGCCGGCTACATAGGTAAAGACCAACAGGAATAGGCCGTATTTCTTAATGAAATCCAGCAAATCTTCTCGGTCTTCTTTGTAGGCTTTATGAGATAGGTAGGCAAAGAGAAGTGCGGCTCCCACGGAAGTGTGGGAGGCCAGCACGTGGAAGGTGGCGATAAGCGCAACTACCCAGCCGGAACCGACAATTGGTTCGTACCAGGTTGGATATAAGCTGATTAAATCCATTTTAATTTCCTTGTTATCAGTAAATTCTATTTTGCATAA
>NZ_JBNGDN010000046.1:7819-15127 GCF_049975065.1 Hydrogenovibrio sp.
AAATTCTATTTTGCATAAGTCTAAGTTGTGACCCTACGGCCATAGTAAAGATTCCGTTGAGTGAATGGAATTAGAAAAAACTTATATTGGTGCCTATTAAAATATTAATGCAAAAAGTTTTATTTAAAAATCAATAGCATAGATTTTCCATGAGCCGAGGGTCAAGCTTTGGTTCAGAGTTTAGTCAGACTTGAATCGGCTGCATTGGCCAGATTATAAGTTCCGTTTGGGCAAATTAGGATGTCTCTAAAGTGTGTTTCATAAAAAATTCACACAGTATAATGGCTTAAAAACCTCTTTATTACATGGGTTTAATGGTGTCCTATCGCTCACTTTCCGGGTTAAGCGTCGTGAATGCTTGTTTATGGGGCGGATTAAAAATTTTGATTGGCACTAGAATGATAATTCTAGAATAATGGTTCTAGTTTAAGTGGGGCGGTGCTTTGAAATCCAAAGCAAAAACACGAAGGGTTATCTATGTTGAACTTGTTTGAGACGGCACACATCAGCGCGTCGAAAAAACGTATTTTGAACAGTGCTTTAATCCTCTTTGTGGAAAAAGGGTTTTTCAGCACCTCCATTCCCGATTTGGTCAGGCATTCGGGAGTGAGCACCGGTTCGATTTACCATGCCTTTAAAGACAAAGAATCGCTGGCAACGCAGCTGATGCAGCATTTGCTGGAAACCATTGAAGCCGAACAGCTCGACGTCTTGGGACAGCACACAGGTGTCAAAGCGCGGTATTTTGCATTGGTTCGTTGGATGTTGCAATTTGCCGAACGGTATCCCGAAGCGGAGCAATTTATTCTCTATGCACGTCATAAAGAATTTATGCCAGGCTTGGCACCGATTTGTTCTTCCAAGCCGTTTATGATTTTGCGCGATGTGATTCAAGAGGGGCAGGATGAAGGGGTTCTGCGGCCAATGGATGTGATGGTCGCCTCATCCATCGCCTATGGCAGTGTGCTGCGTCTGATTCAACTGTCGTTAGACGGGGTGTTAACCACGCCGCTGATGTCGCATTTTGACGAGCTAACGGAAGCGGCTTGGCGGGCGTTGGCGGTAGAAACCTCAGATTAATCTTACGCGGAACTTTTCTGCATCAAATAAGGAATTAACGCATGACATTCAAAATGGATTTGATCTGGTGGTACTGGTTTATCACCGATGTGTTGCTCATCGCTGGGGTGGCGGGAGTGCCTTACGGCATTGAAGCGGCGATTGCCTTGAATGCGATTCAGGTGGTGCATTTCTTTATGCGCACCCCGCAATTGAGTGCTTTTCCGGTGCAGGTGCGTTTGGCGTATCTGGCGCTGTTGCTGGTGGCGCTTTACCCACCGCTGCACGTTTTGTATTTCCTGATCATACTCGGCACCTCGGCGATGGTGCTGTTTGATTATTGTTTTCTGGCACGTTTTATGTCGCTGATGCCGTGGAATCACGCCCAGCGTCTCAGCTGGTCATTGCTGCGCGAAACGTTCTTCTCCAAGCCGATCGACGGGTCGGTGCAAAAATCCTAACAAGCGCGGTTTCAGGAGCCGATGGCATTGTCGGTTTGCTGAATCGTAAGTCGTTTTCAACTACAAAAGGAACTGTTATGCGAAAACTTATAACGGCTGCAATAATCAGTTCAACAGCAACCGGCACAGCGTTGGCGGCTGGCGGCAAGGACGGGGATCCCTATGTGATGGGGTTTGAAGCCTACGCCAAAGAAATGGGCGGCGATGCCACCTATAGCGGTTATGCGCAGGAAGTGGTGAAAACCGAACGCAGCGTTGGCTACATCGGTCCAACAGTGCACCTGCTGAAACCGGTCAAAGTGATGGACGGCGTTTACACGGTGGTGGGCAGTTTGATCTGGCACAACCCGTCCAACTATGGGTTGAACAATAACCTCACCTTTATGATTTTCGAAGACGGGGTGTTTGTGTTCAATGCCGGCCCCAATCCCGCCGTGGCGGCCGCTTTTCACAAGATGATTCGTGACTACACCGACAAACCGGTGAAATGGGTGGCGGTGGAAAACAGTCAGGGGCACGCCTATCTCGGCGCGAGCTACTGGGTGGATGTGGGCGTGAAAAACCTCTACTCACATAAACGAGCCAATGATGATTTTCACAACAGCTATGAGCACATAAAAGAGCATTGGGCGATGCGTGTCGGGCGTGAAATCACTCACAGCGCACGGGATGTTTCCGACAAGTTCATCACCTTTGAGGACAAGCTGACCGTGGATGTCGGCGGCGGCGAAACCGTCGATGTGCTGAATTTCGGCCCAGGTCACACACCGGGTTCCACGCTGGTGTATGTGCCGAGTCGCAAGCTATTGTTGACGGGCGATTTGGCGTACAACGAACGAATGCTGGCGCTGTTTTCCTACACCAATACGCAACACTGGGCAGAGTCGTTTGAACGCATGATGGACGCCATGCCCGATGATGTGGTGGTGATTCCCGGCCACGGTGCCCCGACCGATATGGCGCAGGTCAAAAAGGACACCTACGATTATCTAACCTACATGCACGCCCAGACACAGGCCATTATTGATCGTGGCGGCAATGAAGAAGATGCCTTGCAGATTGATCAGTCCGCCTATAAAGACCGTCCGGTATTCAATGAAACCCATCAGAATAATGCCAGCCACATTTACCGTGAAATGACCGGCGGCGACTTGGGTGAAAACTTTGAATAAGTGAGCGTCTTGAGCCGCTGCTCAAACATAAAAAAGCCGCGAATCTTTCGCGGCTTCTTTTATCTGCACAATCACACCTATTATCGTGCGTTTCTTGCACTCTCGCTAGGTCTGGGGAAAATACACAAATGCTCGCCGCTGACGCAGCCGAATATTTTTTATCTTAAGGGGGCTCGTTTTAAGGTTTTATATGAAGTGTGAGTGCAAAATTGTGGGCTTTTATATGATGCGTAGCCTTCTTAAAAACGATTCAATTCCGCCACGTTTCTTTAAGGGATGGGATTCCCATCTATTCGCTAAAGAACTCAATTCTTGGTAAGCTGTGGGCTGGCTTTCTTGAACTTTTTCAATAAATTTTTTTGCCCTTTTATAGGTGTTGGTAACCGTTGTATATTTGCTTCGCTTAATAATATTTTCGTCATAAACCCGATCAGAAATGCCAGATGCCATTTGCTCAAATGTGTTCAGTAGGTATCGGATTTTTATGGCTTCTTCAGTATCTGCTTGAGTTATGTATGCGAAATTGGTTACTTCGTTTTCAGAGTCGTTGTGAATTTTTCTTAGAATGGCTAAACCATCATCCACTCGGGTGTCGCTCTTCATGTGTTGTAGAAGCTCGACTGATTTTTGACGTTTGGATATGTTAATTGCAATGGTGCCCGCAATAAGCGCAGAGAGAAGGATTGCAATGGGTGAAAATAAAAAGCCAAGATTACAAGCAACCTTGGCTATTTCTGATTCGGTAGCCATTTATTTAGATGGCATCGTAATCTTCGTTACGGATGTGTGTTTGATTGATAATGACATAATCCATGTTGAAACTCCTTTAACAAAACTTCTCCTGCGCGATTTATGTTTCATCGTGTCGGCAGAATTTAAGTTTTATAATTTTACTTAACTGATGCTGTTAAGGTTCGATAAGTTTACACCGCTTAATCACAAAATTATTATAACGTAATTTTTTGACAAGGTTGTTGTGTTTTCAAGTCTGAACCTCTAAGGCTTGCTAGCCTTGTCAACTCAGCAACCCGTGTGTACACCTTAGCCACCGTAGTTATTCGAGGCAAAGATTAGCGGAACCCCAGAAGCAGCAGAGTCCACACCAGCAGGGAAACACTGATAATGTAAAACAGCATTGGCAGCAGCGTGTAGCGGATAATCTGACCTTCCTTGCCCACCAAGCCGACCACCGATGCCGCGGCCACCACATTGACCACGCAAATCATATTCCCCGCATTGGCGCCCAGCATCTGCTGCGCCAGTATCCAGTGGCTCGGCAGTGCTACGGCGGCCGCGGTGGACGCCTGGAACTCGGCAAACATCATATTGGAAAAGGTCGCCGACCCTGCGATAAAACTGCCTAAAGCGCCCACAAACGGCGCAGCCAGCGGCCAATGAACATCAAACGTCTGTGCGGCCAGCTTGGCCAGCTCCATCGGCATGGACAATAAGTCGGCCTCATTGACATCCGAGTTGAGAAAAATGCGTACCATTGGCACGGAGGTGCCTAGCGCCAGTAAGGTCGGCCACATCACCTTGAGCGATAATGACCAGGCCTGGGCGGTTTCACGTAACGGGATGCGGTGCAGCAACACCGTCATCAGCGCCACCAGAATAAACAAACTGCCCGGCAGATACAGTGGGGTGAAACCCGCGGAAATATCCGTGCCCGCCAGCTGGTTGAATTGCCACTGCACCGAGGTGAGCCATTCTTTAAACGGCAGTTCGTTTATGCGGCTGAGCACCAACAACAGTGCGGTTAACAGATAAGGCGACCAGGCCTGGATCAGCGTCAAAGGAATCGGGCGGTTTTGTGGGTCTGAGACGAGGCAGGGCAGTTGTGGACGGGATTCGCAGCCGGGGGCTTGGTTCAGCCCCGTGGCGGAAGCTGTCAGAGTCATGGAATCGGCAAGGGTGCGATCGGATGCAAATAACCAGACCTGCTTGGGCAGAAACCAGCCGCGTTTCGCCGCGACAACGGTTAAGATCAAGCCTGTCAACCCACCGAGAATCGCCGGAAACTCCGGCCCTAAAAATTGCACCACCAGCCAGGCCGGAATGGTAAAAGAGAAACCACCGAGCAGGGCAAACTTCCAAGCCCCGAGGCCTTCTTTCCAGGAACGGTTTTCGCCAAAAAACCGGGTTAACAGCATCACCATAATCAACGGCAAAAAGCTGGCAACCGCCAAATCAATGGTACTGGCGGTGACGGCAATCTGTAATACCTCTGCATCACTCGGAGAGGACAGCCCTTGGCCGATGCCGACAATCACCGGCGTGCCGACCGCACCGTAAGACACGGCGGCACTGTCGGCCACCAAGGCCAGCACCACCGCCGCCAGTGCCGGAAACCCCAGTGCCAGCAACAGCGGGGCGACAATGGCGGCCGGAGTGCCAAAGCCGCTGGCACCTTCTAAAAAAGCCACAAATAACCAGCCGACAATGACGGTTTGCACCCGTCGATCCGGCGAGATGGCGGTGAACCCTTCTCGAATCACCGAAACGGCACCGCTGACTTTCAGGGTGTTCAGCAGGACGATGGCACCGAACACGATCACCATAATCGAAGCGGCAATCACCCAACCCTCCAGCACCGACGCCCAAAGGCGTTGTGCCGAGACATCCCAGACGCTCCAGGCCAGAAACGCCACCAGTGCAAAGCTTAAACTCATGGCGCGGGTGGCGGGCAGTCGCATCACCACCAAAAAGACCAATACCGCCAAAATCGGCATAAAAGCCGTGAGCATTTCTAAACTCGACATCTGCATTCCTTTCAAATCGTCATGGTGGGGTTAACAATCCCCCTTGTTCTTTCGCCAGTGATTTTTGCCAGGCCTGGCAAAAATGACTCAGGATCAGTAGCTTACGCAATTTATATGCGAAACGAAAGACGAAACCTCAAAAGAATTTTGCCGAGCCACGAGACAATGATAAGACAAGGATGAGACAACGAAACGAAGATGACTCGTCTTTTTTGGGTGTTTCAAATATTTTTTTGCTGAAAAAAATCGCGTATCCAAAAGATTATTCAGATTAATGTTTTATATAAGATATTGAAAATAAAGGATTAAATTTTAAAGTATTGATAATCATCAATTCAAACCATCATGCCTTTCAATTAGTTTTCTATGGACGCTCTCTCTAATATTGAAATCGAATTCTATTCAACTCCCAAATCAAGGAGAGCATATTTATGGCAAGTAAAACATTTGATGCTGGTGTACAAGATTACCAGTTGACGTATTGGACTCCAGACTACACACCATTGGATACTGATTTATTGGCTTGTTTCAAAGTCGTACCGCAGGACGGTGTGCCACGCGAAGAAGCGGCTGCGGCTGTAGCGGCGGAAAGTTCCACCGGAACCTGGACGACTGTCTGGACCGATTTGTTGACCGACATGGAATTTTACAAAGGCCGTTGTTACCGAATTGAAGACGTTCCCGGGGATAAAAATGCATTTTATGCCTTTATCGCTTACCCATTGGATCTGTTTGAAGAAGGTTCTGTGGTCAACGTACTGACCTCTTTGGTGGGTAACGTATTCGGGTTTAAAGCGGTTCGCTCTTTGCGTTTGGAAGATATCCGTTTCCCAATCGCCTTTATTAAAACCTGTGGCGGGCCACCGGCCGGTATCCAAGTTGAGCGTGACAAGCTGAACAAGTACGGTCGTCCAATGCTCGGGTGTACCATCAAGCCTAAGCTGGGTCTGTCGGCTAAGAACTACGGTCGTGCGGTGTACGAGTGTCTGCGCGGTGGTCTGGATTTGACCAAAGATGATGAAAACATCAACTCTCAGCCGTTCCAGCGCTGGCAGAACCGCTTTGAGTTCGTGGCCGAAGCCGTTGACAAAGCCACGGTCGAAACCGGTGAGCGTAAAGGTCACTACTTGAACGTGACCGCCGGTACGGTCGAAGAAATGATGAAGCGTGCCGAGTTCGCCAAAGAACTGGGTCAGCCGATCATTATGCACGACTTCCTGACCGCTGGTTTCACCGCCAACACGACTTTGGCGAACTGGTGTCGCGACAACGGCATGCTGTTGCACATTCACCGTGCCATGCACGCCGTAATTGACCGTAACCCGAACCACGGTATCCACTTCCGTGTCTTGGCGAAATGTCTGCGTTTGTCAGGTGGTGACCACCTACATACCGGTACGGTGGTTGGTAAGTTGGAAGGTGACCGTGCTTCAACGCTTGGTTTTGTTGACCAGTTGCGTGAAGCCTTTGTGCCAGAAGACCGTTCACGTGGTGTCTTCTTTGACCAAGATTGGGGCTCCATGCCGGGTGTGATGGCCGTGGCTTCCGGTGGTATCCATGTATGGCACATGCCAGCGCTGGTGAACATCTTTGGTGATGACTCCGTTCTGCAGTTTGGTGGGGGCACACAAGGTCACCCAGGTGGTAACGCCGCCGGTGCCGCTGCAAACCGTGTGGCACTGGAAGCCTGTGTGAAAGCACGTAACGAAGGGCGTGATCTGGAAAGAGAAGGTGGCGACATCCTAAGAGATGCGGCGCGTAACAGCAAAGAATTGGCCGTGGCTCTGGAAACTTGGAAAGAAATCAAGTTTGAGTTCGATACCGTTGACAAACTGGATGTCGGCTAAGCGCTGT
>NZ_JBNGDN010000047.1:0-14934 GCF_049975065.1 Hydrogenovibrio sp.
GCAAAGCGCAAAACGTGGCGCAATTCAGCTTGGAAGGCGGCACTTACAACACCCAGAGATTCAATACAGTGCTCGGCGCGTCCGGCCAGCAAGCCGACTTTTTGTTTAGCCTCTCGAACCTGACCACCGACGGTTTTTCCGCCGTGCGCCCCTATCGACACAGCAACGATGGCCTGGAAAACGACGCCTTCCAACAAACCGATGTCTCGCTCCGGTTTGGTTTCAAACCGGTGGCCGGTCACCGCCTGGAAGCCTATCTGAAAAACACCAGCAGCCACAGCGACTATGACAGCGCTACCGACCCGCAGGCCTCCGGCCCCTTTTATGAGAGCGATTACAGCAACACCCTTAAAAAACTGAGCTATCAATACGAGCAATCGGCGCTCCAAGCCAATGTCTATTGGCTGGAAAACGAAATCGACCAGTTTAATGACGGCAAGCTGACCGAATACGGTGCCAAAGGCCATTACGAATACGCCCCCCATCAGCGGCTGGCCGCCAGCCTGACATCGAAGGAGTTCGAAGGCACCAACCGCTATTCCGGTGATCGTCAACACGATTACAACACCGGCGTGGCGCTGAACAACACCAATCAGTTCAATGAGCAACGCCTGATCTTCACCCAAGCCTTGCGCTATGACGAATTCAGCGAATTCGACAATAAAGTCACCGGCAAAGTCGGTCTGAAAAACTACTTTACCCCCGACATTTTCGCCAGCGCCAACCTTGGCACCGCCTATAATGCCCCCACGCTTTACCAGCTGACGTATGGTGCCACCGACGACTTGCAGCCGGAAGAAACCCAAGCCTACGACATCACTTTGGGCGCTTACGGCTTGGAAGTGACCTATTACCAGACGGAAACCAAACATCTCATCCATTACGGCGGCACCTGGCCGGATGATTACTATGAAAACCTGTCCGGCAAATCAAAATTCAGCGGGGTGGAAGCCACTTATCAAACCGACATTGCCGCCATCAACACCGATTTAAAGCTCGGCTACACCTACCAGAGCGCCAAAAACGACGATGGTCAATGGCTCAGCCATCGGCCGGAACAGCAGGCCTCAATTCAAATCGACAACTACAGCCTGGCACGCCTACACCTTGGCTGGGAAACGCGCTATATTGGCACCATGTATGACAAAGCGGACAAACAAGGTGCCCAAATCGGCGACTATTTCGTCACCGACCTCACCGCCGACTATGCCGTGACGCAACACTTTAGCGTTTACGGCAAAGTGATTAACCTGTTTAACGACGACTACACCAGCGCCGTGTCGGCCTATGAGGCGGACGGCGAAACCCCCGCCTATGTTTACGGCAACGGCGGCACCCGCGTGTCCTTTGGTGCGCGCGGTCAGTTTTAAACAAGAGAACCAATCGTATGTCAGAAGCATCCGAAACACCGCAAGACAAACGAAACCACTATCACAGCCTGCGCATGGCGCGTAAAAAAGCCCAGATTGACGCCAGCATCGCCCGAGCGCAAAACGAAAAAGGCGTGATGATCGTGATGACCGGAAACGGCAAAGGCAAGTCTACCTCCGCCTTCGGCATGGTGGCGCGCGCACTGGGGCACGGCTTGAAAGTCGGCGTCTGCCAGTTTATTAAAAGCCGCACCGACACCGGTGAAGAGGCTTTTTTCAGTGCCCAGCCCAATTGCGAGTGGCACGTGCTCGGTGACGGCTTCACTTGGGACACCCAAGACCGTCAGCAGGACATGGACACCTCCCAAAAAGGCTGGCAGGTCGCGCTGACGATGCTCACTGACGCCGATTACGACCTGGTGGTTCTGGACGAACTCACCTATTTGCTCAGTTACGATTATCTCGATCAAGACACGGTTCTTGACGCCCTGATCGCGCGGCCGCCCCAGCAACATCTGGTGGTCACCGGACGCTCTGCCACGGCGCAATTGCGCGACATCGCCGACACCGTTTCCGATATCCGCGATGAAAAACACGCTTACACCGCGGGCATCAAAGCGCAAAAAGGCGTGGACTACTGATGGCGCAATCCCTGTTGTGGCGGTGGCGTCGCCAACGGCGGGTGGCGTTCTGTTTTGCAATCCTACTGGGCGGGTTTGGGTCGATTACCCAGGCCTGGGGATTTTCCAACGATCAACTCACCGAACCGCGCACAGCACAGCGTATTATTACTCTGGCTCCGCACCTGACGGAACTGGTTTTCAGCGCCGGTGCCGGAGACAAGCTGGTGGGCGTCATCGAGCATTCAGACTACCCCAGCGAGGCTCAACGTCTGCCGACCGTGGGCAACTACAGCCATTTAAATATTGAAAAAATCATCGCTTTGCGGCCCGACCTGATACTGGGCTGGTCGTCCGGCAATCGCCCACGAGACCTGAAAAAATTAGCGCAACTTGGGCACACGCTTCGCATCACCGACATACACCGACTGGAAGACATTCCGCTACAAATTCGCACCATCGGCGAAATCGCCGGAACCGAAGCGCAGGCCACAGCGGTGGCACAGACACTGACAGACACCCTGGCCAAACTCAGACAACACTATCGGCAGGCCGCGCCCATTTCGGTGTTCTACCAGGTCTGGGGAAAACCCTATATCACCGTGAACGGCGCACAATTCATCAGCCAAGGCATTGAAGTCTGTCACGGTCGCAACGTGTTTGCCGACTTGCCGAGCCTGTCGGCCGAAGTGGGATTGGAAAGTATTTTACGCGCCGACCCGCAAGTGATTCTACTCGGCGGCGAAGCCAACCAGCAACGGCTTTGGCTGCAGGCCTGGCAAACCATACCCGGCTTGGCGGCGGTGGAAAAACAGCAGATTTACCCGCTGAACAGCGACTGGCTGCAACGCCCAACGGCACGGTTTATCCAAGCGCTTCCCGATGTCTGCCAGACATTGGATAAAGCGCGTAAGGCTTATGGGGAGGGAATATAAGAACAACGAATAGGGGAACGCGAAATAACCGCTAGGAATCCGCTGACATTTGTCCGAACACAAAATACAGCAAATAAGCCCCGTACATTACCACCATGACAATGCTCAAGACGGTAATGGGACGCAAGCCGTCATCCTTGACTTCAAAGCCTTGCGCCCGCATTTTGCGATGCCGTAAATGGCGTTTGAACATCCAATAGACAAAGTAGATCAGTGCGATCACCGTCATGATATTCAGCAACTTACTCATCATCGGCACCTGAACGAACCACTTCAAACACCGACGTGGCCATTTTGGCGCGCACCCGCATCAAGTCGTTTGGGGTATCGACGCCCACCCCGGCATCGCAAGCCGCATCCAGCACCAGAATCCGCTCGCCGTGCCACAACACCCGGAGTTGTTCCAGCTTTTCCACCTGCTCCAAAGCGCATTCCGGCCAGGCCACATAACGCTTCACAAACCCGGCGCGGTAAGCGTACAGGCCGATGTGGCGCTTGTAAGCCCAGTTGTTCGGCAGCGTTCGCGTATCGTCACCGAAGGTGTCCCGCGACCAGGGCATGGGCGCACGGGTAAAATTGAGCGCATAATCCTCGGCATCGCGAATCACCTTCACTGCGTGAGGATCAAACACCGTTTCCACCTCCTCAATGGGTTCGCACAGCGTGGCCATCAGCGTCTGCGGATGCTGCTCCAGCGCCGCCGCAACTTGATGAATCAGCGTTGGCGGCAACATGGGTTCGTCGCCCTGCACGTTCACAATAATCTCGTCATCGGCCAATCCCAACTGAGTCACCACCTCGGCAATGCGCTCCGTACCGGACTGATGCTGATCGGAAGTCAAACACACTTCCGCGCCAAACCCTTCGCACGCCGCTTTGACGCGGGCACTCTCAGTGGCAATCACCACCCGCTCGGCACCGGCGTTTTTGGCCTGCATCCAGGTCCAGGCAATCATCGGATGGCCGTTGATGTCCATTAAGGGCTTTCCGGGCAGGCGGGAAGATTCATAACGAGCGGGAATAATGACGGTAAATGACATAGCGTGTGCAGCGTCTCTCAATCAAACACTAAGCCGTTTGGCTTAACGTTTCAGTTTGATGTAATGTTCTTTTTCATCCGGTGTTAATTCACGGGCTTCATTTTCCAACATAATCGGAATGCCGTCGCGAACCGGATAGGCCAAGTTGGCGGCAGTGGAAACCAATTCCTGCTTTTCCTTGTCGAACTGCAACGCGGTTTTGGTGACCGGACACACCAGAATATCAAGTAGTTTCGGATCCATAAAGACGGTTTTCCTCTGTTTTAGTTGAAAAGGCGAGCGTTCAAATCACAAAATCATAGTGTCCGAGTGCCTGCAACAATGACTGGCGAAAATTGTCTGGACAAACGGGTCTCAGCTCCAGATACCACCAATTGGCTTCCGCGAAAGTGCGACATTTTACCGCATCTTTCTCCGTCATAAGCAAGGGTTTTGAGTGTTCAAATTCTTCAAAGTCGTTTCGCTGAAAGCCATGATGATCGTCAAACGCCCGGGTTTTGGCCGAGATCTGCAAATCGCGCAGGGTTTCAAAAAATCGTTCCGGTGCGCCAATGCCCGCCACCGCATTCACCATTTCGCCTTGAAAGGCTTGTAACGGCAAGGTCATGTCCGGCTTGGCCACCAGACGAAATTGATAAGGCTCCAGCGCCATGACCGTGCTGCGCTCCGAATGCAGTTCTTCAGCCTCGCCACCATTCCACACCACATAATCCACTTGCGCCAGGCGGCGCTTCGGCTCCCGCAAGGGGCCGGCGGGCAAACACAAACCGTTGCCCAGCAGGCGCTGCGCATCCATCAACACGATTTCCATGTCGCGCGCCATCGCATAATGCTGCAAACCGTCGTCACTGATAATCACATCCAGATCGTACTTGGATTCCAGCAGTTCAATGGCTTCGGGTCGCTTGGGCGACACCGCCAGCGGGCACTGTAATGAATGCGCCAGCAGCACCGGTTCGTCCCCCACCATTTGCGGATCGGAATGTTCCGTCACCCACTGCGGCCAATGGCGTGATTGACCGCCATAACCGCGGCTGACGATGCCGTAACGGATGCCGTGCGCGTTTAATTCTCGTCCCAGCCATTGAATAAACGGGGTTTTGCCCGTGCCGCCCACCACGATATTGCCGACCACAATCACCAGCGCCCGACTGCGACGAATCGGCGGTTTTTTTTCAAACCCGGCCAGCCGTCTGGCCGCCACCGCACACACCAGCTTGCCGAAAGGCCACAACAGAGCGGTTTTCCAGGAATGCTTGGGCGATTGAAACCAAAAGGTCGGCCAGCTCATGTTTGAATCACTTCCTCTATCTGACGTTATTAAGGGCACCCACAAGAGCGCCACGAAATTTAATGTCGGTCACGGCAGCCACCTGGAACCCGCTTTGTCGCGCGTTTCGGCAAAGGCTTCGCACGAATGGGCATACCAGCGCGACCGCTCCGACCGCGCCCGGCTTAAAGGTTGCAATGGCGACTGGGCATTGAGCGTTATTTTATACTGAATCGCCCCCTGACAAGCGGTATTTTGCCACGGGATGCCGTGATCGGCCAAACGTTTGAGCACCGTTTGACTGGGGAAATGAAAACGATTGGCAAACCCGCTGGAAAACACCACCTCCTCCGGTTTGACCGCATTCAACCAGGCCTGGGAAGTCGATGAGCGGCTGCCGTGATGTCCGGCCACCAATAAGTCCGCCTGCAATTGCGCACCGTAACGCGCCACCATCGGCTTTTCCATCCGCTCGGTGACATCGCCGGGCACCAGCACCGACCCCACGCCGTTAGTCACCCGAAGCACACAGGAAGCGTCATTGTCATTGGTGGCTTGCGGCAGCCCTTGAGCGGGGGACAGAATTTCAAAGCGTACACCGGAAAACGACCAGGCCTGGTCGTATTCGCACGCCTGAAACACCGGTGTGTCACCATCGGCGGCCAGCCAGCGGTCATTCAAAACGGCCGCCTGCCCCGAAACCGCCGTGCCCACCCCAACGCCTTTCAGCAACGACACGACGCCACCGGCATGATCGCTGTCCGAATGACTGACAATCAACACATCGACCCAATCGCGTCCCCGGGATTTAAGATAGGGCAGCAGTGCCATTTTCGCACCGTCCATTTTATCGCTCCATTTGGCTCCGGTATCGTAGACGACGGTGGCGCTGTCGGTTTCAAACACCAGCGCCTGCGCTTGGCCGACATCCAATACCGTCACGCGAAACTCACCGGGAAGCAGCCGCGCTTTGTTGTCGCTCGGCCATAAGATGACCGCCAGCCACACCGCAGAGAAGATCGCAACAAAAGTCGCCGACAAAGCCACCCTGTGCAAACCAGCGCCTCTGCGATCAGACCCCCCTTTTTCACCAGGCCTAGTGAAAAGGGCGATTCGGTCGCGGGGCTGGAGCCCGCTTCGCCAAAGCCACCAAAGCGTAACCGGCAGAGCGTAAAGTGCCACTAACTGCCAAGCCTCAAGCTGACCGATAACCCAAAACCCCAGCCGCTCGGACAAGGCTTGCAACCCCCACCAAAGCCCTTGCCAGAGCGTATCGTTCAGCGCCATCAGCCAGGCCGTCAGGGCATCACTCACCCAACTCACCAAAACCGTCACAAACAACAGCGGCAAGCCAATCACACTGACAAACGGCACCGCCACCAGATTCGCCAAAAAACTGCTCAAGGCCAGCTGATGATAATAGCCGACCAAGGCCGGTGCCAACCCAAGTGTCAACCCCAGCTGCAGCCACAATAGTTTTTGCACACCGGAGGCGCCCGCCACTCGTGGCCAACTGAGCATAACAAATATAATCGCCACCGCCATAAACGACAACCAGAACCCCTGACTCAAGACGGATGGCGGATGCCACAACACCACCAAAAACGCCGCCAATGCCAAAGCCGACCAGGGCTGGAACTTACGGCGAATCAATAAAAACACCAACCCGCTCACCACCATCAACCAAGCCCGCTGGGTGGGAATGGCAAACCCCGCCATCGCCATATAGAGCGTGGCCGCCAAAATACCGCCCCAAACCGCAAACACGCTTTTCGGCGTTGCCTGCCACCAGCGCCAAGCGTTAAAGCGAATGCCTAATCGCCACACCCAGCCAAAGAGCGCAAACCCCAAGCCCGCCACTATGGCAACGTGCAGCCCGGAAATCGCCATCAGGTGAATGGTGCCGGTGGCCTGTAACAAGGTCCAGTCTTCGGCGGAAATATCACGTTTATCGCCGTCGATTAACGCCTGAAAAATACCACTGAAAGGCGACTCGGAAAACACCGCTTTCAGATGCTGCGCCAAAGCCTGACGCATTCCGAACACACCGGCTTGCGACAATCGCTCGGGCGGGCTGTCACGGGTCAAGACATAACCGTAACCTTCAATCCCCTTTTGAAACAAATAGGTTTCGTAGTCAAAGGCACCGGGATTGAGGCTGGCATGACGGGGTTTGAGCTTGATTTGAAAGCGCCAGACGTCACCGCTGGAAACCTCAGGCGGCAAGACGCGATTACGCTTGGAATGAGCGGTTTGCTGATACCAGCTTAACTGTATTTTCGGTGGCCGAAACGACCAGGCCTGGTCAAAATGAAACGTGCGCTCACTGGCACCCTGAACGTCTCCATGAACCGTTAAACGCTGCAAGACCAGGGTGAACTTCACCCGCTGGCGCTCGCCGCTGGAATCCAGCGCGGACACCTGCGGCAACCCCACCACCTGCCCCACCACCGTCACGGGTTTGAAAAAAACCGAATCGGGTAATCTGTCTGTCAAAAAAGAATGTAAAAATACCCAGATATAGCCAAAAAGAAGTCCTATAATAATCGCATTCAACCCCCTCCCCAACTGGGTAAAAAGGGCCGAAATCCGGGTGGGCACAGGCCAACGCATCCGCCAGGCCTGGCGGGAAGCGCGATTGCGAATCTCCCCCCACGCCAAGGCTCCCACCAACATCAGCGAAGCCCATGCCAGTGTGGTCACACTTGGCCAGTGCCCCAGCTGATAGAAGGCATAAACACTAACGATAAACCCCAGTACAAAGTAACGAAACATATGCCCAAAAAAATCTTTAAAAAATACGCCCCCCACCCAGATAGGGTAAAAAACATGAAAGGCTTGGGGTTTCTGGCCAAGTGGATCGCCAATCCGAACTTATGGCACATTCACCGCCATAACACCGCGAAAGCCTTTGCCAACGGACTTTTCTGGATGGCCATTCCTATCCCGTCGCAAATGGTGACCTCGGCGATTACCGCCATCCTGATTCGCGCCAACCTGCCACTGAGCGTGGCGCTGGTGTGGATCAGCAACCCCTTGACCATGCCGCCGATTTTCTACTTCAATTATCTGGTCGGTACTTGGATTCTCGGGGCCAACGCGCAAGAATCACTGCATTTCGAAATGAGCTGGCAATGGATCACCACCACCCTTGGCGAGCTCTGGATGCCGCTGTATCTTGGCAGTTTTGTGGTGGGCACGGTGTTAGCCATCAGCAGCTATTTCGGCCTGCACCTTTTCTGGAAAATTCACGTAAGGCGTTCCTGGGAAAAACGTATGCAACAACGCCGCGAACCTCCCAGCCCGCCGTTATAACGTCACGCCCAGTTCACTGTGTCGTTTCTCAATCGCGACGCCTGAAACCCGGACCCGCTCAGTGACTCACCCAAAGCCCAGAAAACTCAGTCTGCGTCGTGCTCGCCATCCTTTTCGTTCATTTTGGCTAAATTCTGCATGACCCGTGCATGCACGCTGCCGGTCGGAAAGTGCCCGTCGGCGTCTTCCTGCCCGACCGGCTGTTCGGTCAATAACCCTAAAGCATCATCAATGTGACTCATGGCATAAATGTGAAAATCGCCGTTGGTCACGGCCTCGCGCACTTCCGCATTCAACATCAGATGTTTGGTATTGGCCTCGGGAATGATGACGCCCTGCTGTCGCGTTAAACCACGTGCTTTGCAGATTTTAAAGAAGCCTTCAATTTTTTCATTGACGCCGCCGATGGGTTGAACCTCGCCAAACTGATTCACCGATCCGGTAACCGCAATATCCTGACGCAACGGCACCTGCGCCATGGAGGAAATCAATGCCAGCAGTTCCGCCGAAGAGGCGCTGTCGCCCTCCACACCGTCATAAGTCTGCTCCATCACGATGGACGCGCTGAAGCCCATAGATTTGTGTTTCATATAACGGCCACGCACATACCCCGAGAGAATCAACATTCCTTTAGAATGAATCGGCCCGGCCATTTCAATTTCACGCTCAATGTCCACCACCCCTTCATCTCCGGCCGCCGCCTGAGCGGTAATGCGCACCGGCTGGCCGAAGGACTGGCGACCGACCGTCAAGACTGTCAGGGCATTCACCATGCCGATATGATAACCCGTCACTCGAATCAACACCTGCTCTTCAATAATGGCACGATGGTAATAATCCTCCATCAAACCGGTGTGGAAATCGCGTTGCAAAATCGTCGCTTCAATGATTTCACGCGTCACCTCGGCCTCATTATGCGCTCGGGCAAAGGCATTGGCTTCAGCCAAAACATCACGCAGAATGGCTTTATTGGTGTAAAGCCGATTCTGCGATTCCACCAGACGCGAGGCGTATTCAATTAGCCGCTCCAGCGCCGAAGCATGCACCGGCAAATCTTCCCAGGCCGCCACTTCACTGGCCAACTGTTTGGCCAACACCAGTTCGTGATCAGGGGTGCGCTCCAGCTCCACCTCAAATTCCACTTGCACCTTAAACAAGCGATTAAACTGGGCATCGATTTCTTGTAAGGCATAAAAATGCTGTGCCTGACCGATCAGCACCAAAGTCACATCCAGCGGATAGTCCGGCAGGTGATAAGGCACCACACTGCTGGAAGACGGAATTTCAAATGTCAGCCGCTTGCTCATTAAGGCCGCTTTCAGGTTCGACCAGACTTCCGGGTCTTTCAGCACCGACTGCACGCTCAGCATCAGAAAACCGCCGTTGGCTTTCTGCAAAAGACCGGCCTGATGGTTCATGGCCAGCGTCAGGGTATCGGTGGCGTTGGCACTGGCGGAATTAATGGTGTACCCGAACAGCTTGGGCATGGTGGCGTTTTGTTCGTAAATCACCGGCGCATGCTGCAGGCCGCGCTGATCGATCAGCAAATTCACTTCAAACACCGACATACTCGACTGCTCCGCCAGCAACTCCTCCATGGACGTCTGAGCGGCACTGGTCACCTGTTCGGCGGACTGATCCCAAAACAGATGCAGCTTCGATACGATGGCCTCTTTCAAAGCCTCAAGGTAGTCGTTGATGGGTGGGTTTTCACCAAACTCCATTTTCAACGCATCGATCAAGGGCGCTAAATGTTCATTGGCCACTTGCGTATTCAGCTTTTTGCCCGCTTCCATAAACTCATGCTGTAAAAACGGAAAGTGCGTCAGCCCTTTATTCAGCGCTTCTTCAACCTGATCCAGTCCATCCATAAAGTGACGCTGTAACGGCTCATCCAGTTTTTTCAGATCGGCCATGCGCAACCGTTCGCCTTCCACCACCGCATACAATACAAAGCTGTTTTCGTTCTGCTGCACTTCAATGCTTAAAGACTCGGCCAAATCCAAAGCCGGTTCCAACGCACTTTCCTGCTTTTGTGCCAGCTCATTTTCCAACTGCTGATTCTTCAGCTGATACGCATGGCCGTCAAACACCACCGGCAACTGAGTTTTCAGCTGGGTAATGAGCTCCTCCATCGCCTGCTTAAAGCCATAACCGTGGCCTGGCGCAAAATACAAATATTGTGTTTTATTGGCTTCTTTAAAATCCGACACCAGCACCACATCCTGCGGCACCTCTTTACGTTTGGCGGCTTCGCGCAATAGGGTTTTGGTCATGCCAATCCGGCCGACCCCCGGCTCGCCCATAATGAAAATATGGTTTTGATTGCGTTTTAAATGCAAGCCAAAGTTCAGTGACTGAAAGGCACGCGGATGAAACCGCTGCATAAATTCTTTGGTATCGGACTCCGAAAATTGAAATTTTTCGGCATTAATTTGGGTAAAGCGGTAGAGTTCAGAAGCAGATAGTTTTCGCATAGATGAGAATAAAATTTTAGGTTCCACCGGTTAAAACGGTTCTAGCCCGAATAGCGACCCAACCGAACAAGCTCCTATTCGTGAAACTTTATGAAACAATCGGCCAAATGCATTCGAGATAATAGATTGTTAAAATAAACGGGCATCGCCTTCATCCCGCCGAGAATCCGGCTATTATAGAAGAAACCCGATTGGCTTTTTGAAAAAGCGGCCAAGATTTGCAAAGCCCTTACAAGACAAGGTAATCCATTGACCCACTCCCATCCCTTATCCTCAGCTTGGCCAAAGGTTACCACCCCACTTCAGCCCCTAGCGCACCCGCTGTTCGCCCAACACGGCATTGCGGTGTGGATCAAGCGTGATGACCTCAATCACCCGAGCGTTCAAGGGAACAAATGGCACAAACTCAAGCACAACCTGCAAGCCGCCAGCGCCGCCGGACACACCGCATTACTGACATTTGGCGGCGCTTATTCCAACCACATTGCCGCCACCGCCGCGGCCGGAGAAGCCTTTGGATTGGATACCATCGGCTACATTCGCGGCGACGAACTGGCGGGGAAACCGGAGCGTTGGAGCCACACCTTGCGCACCGCCCAGCAAAACGGTATGCAACTGCAGTTTTTATCCCGCGCAGATTACCGGCGCAAAAACGACTTCCATTTTCTTAACCAGTTGACCGACAAACACCCAAACGCCTATATCTTGCCGGAAGGCGGCACCAATGCTCTGGCGGTTAATGGCTTTGCCGAGCTCAGTGAAACAATTGAGCGCCAATGCCCCGACTGGACGCATCTTTACACCGCCGTCGGCACCGGCGGCACTCTGGCAGGCCTGGTCAAATTCGCACCGCGTTCGAGAACACGGCAGCTTTTCGGCATCGCTACGCTCAACCAAGCCGACTCCCTGATCGGCGACATCGAACGGCTTTGTGGTCTCCCACATCAATCTGGCGGAACCGTTCAATGGCGTCTGTTGACGCACTACGCGGGGGCAGGCTACGGACGAACCTCAGCTGAAATACAGGCGACTCAACATTGGTTTGAAAGCCAGTTTCAGCTGCTGTTGGATCCGATTTACACGGCTAAGCTGGTTTTCGGCTTTCTGCAAGAACTGCAGGCACAAAAAATCCCGCGCGGAGCGAAGGTGGTGCTGTATCACTCGGGCGGGCTACAAGGACGTCAAACGGACGCACAGACGGTTATCTAATCCGCCCATTAGAGTCGTTTAACGATCACTGGCTTCTTTATCAAGAGACTCTTGAAATTCCTTGGCTTTCTCGTTCAGCGACTTAGCCGATTCATCGGCCGCCTCTTTCAGATTGGACAAGGTATCGGAAGCCGATTCTTTCGCCTCCTCCAAACTCTGGTTCACTTTGTCGTCCGAGTCCTCGCTTCAACCCGTCAAGGTCAGCGCCCCAAAAGAGAGGCACATCGCCAGCCATAGTGACGGTCGGTTCAAGGTGTTTTTGCCGGTATCATTCAACATACTTTTGTTCTCCTTTTAGAATAAATGAACGTCAAAATCTTAACCCAAATGTGTGCGGATGGGTTATTTAAATGTCGTAATGTACTCGGAAACAATGACAATATCGTCGTCCGAGAGCTGTTGTGCATTGGGAATCATCATCGCACTCATGGCACCGACCTGCTCACCGGCTTTGTATTTCTGCAACAGCGCCACCAGATCGTCTTTAGATTGCCCCGCCAATTTCGGCCCCACACCGCCTTCGCCGTTAGCGCCATGACAACCGACGCAGGTCGCATAGAGATCCGATCCAGATGGCGAAGCCGTCACTGGTTCAACCACCTCAACCACTTCGGTCACTTCGCTTGCCTCAGACGATGAAGTTGTCAATGATTCCGTGACGGAATCGACTTTTTCCTCTACGCTATCAACCGCATTTTTCGCAGCCGTTTCCACTGTATTCATGGTATTTTCAGTCATGGCCTCTGCTTTTGACAGCATCGAAGCCGATTCCGGTGTTGAGTCGGCCGTTGACTGAGGAGTCCCTTTAGACGGCGATTGCACCGGTGCCGGTGTCTTTACATCCATGGTGGAAGCTTGCTTTTCAGCCGAAGGCACCGTATTAGGGTGGTTGTCGCTGGTAATCACCGGCTGATCGGTGGATGTCGCTTCGTTTAAAGTGTCCGAATCCTCGCTGCAGCCGCTTAGAGCCACGGCAAACACAACGGCCAGTGATACGGTTCCTAAAAATGATGATTGGTGCATGGGAGTCCCTCCTTTAATGAGTGCGAGACGATTAAATGCCAAAATCGTGTTTGAAAAATGGGAAGCGGTCTCATATTTATCACGCAGTGCATGGCGTATTGCATAACATCATGCGCTTCCGTCCACCTCCACTTGCTATCTTAATCAAAAATACCCAGGCCTGGGCATTTATTGCAAACGATCTTAACCCGAAATCGCTTACGCCACCACCTGATTGCGCCCCTTGGCTTTCGCCTCATACAATTTTTGATCCGCCGCATGAAACAAATCAAAAAAATCGCTTTCCCGCACGGGAATCCAACTCGCCACCCCGGCACTGAGGGTCACATACAGCTTCACTTTGGACTGCCCGTGCGGCAAGCCCTTGGCTTCGACCTGCTGCAACACCGTCTGTGCCAAATGGACGGTATCCTTCAATTCGGTATTGATCAATACCACCACAAACTCCTCGCCTCCGACGCGAGAAACGATGTCGGTGCGACGATGCACGCAGGCTTTCAATACCTCCGCCACTTCCACCAAACAATCGTCCGCCGCCAAATGGCCATACGTATCGTTATAGGCTTTAAAGTAATCAATATCCAACAGTATCACCGACACCGGCGTCTGGTCTTGGTAGGCTTGGCTGCAGGCATTTTGGGAAAAGACATCGTATTTGCGACGATTGAATAAACCCGTCAAAGAATCGGTTTCCATCAGCCTGTGCAGGCGGTCTTCCATCCCTTGATTCAAGCGAATGAGAAAGTAGGTCAAGAGTCCGATCATCAGGTAAATAATCGCCTGATTGATGGTGTAATTTACCTGAAGCAGCGCCGCCGGCATGGGCGCAATCGGCGGAAAGTGGTTGTGAAAATAATTCACGCCCAGGTAAATACAGAACACGGTGATATTCAGCAGCATCGAAAAGCGATTCAGCCCCAAAAACAGAAAAATCGCAATCGGTGCCACCAAGAAAAACAGCGAATCACCGCCCGCCTGCTGGAACAGTAACCCCATCAGGGTAATCGTGGTCAACCCAGAGAAGATAATCAATAATTTCGCACTGCGGTAACGGTGCCATGCATTAAGAAAAAAGACCCCAAATGCCATCAAAAATTGAAAAAGCGGCACCAAGCCTTGCCATAAAGGCGCATCCAATTCCGGACGAAACAGCAAAACAGACAGATAAAACAAAGGACCAACAATCGCCGGCACCATCATGGCCGCAGCGGTCAGATTGACAAAGCGAAGCATACGCCGTTCTTGATCCCCCATACCATTATGGGCACCCACATCAAAAATACGTATTAAATTTGAAACCAACGGCCTAATAACAAAGATTCACCTGTTTAAACCAAAGAAGGACACGAAAGTCTCCAACACCGTCGCGTGCCCCCTATTCTACGCCAACCCACCAGAACTGACCGGATTTTCATCCCAAGCGTGGTTGGCACTGTTTGAACGGTTTACGTTTGTCGGCGTGAGATACTTCCGCTTCGGTCAGGACGACACCGTTTTTCTAAAAACTCTGTGCCTCTGTGTCTTGGTGGCTAAAATAAGCTTTTCCCTAGGCCTGGCCGAAAATCACGAAGTGACTTGGTTGCGTATTTTTGCTAGAGTTGTCTAACACAATCCATTCAGCAGGCCGTTCATTATGTCCAACACACCCGAACCCACCGTTCACCAAGACCACGAC
>NZ_JBNGDN010000048.1:0-14678 GCF_049975065.1 Hydrogenovibrio sp.
GTTTCGCCATCCACTTCAATTTCCAAAAAACCGCCCTTATCGACGATGGGAAACGAAAACTGCGAGGTCTGATACCCTTTTGGCAGGTCTGGGTAAAAATAGTTTTTACGGTCAAACACCGAACGCCGACCGATTTCAGCGCCCAAAGCTAAGCCCAAGCGGATCGCTTTCGGAATCACCGCTTTATTCAAGACCGGCAACTGTCCCGGCATCCCCAAATCCAACAGGTTGGCTTGCGTGTTCGGCTGCGCACCATAGGCAATGGACGAGCCGGAAAAAATTTTTGTTTTGGTGGTTAATTGAGCGTGAATCTCTAAACCAATCACAACTTCCCAAGTCATTGTCCATTCCTTCCTTATTGATAATCCGCAGGCATTTGTTGATGCCAATCGGTATTTTGTTGATATTGGTGTGCCACTTTCAACAGCATCGGTTCACTGTGATACGGACCGACCAAGTGCAACCCAACCGGCAAACCGCCAGAAAAACCGGCCGGAACGGACATGGCCGGCATGCCGGCCAAGTTGACAGGAATGGTGTAAAGATCCGCCAGATACATACTGACCGGATCATCGGATTTTTCACCGATCTTAAAGGCCGGTGATGGGGCTACCGGCCCGACAATCACGTCACATTGCTCAAACGCTTTGACAAAATCGTCACGTACCATGCGGCGCAGCTTCTGGGCTTTCAAATAATAGGCATCGTAATAACCGGCCGACAAGGCATAAGCGCCCACCATAATACGGCGTTTCACTTCCGCACCAAACCCTTCGGAACGGGAACGCTTATACAAGTCCTCCAAATCCTGCGGATTCTCGCAACGATAACCGTAACGCACCCCGTCGAAACGCGACAAATTGGACGAGGCTTCCGCCGGTGCCAACACATAGTAAGACGGCACCGCCAAATCCTTGTTCGGCAGACTCACCTCGACAATTTTCGCTCCCAAGGCTTCCAACTGGGCAATGGCGTCTCGAATGGCTTTTTCCACACCCGCGTCCAAACCATCACCAAAATATTCTGCCGGAACACCGACTTTCAGGCCTTTGATGTCTTGCCCCAATTCGGCTTCAAAGTCCGGTCGGGTCATTTCGATGCTGGTGGAGTCTTTTTCATCAAAACCGGCCATGGCATTCAATAACCAAGCGGTTTCTTCAGCGGAACGCGCCATCGGCCCCGCCTGATCAAAACTGGAGGCGTAAGCGATCATGCCGTAGCGCGACACCGCGCCATAGGTGGGTTTAATGCCCGTCACGCCACAGAAAGACGCGGGTTGACGAATCGAGCCACCGGTATCGGAGCCGGTCGCCAAAGGTGCCAGGCCTGCCGCGACCGCAGAGGCTGACCCACCGGACGAACCGCCCGGTACGGTTTGCACATTCCAAGGGTTTTTTGTCGGTCCGTAATAACTGCTTTCGGAAGACGAGCCCATCGCAAACTCATCCATATTGGTTTTACCCAGAATTGGCATGCCTTCGGCTTTGAGTTTTGCCACAATGGTCGCATCATAAGGCGCAATAAAGTTATAGAGCATTTTCGAACCGCACGTCGTCCTGACGCCGTCGGTACAGAAAATATCTTTATGCGCCACCGGAATGCCGGTCAACAAGCCCCCTTTTCCAGCATCCAGCAACGCATCGGCCGCTTTAGCCATTTCCAACGCCAATTCCGGTGTCACCGTCACATAGGCATTCAGCTCCGCATCATAGCGTTCAATGCGGTCCAAATAATGTTGCGTCAATTCAACGCTGGTAATTTCACGTTTTTTGAGCTTGTCGCTCATTTCTTTAACAGATAAAGTGTGCATCTGAAGTCTGTCTCTTTTAGTCATCTTTTAGTCAATTACTTGCGGCACAAGGTACATGCCGTTTTCCGCGGCGGGTGCCAACGCTTGATATTTTTCATGCTGATCCACCTCGGTGACCACATCGTCACGCAAACGCTGCACCTGATCCAACGGATGCGACATGGGTTCGACCCCTTCGGTGTCCACCGCCTGCATTTGCGTGAAGATATCCAAAATACTGGACAATTTATCCGCCAAAGGCTGCATTTCCGACGCCTCCACCGAAATGGCCGCCAAGCGCGAAATGGACTCAACGTCCGTTTTATTCAATGACACAATTGACTCTCCAATAAAGCAAAATTGAAAACCTTACTAAATTACCACATTTCGAACTTTTCAAAAAGAGACGGTTCCGAGATAACCCAAAAATTCTGCGAGACGAGACACATCAAGCCTTTTTTATCCTGTGCTCAGTCCATTGGTAAATAAATCACTTTTCATCAGGCGTTTGGTATAGAATACGAACGTTATTTTTGGGTAAAAACGACCTAAGTATTTTCACGAGAAACCATTCCAAACTAGCTTTTATTAAGGATTTGCCTCAATGTTGCGTAAAATCATCGGACTCTTTTCCAACGACCTTTCCATTGACCTTGGTACCGCCAACACGCTCATCTACGTCAGAGGCAAAGGCATGGTTTTGAACGAGCCGTCGGTGGTGGCGATCATGAATAATCGCCACGGCTCCAACTCACGCTCCATTGTTGCCGTTGGTGAAGGCGCCAAGCAGATGCTGGGCAAGGAAAACCAGAAAATCCAGACCATCCGCCCGATGAAAGATGGCGTCATCGCCGACTTTGAAGTCACCGAAAAAATGCTGCAATCCTTTATCCGTAAAGTTCACGAAGCGCGTTTTTTCCAACCCAGCCCGCGCGTTCTGGTCTGTGTCCCCTGCGGCTCCACGCAAGTGGAACGCCGCGCGATTCGTGAATCCGCTGCCGGTGCCGGTGCGCGTGAAGTCTATTTGATTGAAGAACCCATGGCGGCGGCCATCGGTGCCGGCATGCCCGTCAGTGAAGCCACTGGTTCCATGGTGGTGGACATTGGCGGCGGCACCACCGAAGTCGCCACCTTATCTTTGAACGGTATTGTTTGGTCGGACTCGGTCAAAGTCGGCGGCGACCGCTTCGATGACGCCATTATCAAATATGTGCGTCGCAACTATGGCATGGTCATCGGCGAAGCCACGGCGGAAAAAATCAAAAAAGAGATCGGTACCGCCTATCACGAAATCGAACCGGATACCATGGAAGTGCATGGTGCCAATATCGCCGAATCGGTTCCAAGACGCTTTACCCTGAACAGCAACGAAATTCTAGAAGCGCTTCAAGAACCGCTTTCTGCCATTGTCAGCGCCGTGCGCACCGCATTGGAACACACCCCACCAGAACTGGGCGCCGACATTGCCGAACACGGCATTGTGCTGACTGGCGGCGGCGCCTTACTGCGCAATATCAACACCATGCTGTCTGAAGAAACCGGCATTCCGGTGATTATTGCAGACGACCCGCTGACTTGCGTCGCACGTGGCGGTGGACGCGCGCTGGAATTAATGGACGAAAAAGGCATTGACGTTTTTTCATTTGACTAAGATGACAGGCTTGACATGTTGTATTGTGACACCCCTTCCATTCTCGGATCTGAATCTGGTTTCAGCCGCTTTCTGATCCTTTCACAGCGCCTTCTGATTTCAAGGGGGCGGTCATCAATCTAAGCACCACCTCGCCGCAAAAAGAAGGCTCCCAATTTCTCGGTTTCTTTGTCCTCTGCATTGCGCTGATGGTCATGGATCATTACAGCCATTTTCTGACCCAATTTCGCAACGTTCTTCTGACCACCATCGAACCCATTGAACGCACCGCCATGCTGCCGCTGGACATTTATAACTGGATGCAGCAGGACTACACCAGCCTGAATCAGCTGAAAATTCAGAATCAAAAGCTGGAGACTGAAAACCTGCTGTTAAAAGCACAGCAACAGCAAATGACCAAACTAAAACTGGAAGTGGATCGACTGAATCGACTACTGGGCACCGCCAGTCAGTTGGATGCCTCCAAGATTCAAATTGCCAATGTGCTGGCCTACAGTCAAACCCCCTTTTCACAGTATTACACTTTAAACAAAGGCGCTTTGGACGATGTGAACATCAATCAAACGGTGATTGATGCTCAAGGTTTAATCGGAGTCATTACCTTCATGACCCCGACCACCAGTCGCGTACAGCTAATTACCGACCCGGAAATACAAGTACCGGTGCGCATTCAGCGCACTGGGCAGCGAGGCATTCTCAGTGGGCTGGGGCACGACCAACTCTCGCTGATGTTTATCCCCGACTCCAGCTCCGTCCGCATTGGGGATCTGCTGGAAACCTCAGGCCTGGGCAATATCTTTCCGGAGGGCTATCCGGTGGCTCGAATCTCGCAAATTCAACCCCTAAAAGACCAACCTTATTACAATATTGCCGCCGAGCCGCTTGCGGAACTGAACCGCTCTCAGAAGGTATTGATCCTGTCCAGCCAGATTGGAGAATTGGATGTCCGATAATGTATTTTCACTCAAATTCACCGACATTAAATGGATTGTCATCACCAGCTACCTAATCAGCATCATTATTGACAACACCCTGATACTCAGTCTTCAAATGGAAGGGATGCCCTATTTTACCGTACTCACACTGATGTTTTGGGTCACCCAAATTCTCAATAAAACCCACCTGATGACCGCTTTTTTACTGGGGCTGATGTTCGATGCATCGCTCAACACGCCGCTCGGCTCGCACAGCCTGATTTTCATCAGCCTGACGTTTCTCATGCTACGCTCCCGATTGCGCTTCAAAGGCTATCCGCTTTGGCAACAGTCGCTGATTATCGGCAGCTACTTTATGGTTTTTCAGGTCGTCAGTTGGTTTTTGTTTCACCCGGTACTCGAAGGGGATGCGCTCTACATCTTCTGGCTGGAGCCCCTGTGGGCGGCGCTGATCTGGCCTGTTTTTATGACGCTTTTACAACGTATTACCTATAAACTGGCTTTCCGTTGACCCATGACCAATGCGCCTTTTCAAACTGAAAACGAACACAACCACCAGAAAAAACTGTTTCGCAGTCGGCTTTACGTTGCCCTAGCGTTTACGCTGCTGCTGCTGGGGGCATTATTTGGACGCATGACGTATCTGCAATGGCATGGGTACGATCATTATTACTCCATGGCGGAAGGCAACCGCATTTCACTCGAACCGATTCCACCCGTGCGCGGTCGCATTTTCGACCGCAACCATCTTCTCATTGCCGACAACCAACCGGTCTTTGCACTCAAGTTCTCCACCGATAAAATCGAGAATATTGCCGACACCATGGCACGATTACACACAATTTTACCAGGCCTGAGCGAACAACGCTTAGCACGGTTTGAATCCCGTTTAAAAGTTTCCAGCAAACACCGACCGGTTTTCCTACCCTACACCCTGTCGGAAGCGGAAGCTGCGCGTTTTGCCGGCAACAGCTACCAGTTTCCCGGCATTACCCTCGTTGCCAAACTCAAACGCACCTACCCGTTTGGCTCGGCAGCGGTACATGCATTGGGGTATGTCGGCAAAATCAATCAAAACGAAGCCTCGCAGCTGGATGAAGCCCGCTATGCCGGAACCGACGTCATTGGCAAACTGGGCATTGAAAAATTCTACGAGTCCATCCTCCACGGTTACCCCGGACTGCAACAGGTGGAAACCAATGCGCGCGGGCGTGTTCTTCGCAAACTGGAAACGGTTCCCGCCAAGCCAGGTCAAGACATTCAACTGACCATCGACATTCGTTTACAGCAATACATTGAAAAATATCTTGGTGACAAAAAGGCCGCTGTGGTTGTCATGCAGCCGAAAACCGGTGACATTCTCGCTTACGTCAGTTCGCCGGGCTACGATCCAAACCTGTTTGTGGAAGGTATCAGTCAGAAAGATTATAAAGCCCTGCTGGAAAACCCCTATCGCCCGCTTGTCAACCGAGTACTCAACGGTCAATACCCTCCAGGCTCGACCATTAAGCCCTTTGTCGCCTTGACAGCCATTGAACGAAGCATTATTTCCCCCTACAAGAAAATCTACGATCCCGGCTACTTTGAGTACAAAAACCAACGTTACCGCGATTGGAAGCGCCAAGGGCACGGCCTAGTGGACATGAACGACGCCATTGTCCAGTCTTGCGACACCTACTTTTACGAACTCAGTCTCGATATGGGCATTGACATGATACACGACGGCCTTTACCCTTTCGGCTTCGGACACCGTACCGGCATTGATCAACACGATGAATCCATCGGCATCCTACCGTCCAAAGCTTGGAAAAAAAATACCCGCGGCGAGTCATGGTATAACGGCGAAACCATAATCGCCGCCATCGGACAGGGCTACTTTACCGCCACGCCATTACAACTGGCCAAATCCGCGGCGATTATGGCCAATCGAGGTGAGATCGTCGAACCGCACCTGCTGAAAGAGAAAGAAACTGCCCCCAAAAAACAAATCCCGATTGGTGACATCAAAAACTGGGATAAAGCCATCCAGTCCATGGTAAATGTGCTTCACCACCCACGCGGAACCGCTTACCAATATGCACGTGGACTGGATTTTGAAATGGCCGGAAAAACCGGCACCGCGCAAGTCTTCAGCCTAAACGAAGGCGAATATGATGAAGAAAACATCAAAAAAACCCTTCGCGATCATTCGCTATTTATCGGCTTTGCCCCTGCCGACAAACCGGAAGTCGCCATCAGCGTGATTATTGAAAACTCCACCTTAAAAGCGGCTCCGGTCGCCGTGGACATTATTAAATACTACCTTGCAGAACGCCATCATGAGAATTGAGTTACCGGCTAAAGAAAATGTGTACCGACAAAACAAAGGGTGGCTGGTCTCTCTGCATCTGGACGGCTGGTTACTGCTCGGCATTCTGACCTTAACCGCCATTGGCAGCATGGTCGTCTACAGTGCTTCGGGCGGCGACTTGGAAATTTTATCCAAACACCTGCTTAGGGTGACCTTTGCTTTCGGGTTGATGGTGTTCGTCGCTCAGATTCCGCCGAACATTTTGATGGTATACACCCCTTGGGTGTTTATGCTCGGGGCGCTGATGCTGGTGGCGGTACTGCTGTTCGGCGACTTCGGTAAGGGAGCCAAGCGTTGGCTGGATTTGGGCGTATTTCGATTCCAACCGTCAGAAATCTTGAAACTGGCGTTACCGATGATGCTGGCCTGGCTGTTTTCACACGAAACCCTACCGCCATCGACACGAAAAATGCTGGCGGGGCTCACCCTTGTCGCCTTCACATCCGGCCTGATCATTGTGCAGCCCGATCTGGGTACATCAATACTCATCGCCATGAGTGGCCTGTTTGTACTCTTTTTTGCCGGACTGTCTTGGCGCTTTATTTTTACCGCCACCGCCCTAGTGGCCGCCAGCCTACCGATTATTTGGCATTTTTATATGTACGAGTACCAAAAACAGCGGGTGCTAACGTTTTTCAACCCCGAATCCGACCCCCTGGGCACGGGCTACCACATTATTCAGTCGAAAATCGCCATCGGCTCTGGCGGCTTGGAGGGGAAAGGGTTTATGGGCAGCACCCAGGCACACCTGGATTTTCTCCCTGAAAGCACCACCGACTTTATTTTTTCCGTTCTGGCGGAGGAATTTGGGTTGTTTGGCGTGGCGATATTACTGCTGCTGTATTTATTCGTCATCGCTCGCGGTCTGTATATCGCTTCGCGCGCGCAGGACAACTTTGCCCGACTGACCGCCGCCAGCTTGATTATGACGCTTTTTGTCTATGTATTTGTCAATATTGGCATGGTCAGCGGCCTTCTGCCCGTGGTCGGTTTGCCCTTGCCACTGATGAGCTATGGCGGCACCTCACTGGTCACCTTAATGATCAGCTTTGGCATTTTGATGTCGATTCACACCCATAAACGCTTATTAACATCATGACAACTGAAATTCCCTAGCGTGTTCAACCGAGTTAGCCCAAGTTTTTCACAAATCCATGACACTATGAAAAGATGAGAGAAGGTGACAATAATCGTCATACTTGCCTCAGCCTTAGCCCCGCCTTTGGCTTTCGGTTTCAATACGTTTATGTTAAATTATCCAGCATGATTATGAATGCCACCATTGGATTCATTTATTACACCGAATACTTATTACACCTAAATTACCTGAGACTCTGATATTCCTATGATCAAAACAATCGGTTTTATTGTCACGTTTTTTTTATTGACACCGGTCTGGGCCGACACACCCAACACTGAAAGCACGCCTGAAACTCCGACAGCACTGCCGATGCCGCACGTGGTGCCTTCCCCGCCGAAAACCGCTGCGGAAGCGTATATTTTGATGGATTTTGACAGTGGTGAAATCATTGCCAGCGACAACCCGAATATGCAGGTGGAACCGGCGAGTTTAACCAAAATTATGACCGGCTATGTAGTCATTAACGAACTAAACAACGGCAACATCAGCATGGATGACATGGTCACCATCTCCTCCAAAGCCTGGAAAATGCCGGGTTCCAAAATGTTCATCGAAGTCGGCAAAAAAGTGTCCGTGGCCGACCTCATTAAGGGCATGGTCATTCAATCCGGTAACGACGCCAGCGTCGCCTTGGCCGAACACATTGCAGGCAGCGAAGAAGTCTTCGCCGAGCTGATGAACAAATACGCCCAGTCTTTGGGAATGACACAGACCCATTATCTGAATGCCACCGGTCTGCCCGACCCAGATCACTACACCACCGCAGCCGACCTCGCTAAGCTGACGCGCACCCTGATCCAAAAGTTCCCAGAAGAATACAAATGGTATGCGGAAAAAAAATTCACCTTTAACGGCATCACCCAATACAACCGCAACAAACTGCTGTGGCAAGACGCATCGGTGGATGGCCTCAAAACCGGACACACCGAGTCTGCTGGTTACTGCTTAGTCACCTCCGCCAAACGGGATGATATGCGACTCATTTCCGTTGTTTTGGGTGCTGACAGTGCCAAACAGCGTGTCCAAGAAAGTCAAAAACTGTTGAATTACGGCTTCCGTTTTTTTGAAACCCACAAGCTGTACAAAGCCGGTCAACGCCTCAATGACGCTCGCGTTTGGGAAGGCCAACAGGACACGGTCGGTCTCGGCTTGACTGAAGATTTGTACGTCACGGTGCCGCGCGGCCAATACAAAAATCTTAAAATCGAATCCACCGTCGAACCCAAAATCACCGCGCCGGTCTCGCAAGCACAATTGCTGGGGGAATTAACCATTTCACTCAACGACAAGGTACTGTTACAAAAACCTCTTGTGAGCCTAGCCCCCGTCGAAGAAGGTTCCTTTTTCAAAAAACTGCTGGATCAACTCAAGCTGATGTTTGACAGTCTGCTGCGTTTTCTGGGGTTCTGATTCACTCACTCAGCCGCTTTTGACCAGGTCTGGCGTTTTCACCAGGCCTGTTGAAACTGACCAGGCCTGGTAAAACACAACAAAGTCTGTGAAACGCCAGTCCGTTTGATGATATTAACCAGAAACCGATATTAACGAGAACAACCCAATATGACCGTTGATCTACACACCCCCGACAACGAATCCCTCATTGAATTCCCCTGCGACTACAAACTCAAAGCCATGGGACGCAACAGCGAAACACTGGTGGATACCGTTTACGACATCACCCGCAAGTATGCGCCGGATGTGATGCGCGACAATATTCACCTGAAAGACTCCAAAGGCGGCCGTTTTGTCTCGGTCAACATCACCTTTCACGCCACCAGCCTCAAGCAATTGCATGACATTTACGGGGAACTCAAACAGCACCCTGAAATTTTAATGACACTCTAAGCCGCTGCCATGGCCATTCAAATCCGCTGGCTTGGGCACCAACCCTACGACACCACTTTTCAGGCCATGCAAGCCTTTACCGACCAGCGCACGGAAGACACAAACGACGCTCTCTGGCTGGTCACCCATCCGTCGGTGTTTACTCAAGGTTTAAAGGGCGATGTCAAGCACCTTCACGCCGCCGCCGAGCAAAACGCCATTCCCATTATTCAGACGGATCGTGGCGGCCAGGTGACCTACCACGGCCCCGGTCAGGTTATTATTTACGTCCTGCTCGACCTCAAGCGCAACCGACTCGGTGTGCGTGCGCTGGTCAGCGCCATGGAAAATGCGATTATCCATTATCTGCGCACGCTCGGCATCCAGGCTCAGGCTCGATCAGATGCTCCCGGCGTTTATGTCAAGGGCGATAAAATCGCCTCGCTGGGGCTAAAAATCCGCAAACAGCGCAGCTACCACGGACTGGCGCTCAACGTGAACATGGATCTGCGTCCGTTTGATTGGATCACCCCCTGCGGCCTCAGCGGCATTCGCATGACCCAAGTGGCCGACCAGCTCACAGACCCCGCCCAGCTCCCCAGTGTGGAACATTGCCTCACTGACCTGAGTGACTGTTTACGCCATGAAATCGAAACCTGCTCGACCAACCCGACCCAGCGACCTTAGCCGTACTTTGCCAACCTACTTTGCCAACGTTCTGCTCCGTAGAATCTCAAGGGTTGTTCGAGGTGCCCCATTAAACGTTATAATACACGCCCCTTTAAAAAGAGTTTTGCATTATGAGCGCCCCCCAAACCCACGAAATTACGCTGGAATCGATTACCGGCCGACAAAAACACGCGGCACAACCCTCTCTGAAAACGCGTAATGAACAGATGTCCAAGGGCGAATACAAAACCAAGTCGCTCAAACATCGCCCGAACCCAGAGCAACCAAAACTGAAAAAACCCCATTGGATCAAGGCCAAGCTGCCCGCCGCTCGGCATATCGGCCGTGTCAAAGAGCTCAAACAGATTCTGCGCGAACAGGGATTGAACTCGGTGTGTGAAGAAGCCTCCTGCCCAAACCTGGGCGAGTGCTTCGGGCACGGCACCGCCACCTTTATGATTATGGGGCACATCTGCACCCGCAAATGCCCTTTCTGCGATGTCACTCATGGCCGACCGAATCCGTTGGACACCAGCGAACCACAACATTTGGCCGACACCATTGCCGCCATGCAGCTCAATTATGTGGTCATCACTTCCGTGGATCGCGACGACCTGCGCGATGGCGGAGCCGCCCATTTCCGCCAGTGCATTGATGCCATTCGCGCCACCACACCGGCGGTCAAAATTGAAACACTGGTGCCGGATTTTCGCGGCCGCCTCACCGTGGCGCTGGACACCCTCACGCAATCACCGCCGGATGTCCTGAACCATAACCTGGAAACCATTCCCCGCCTTTACGAAGAAGCCCGACCGGGTGCCGATTACCAAGCGTCTTTGGACCTGCTGCAACGCTTTAAAAACCAGCGTCCCGATACCATTACCAAATCGGGTCTCATGGTCGGTTTGGGTGAAGAAATGGACGAAATTCTCAATGTCATGCGCGATTTACGGGCACATGATGTGGAAATGCTCACCGTCGGTCAATACCTGCAACCCTCCGACTTCCACCTCGCCGTGAAACGCTACTGGACGCCAGACGAGTTTAAACAGCTGGAAGTGGCCGGACTGGAAATGGGCTTTACCCATGTCGCTTCTGGCCCGATGGTGCGCTCCTCCTATCACGCCGACTTGCAGGCGCAAGGGCAATTCTAATGTGGTTGTGAGCTGTGAATGACAAGGCTAATTTGAACGGAACATCGCTATTTTGAAACAACAACCATCCGCCAAACTGAAACCGAGTCACAAACACTTATCGCGCGTCTTGCAAAAACGCCCAAAGGTGTAAAAATTATTCACTATTTCAATGTTTTGCAAGTACACTATGTCAATTCGGTCAACCTGATCACTCTCTCAAGGGCAACTTACATGATGCGACGCATTTTAGTACTCAGCGCACTTCCGATTTTAATTTCTGGCTGTTTTTCCGACAGCAGCTCCAGTAGCGGCTCCGACCCGATGACGCGCTACACCCAGCAAACGCTCAACTGGCAGGCGTGCGACCCGGATCTCTTCAGTGACACCATCGGTTCCGAAATGGCGACAGAGGCGATTGAAGCCTTAGGCGATCGCCTGCAATGCACCCAAATGACCGTGCCCATGGATTACAATGCCGTTGATAAAGCGGATCTGGTGATTGCCGTCAGTCGCACGCGTGCCGCTGAACCGGCGCAACGTTTCGGCAATTTGTTTTTCAACCCAGGCGGTCCCGGCGGTGACGGCCTGTCGTATGCCGCCCTCTACGGAGAACTCTGGCAAAATGCCAATCCCGATAACCCGATTGGGGAACAACTCAAAACCCTGAACAACCGTTTTGATTTGATTGGGTTTTCACCGCGCGGCACCGGTTCCAGTACCAATCTCAACTGCAGTGGACAGGAAGTTTACAAACCCACCTCCACTCACACTGACAGTGACGACAACACCCAAAACCAACTCGATAACGCCAAGCTGGTCGCCCAAACCTGCTTGAAAAACCCCATGGCACGCTACATCAATACCGAGCAAACCGTGCGCGATATGGACTTGTTGCGTCAACTGCTCGGTGATGACAAACTTAATTTCATCGGCTATTCTTACGGCACCTGGCTTGGCAGCTGGTATGCCAGCCGTTTCCCCCAACACACCGGGCGAATGCTGCTGGACAGCAATATGAACTTCACCAGCACCTTTGATAAAGCCATCATTCGCAATGCCGCTGGGCGACAACGGCTGATAGACGACTACTGGGCACCCTTTGCCGCCGAACACAACGATGTTTTTTTACTCGGTGACACCACCGAAGCCGTGCGAGGCGTTTTTCCAAGGTTATCCATTCCCCAGCAAGATTTGTTCACCTTGGTCGTCGCTGAACGCATTGGCAATAGCAGCACTGCCATCATAAATCTTTTTTTGTTACGAATACACCAAGTATTGAACAGTTTAATTCAACAAAACCCAGATGCCGACCCGACTACTTTGCGTGAATTGGTGGCAACCACCGATTTTCTCCCAAACCCAGAGAACAACCTTCAGGCAAGAATAGATGCGAATAAAATAATTGATCAGCTCTCCAATGAAAATGAAGAAAGTGATGAAAATGCGCCTGAACCTGATCGCATTTATTTGAAACCTTCTTCCGCCACCTATACAACGGTTATCTGCAACGACACCCCCAGTAACCCCGACCCACAATTTTGGATCGACACTGGAAAACAACAGTTACGCGAATATCCTTTCTTCGGCAACGATGTGACAGAACAACCCTGCCTTTACTGGGGTGGCCCGAGTGTGACCAAGCCAAATATTCAGGCCGCCAACACCACCGAAGCGGGGATTCTGATGCTGCAAAGCGAATACGATCCTTTAACGCCCATTGCGGGGGCGAAAGAAGCCTTCAGTCACTTGACCCATGCCCGCTTTATTACCGTAAACCATGAATCCAATCATGGTCTTTTCCCTTACGGAACAGAATGTGTGGATCTCACGGTGGCGCAGTACTTCAATGACGGCCTGTTGCCGGACGCACTCATGCAAACCTGCGAAGGCAAAGGCTGGCCACCGATTGACGAAGACGACGATGTGTCCGACACACAGGACTCCAAAAGCAGCAAATCGCCCAAAAACGCAGTACAGACCGACATTTATTTGAACCCGGAGCGCGCCCATCAACTTCTGGAGGCCATTAAATCCGGCATCGGCGCCCAGGCCAATCCGCGCGAAGATACGCCTGCCACCGAGCTGCGTTAATCACGTCATCACGCTCTATCCTGTCGGCGGTCAGCCTCACTGACCGCTTTTTCAGTGCGCCTTCTCATTAAACCCAAACGACTGTAATAAGGTCAATATCAGGTCAACATCAGGTCAATGTCATTTGATTCGATATTCAGGGTAAAATAACCGCTTTTTATTTTGAAGGATGCTTACCATGCACGACGCTGTACAACGTTTTTTATTCAAACACCTCAATATTCGCGGCCAGCACCTGCAAATTGACCAGGCCTGGCAAAAAATGATTGAAGACCGTCACTACACCCCACCTCTCACACGCGTACTGGGCGAACTCACCGCCATCACCGTCATGCTGGCCAATGGCCTGAAACACCCCGGCAAGGTCACGCTGCAAGTGCAAGGCAAAGGGCCGGTCAACCTACTGGTGGTCGAGGCCACCCATGACCTGAAAATTCGCGGTGTCGCCAAAACCAACGCCACCCTAACCACGGAAACCACCTTAGATGAACTGCTGGGCAACGGGCAAATACTCGTCACCCTGGAAAACACCCAAACCAATCATATTTTTCAATCCTATGTGCCGCGCGAAGCCGACAGCATAGCCGAATCGTTTGAAACCTTTCTCAGTCAATCCGAACAGCAGCCCTCGAAACTCTGGCTCGCCGCCAGTAAAGACGGCATCGGCGGCGTTATGATCCAAAAAATGCCCACCACGGACGCTCAGGACGAAGACGGCTGGGATCGCATCTATAGCCTCACCGATACGGTTCGCGATGACGAACTGATCCAGCTCGACGCGCAAACATTGTTACATCGTTTATTTCACGAAGAAACCGTTGAACTCTTTGAAGCGCAAAGCATTGAATACGAATGCCCGCAAGACCGATCACGAGTGGAAGAAATGCTGTTATCACTGGGCGAGGAAGAAGCCCGTAAAATTCTCGAAGAACAAGGGGAAATCGTGGTGCACAACGAAATCTGCAACTACCACATCCGCCTCAATCAAGACGACATCGACCGACTGTTCGCCACTGAAAACACCGCAACAACCCAGTCATAACACAAAGACACCAAATCTCCAGGCCTGGCGAAATTGCCCAGACCTGGGGA
>NZ_JBNGDN010000049.1:0-8531 GCF_049975065.1 Hydrogenovibrio sp.
ATCCCGACCGAAGCGGAAGGGATCTGATTTAGGTTGGCACCGTCGGCGGGAGATCCTTCGGCTTCGCTGAGGATGACGCAGTTTTCCATAAACGCCAGGCCTGGTCGTTTGGGTGATGCGATTCTGTGTTATCGGGTTTTGAATTGGCCGATGAGTTCGGCCAGTTGGTTGGCGAATTGATCGACTTCTTGGCTGGCTTGTTCCGTACGGGCGGCACCTTGGGTAACCGTTTGCGCGGTGTGGCGAATTTGATCGACGTTTTGGTTGACGAGTTGGGTTTGGTTGTTTTGGGCTTTCGCGGACTGAGCGATCTGAGTATTCATTTCGGTAATGGTTCGCACCGCCTCGGCGATGGAGGCCAGTGAGTGTCCGGCTTGGTTGGCTTTGCGAACGCTGTTGTTGGCTTTTTCGCGGCCGTGATTCATGACGTCAACGGCGTCGGACGCGGCGTCCTGTAGGTGTGCGATCATGGTTTCGATTTGTTTGGCGGAGGCTTGAGTGCGGCTGGCGAGGGTGCGCACTTCGTCGGCCACCACGGCAAAGCCACGTCCGTCTTCGCCTGCGCGAGCCGCTTCGATGGCGGCATTGAGCGCCAGCAGGTTGGTTTGTTCGGCTATGTCTTTGATTACATCGAGTACACTGGCGATGTTTTCACTGTCTTCTTTGAGTTGTTGAATGGCTTGCGCGGTTTGTTCCACTTCATCGGCCAGCGACTGAATGGCGTTGACGGTGGCTTGCACGACGTCTGTGCCTTGTTGTGTGGCTTGGTCGGCATGACTGGCCGCTTGGCTGGCGGCGTTGCAATTGTGGTTCATGTCACCGACGGTGTGGGTCATTGTCTCCAGTGCCGAGACGACCTTCTCGGTGCCTTGCTGTTGTTGCTGAATGCTGTCTTGGGTTTCGTGGGTGACGGCGACCATTTTTTCCGCCGATTGATTCAGTTTTGCTGATACTTCGGCAATGCGCTGAATCATGTCTCTGAGGTTTTGTCCCATCAGGTTGAAGCTGTTAGCCATTTCGCCGATAAAGTCGTCACTGACTAGGCTGCATTTTTGCGAAATGTCGTTGTGGCTGATGGCATTGGCGACTTCGCCGATGCGTTTGAGTCGTTTCAGCAGCATGGTGTTGAGCAGCCAGTAGTTGAATACGCCAATGCTGAGTCCGGCGATGATGCAGGAGAGGATAAACCAGCCGAGCATGCCGGGTTTCCATTCCACAAACAGATTGGCGAACACTGGAAAGGACACGCCCATAAAAAAACCGAAGGCGAGAAACGCCGCGAGCATCCGGCCAAGTATGCTGGGTTTGGACTTTTTGCTGACTAACATAACCGTTCATCCGTGTAAAAATCTGACTGAAAAGAGTCAAAGCAAATTCTTGGCCAACAGAGGGGAATGAACGACTATTAAACTGTTTGATGGTCGGATTATTTCAGTCCAAGCAGGGTGGGATTCTGTAAAATAAGCGCCATGATTTGTTCTCTTTTGCCGATTTTGTATTTAAAGCGCCGTTTTCCATGAGCGTGACGTCCTCCCAACCCCATTCGGATGCGACCAAGGCGTCGTTACGTGTTTTGCAAAGCGTTTTCGGTTTTGAAGCCTTTCGTTCGCATCAGGCCGATGTCATTGCGGATGTGCTGACCGGGCAGGACTGCTTTGTGCTGATGCCGACCGGCGGCGGCAAGTCCTTGTGCTATCAGGTGCCCGCCCTTCTGCGTGAAGGGACGGCCATTGTTGTCTCGCCGTTGATTGCCTTGATGCAGGATCAGGTGGATGGCTTGAAGGCCAATGGCGTGAAGGCCGCTTATTACAATTCCACTTTGGATGTTCAGACGGCCGATCAGGTATTGATGCAGTTGCATACGGGGCAATTGGATTTGCTGTATGTCTCGCCTGAACGGCTCTTTCAGGCCGCTTTTTTGCAGCAGTTGCAACAATTGCCGGTGGCTTTGTTTGCGATTGATGAAGCCCATTGTGTGTCGCAGTGGGGGCACGATTTCCGCCCGGAATATCGTCAGATTGGTCAGTTGCGCACCTATTTTCCGCAGGTGCCGTTTATTGCGCTGACGGCCACCGCTGATGATGCCACGCGACAGGATATTCTGCAACGCCTGCACCTTCAGCAGCCGAAAGTACACATCAGCAGTTTTGACCGCCCCAATATTCGTTACACCGTGCTGGAGAAGCGCCAGCCGATGCGGCAGTTGTTGGCGTTTTTATCCGCGCGCTCTAACCGGCAGGAGAGCGGCATTGTCTATTGTTTGAGCCGCAAGCGGGTGGAAGAAGTGGCGTTGCAATTGCAGGAGAATGGTTATGCGGCGGCGGCTTACCATGCCGGTTTGCCGGGCGAGATTCGCCAAACGGTGCATCAGCGGTTTCTGCGCGATGAAGTGGATATTGTCGTGGCCACGGTGGCTTTCGGCATGGGCATTGATAAACCGAATGTGCGCTTTGTGGTGCATTACGATCTGCCGAAAAACATTGAAGGCTATTATCAGGAAACCGGACGCGCCGGACGCGATGGTCTGCCATCGGAAGCGCTGCTGCTGTATGGCGCTCAGGATGTGATGACGGCACGGCATTTTGTGGATCACCAGACGGATGAGCATCAGCGACGGGTGGAAGGCTCGAAACTGGCCAGCATGGTGGATTTTGCCGAGTCGCAAACCTGTCGGCGGCGGGTGTTGCTGAATTATTTCGGTGAAGGCTCCGATCAGGATTGTGGTAATTGCGACATCTGTTTGAATCCGCCGGAATTTTTCGATGCCACCGTGGCGGCGCAAAAGGCCTTGTCGTGTGTCTATCGTCTTAATCAAGGTTTTGGCTTGCGCTATGTGGTGGAGGTGTTGCGCGGTTTGGATAACGAGCGCATTCGCCGTCAGGGGCACCAGCAGCTCAGCACTTATGGCATTGGTCAGGAATATTCAACAACGGAGTGGGAAAATATTCTGCGTCAGTTGGTGCATTTGGGGTATTTGTTTCAGGACATTCAAAACTATTCCGTCCTGCGCCTGACCGAAAAGTCGCGCAGTTTGCTCAAAGGCGAGGTGCCTCTAAAACTGGCGAAGCCGCGCACCCGCTTGGGCGCTTCCGCCAGGCCTGGTGAAAAGGGCCATCGGTGGGACAAAAACGCTCGTTTGGAAAAAGCGGATTTATCGCTGGCGGAAATGGAGCGGTTTGAAGTGCTGCGGCGTTTGCGAAAAGAGATTGCCGACAGCGAAGAACGCCCGGCCTATCAGGTGTTTGGCGATGCGGTGCTGATTGAAATGGCGCAGCGCCTGCCGAAAACCGATGGTGAGTTATTGCGCATTAATGGTGTGGGTGAAAATAAATTGGCTCGTTACGGGTTTGAATTTTTAGCCCAATTGCGGCAAATGGAGTGAGCAAGGTGACCGAGTTCGAACCGGAAAAAGATGTGCCGACCGCGTTGGGGATCTGGGTGGATGCCGATGCCTGCCCAGTGGTGATAAAAGAAATCTTGTTTAAAGCCGCCGTGCGTGCGCAGTGCCTGACCACCTTGGTGGCGAACCATGCCATGCGCTTGCCGCCATCGCCTTGGCTGCGATTTTTGCAGGTGACAAAAGGCTTTGATGTCGCCGACAATGAAATTGTGCAACGCGCCAGGCCTGGGGATTTGGTGGTGACGGCGGACATTCCGCTGGCCGCAGAAGTGATGGAAAAAGGCGCTCAGGCGTTGAACCCGAGAGGGGAGCTTTATAGCCTGAGTACCATCAAACAAAAGTTGACCATGCGCGACTTTATGGAGTCGATGCGTTCCAGTGGCGTGGAAGTCGGCGGTGGACCGCCGCCACTCAACCCCAAAGACCGTCAGGCCTTTGCGAAACATCTGGATACTTGGCTGGCACGGCGGCCTAAGGGATAGGCGTGCGCTTTCACCTGGCCTGGTCAAATGGGTGCAGGCGCTTTCGATGCTGGGGTTTTGGCGGAGTTTTCGGCTTGGGTTAGCTGGTTCAGTTGGTTGAGAATGCCGTCTTTGAAATGCTCCAGCTCGTCCAGCCGTTGCTTGGCGGTTTTTAGCTCGCCGTTTTGTTTTAAGTGGACGATTTGATGGCTGGCTTGGTGCACCTGTTCATGCAGCTTTTCCACGGTTTCCAGGGCGCTGGCGGTTTCAAAAACGTCCAGCCCGTGTTGCTTGAGCCAGTGCCCGAACTCGCATTGATGTGCTTCCAGCGGTGGTGGGGTGTCGATCTCATCGTAAATGTAGCCATGCAGTTGTTTGAGCCAAGCGCGATGCTGGGTGGCGGCGACGACCAGTGTCAGGTCTTCTTTGGACAGGGTGTGAATCCGTTGCCAGTGCGGTGGCGCTTGCCATTGTTGAATCCACTTCGGCACGGCCTCGGCGGGCATGGGGCGGCTGATGTGATAGCCTTGTGCCTGTTGGCAGCCGAGTTTCAGCAGCAAGGTGGCCTGTTCGTCGGTTTCCACGCCTTCGGCAATGACATCGAGCTGGAAAGCTTCGCCCATGCCGATAATGCTTTCCATAATGGACAGACTTTGCGGATCGGTGAGCAAGTCTTTGACAAAGCTTTGATCCACTTTCAGCTCGGACACTGGCAGGTGTTTCAGGTAGGTTAGGGAAGCATAGCCGGTGCCGAAATCGTCAATGGAAAAACGCACGCCGATTTGATCGGAGCAGTCTTTCATGGTTTTGGAGACGCTGAAGATGTCTTCCAAAGCGGAGGTTTCCAGAATTTCCAGTGTCAGTTGTGACGGCTGGATGCTCGGGTAGGCCTGCAGCACATAACGCAGGCGATCGACAAAGTTCGTTTCCTGCAGCAGGTCGCCTTCGATATTGACGCTGAGGTTGATGGAGGCAAAACCGGTATTTTGCCAGGCCTGAATCTGCTTGAGTGCGGCTTCGATCACCCAGAAGCCGATTTCGGCGCTCAGCGGATGGTCGCGTAACAGGGGCAGAAATGCGATGGGTGGCAAGATCCCTTTTTCTGGATGTTGCCAACGAATCAGGGATTCAAAGCCCAATATAATACCGGTGTGCAGGTTGATTTTCGGTTGGAAAAACAGCCGCAGTTCCCCACGATTCAGCCCAGCTTCCAGTGCTTTGAGTTCTTCGCTTTGCGCCAGAGCACCGTAGGTTTCTTCTTCAAAAACGTAGAGCTGGTTTTTGCCTTTCATTTTGGCTTGGTACATGGCTTGATCCGCCTGGCGGATAATCTGGTCGGCGTCGAGTTCGTTTTGTTGGTTGTAGAAGCTGACACCAATGCTGGCGGAAACACGAAGTTGGTTGATTTCGTAACTAACGGGTTTGCTCGCTTCGCGCAGCAGACGTTCGAGCATGTCGTGTGTTTCTGGGGTGTCTTCCGTGTCGAGCAGCACGGCAACAAACTCATCGCCGCCGATGCGGGCAATGGTGTCTTCTTCGCGCAGCACCCGCTTTAGGCGAGTGGCGATGCTGATCAGCAGCTGGTCACCGGCCTGGTGGCCGAAAAAATCGTTAATGGCTTTAAAGCCGTCCAAGTCAATAAACAGCACCGCTAAATTGAGTTGGTGGCCTTTGGCATAGCTGATGGCTTGGTTGAGTCGGTCGGCCAGCAGGGTGCGGTTCGGCAGACCGGTCAGCGGGTCGAAATGGGCAATGAATTCGAGTTGCGATTGCTGTTTTTTCTGTAGCGAGATGTCGGAAAACTGGGCGATGAACTCACGTGGGGCACCGTTGTCATCCAGAATGGAACTGATGGTCATTTTTTCCGGGTAGATTTCGCCGTTTTTGCGACGGTTCCAGATCTCGCCCGACCAGCTGCCCTTTGCAAATAACTCCTGCCACAGTTCGGCGTAAAACAGTTTGTCGTGCCTGCCGGAACTGAGGATATTGGGGGTTTTGCCGAGCACTTCTTGCTTGCTGTAACCAGTGATGCGGCTGAAGGCGTCATTGAGGTTAAGAATGTGACCGGTGCGGTCGGTAATGATAATGCCTTCTTGCGAATAGTGAAACACATTGGCGGCCTGAACCAGCTCATGCTGGGCTTGAATTTGATCGGTGATGTCTTCGAAAAGCCCTTCAATGTATAAGGGGGTGTTTAAGGGGGCGTCCCGAGTATCGCAGATGAGGTCTAAGCTCAGTTTTGTGGTGCGAATGTCTTTTTCCGCCGTGGTGAACTGAAGTTCCAATGTGTGTTGACGCTGTTCGGGCAAGCATTGCAGTGCCGATTCCAGCCGTTGTTTATCTTCGGCCAGCCAGTCAATGGCGTCCAGAAGGGGACGCTGAAGCAGCTGCTCCGGGGGGCGCTTGAAGAGGCGGTTGGCCTGAGTGCCGATCTCGGTAACGCGCAGTGTGTCCGCCGACAGGGTGAAACCACAAAAACGTTCGCCAATGTTGTGAAGCAGACGTTGATGCCGTGCCGCTAGGCTGGCGGTGTCGGACTGGGCGTTCAAGGGTTTCAGAAGACGCTTTAAAAGCGAGCCGAGCAGAGGAATAGGCATTTCGATAGTGGATTTCAGATATGTTAACGTAACAGATTATTTTACCACGATTCGAGTTGAAACCGCGTTTGAATCGTTTAATCGAGATGCTTTATCCTGAAGCCGCGGCTTGGCGCACGCAGTTACGTCCGTCTGACTTGGCTTGATACAGGGCTTCATCGGTACGGCTTAACAGTTGGTCGAGGGTTTCGTTTTGAGCCAGTTGCGATACGCCTAAACTGATGGTTAGGCGCGGCAGCTTGGGGTCTTGAAGGCTTTCAACCTGCTTGCGCAGGCGCTCGGCAATTCGTTGGGCGTGTTCCAGTGGATGGTGCGCCAGTACGATCATAAACTCTTCGCCGCCGATGCGGAAGAACACATCCGAGTCGCGCAGTTGCTTTGATACGGCGCGGGCGACTGTTTTAAGCGCCACGTCGCCGATTTGATGGCCATAGTCGTCATTGACCCGTTTGAAATGGTCGATGTCGAAAAAAATCAATGACAGTGGATAGCCTTGCTGCTGTGCCAGCTGAACTTCGCGCTCAATAAAGTCGTTGAAAAACCGACGGTTGCCGATCTGGGTGAGTTCGTCAATGCGGGATTGTTCCAGTAGGCGATGGTTGAGTTGTTCCAGCTCGGTAATGTCCACCAGGATGACCACGGCGAGTTTTTGGCGGGCGTTAAAGGCGTGGGCTTTGAGTTTGAAAATGTAAATACGATCCTGTAACCGGCACTTGGCTTTGTGGACTTCGTTGGGATGGTTGAGCAGGTGTTCCAACCAGTTTTGATCGCCCATTTGTTTTTGTAAGTAGCCTTGATCCGGTTCGAAATAGTCGCAGATGCAACAGTGTTTGTTGTGACGGAAGGACTCAAAATAGTTGTAAAGTTGCTGATTGGCATCAATCATGCGATCTCCGGTGGAGACGAGGACGATTTCTTCTTCGGCATTGATAATGCGCTGGAAATAGTCGCGTTGTTGGTTCAGGATGAAAATGACCAGGCCAGCCAGTAACAGCAGTGATAGGCTGATATTCACCGTTTGAATGAGGTTTTGGGTGCTGTTGAGCGTCAGTTCCGTGTCGATTTGATTGGAAACATCCAGTGGGTAAAATACCAGAAAATATCCCTGTAAATCATTAGCTTGATTGAGAATTGGGATGGAGATGGCCAAGGTGTTTTGCGCCTTCAGTCGGGTGAAAGGGCGATTTGTCCAGGCCTGGAGGTTTTCGGGCGTGATTTCGTTTAGAAGCGCTGGGTTGGGGGTTAAGTTGGCGATGTAATAACCCCCCAGCGAGTGCGGACTGAAGGGGTGTTGAATGCGGGTCGCCTGTTGTGGCGGCACCACCGCCAGTGACTGAATGCCTTTGCCTTCAAAATAGCGCTGGATGGAGTTGAAATGCGAGATCAGCCGCAGGTAGCCCACCGGTTTTTGTTGATGGTAAATTGGGGCGGTGACTTGGATGACCAGATCGTAGCGATTGGTGAGAATGTCTTTTTGGTAGGTTACCTGAGACGGCGAGTCGGCCGTCGGCAGGCTGTTTAAATGGAGGGCGCCATGGCTTTGCGTTGTCCAGTTCCGATAGACGCTGTGCCCCTGGACGTCGATCAATTGAATCCACAGATTTTTGTAGTTGGATTTTTGGGTGATTTCAGCGATCAGGCGGTTAAACGCATTTTTTTGCAGAGGCGTGTTTTCCGCTAAAAGATGGGATACGTCATTGGCGAGGGTGAGTGCAATGGCGGTGGAGGCGGCTTGCTTTTCCTGGATCTGATGGTGAAAATCCTGAGTGATAATATGCGCCAGATTCTGGTAACGCACCTGTTCGATTTGGCTGTCAAGGCGTTGTGTCCAGTAATGACTGATCACCTGGATTGCGATGAAAACGCCCAGAGCCGTCAGCAGTAAAGAGCGGTGGCGAAGAAGGGTTGCAGACAAAGTGTCGTTTCCTGAGCTGTAAGCGATGAGCCTGTGGCGTTATCATAGCGGGTACTGTCAGTTTTCATTCTATCAAATTGACCCGATTTGCCAAGCGAATTAATGTTGGGGCTCATGTGGCTGGGTTGAATGCGGCTGTTTAATTATGGCTGTTTAAT
>NZ_JBNGDN010000049.1:8631-10927 GCF_049975065.1 Hydrogenovibrio sp.
GGCTGTTTAATTATGGCTGTTTAATGCTGTACAGGTCGTAACGGGTGTTGGGGCTTTGTACGGCGGCGGTGGGTTCGGAGCCCTTCAACGGGGGCGCCCCTTTCGGGCGTTTGACGACCACGCGCTTTTCGGCGGTGCTCAAAGCCGCTGCTAACAGAGCGTCACTGTCCATATCCGGCCCGACCAGCGCTTGCAGCGCCTGCATGTCTTTTTTGGCGGCGGCGGTTTTTTTCTTTTCCGGGTACATGGGGTCGAGATACACCACCTCGACAGCGGGTGTTTCCGTGGTCAAATAGGCCGCCGCATCGGCGTTCACCAAGGTCATGCGTTCAGCAATCTGGCGAATGTCGTCCGGCACATCCGGTTGTTGGGCGCGTTCCAGCGCATCCGCCAGTAAGGCCGCGATGATGGGGGAGCGTTCCACTAGGGTGACCTTGCACCCCAAGCTGGCAAACACAAACGCATCGCCGCCCATGCCGGCGGTGGCATCCAGTATGCGGGGCTGATTTTGAATCGCCACGGCTTTCGCCAACGGCTGGCCTTTGCCGCCGCCGAACTGACGACGATGGTTTTTCTTGCCGCCGACGAAATCGACATAAACCGGGCCGCTGGTGGGCGGGAAGAGTGCCAGTTTGAGGCGTTGGCTTTCCAGCGTGGCTTTGGGGTCGAGCCACCAGCCGAGGGCAAAATCGTTTTTGGAGTTCGATTTTGCGTTCAAATCGGTGTTTGAATCGAAGTTCAAAGGCAAGCCCAGCCGTTCGGCCAGCGCCAGTGCCTTGTCGGGGCAGGGCGATGCTTGGATTCTGAGGGTTGGTTTCATGGGCATGGAATGGAATCGTGACGGGAAAGCGACAAAAGCGGGCAGGCGCAACGGCCCGCTTTCACTGCACTCGCTGAGTTCGTTTAGGGGGTGTCGCCGAAACCAAAGGTTTCCGTAACGTAATCAATGTCCTTGTCGCCGCGACCGGACAAATTAATCAAAATGGTACGGCCCGGGTTTTCTCGACCGTGTTTCATCGCCCAAGCGACGGCATGGGCGCTTTCCAGTGCCGGAATAATGCCTTCTGCGCTGGAGAGTTTGTAGAAGGCGTCCAGTGTTTCTTGGTCGGTGACGCCGTGATAGTTGACGCGTCCTTCGGTTTTCAAATAGGAGTGTTCCGGGCCCACTCCCGGGTAATCCAAGCCGGAGGCAATGGAGTGGACCGGGGCCGGGTTGCCTTCTTCGTCGGACAGCAACATGCATTTGAAGCCGTGAATCATGCCGGGTTTGCCATAGGTCATGGTGGCGGAGTGTTCGCCGATTTCGGTGCCTTTGCCGAGCGGTTCGATACCGTTTAGAGTCACGTTTTTATCTTCAATAAACCCAGCGAACATGCCCATGGCGTTAGAGCCGCCGCCGACGCAGGCACCGACCTGATCCGGCAATTCGCCGACCATTTCCAGATACTGTTCACGCGCTTCGTGCCCGACCACGGATTGAAAATCGCGCACCATCATCGGGAAGGGATGCGGCCCCACCACGGAACCGATGGCGAAGATAGCGGTGTCGGCTTGCGGCACATAGGATTGGAAGGCGGAATCGACGGCTTCCTTCAAACTGCGTCCGCCAAAGGAAACCGGCACGACCGTGGCGCCCAGCAGTTTCATGCGGGTGACGTTCGGGGCTTCTTTGGCGATGTCGATTTCGCCCATGTGAATTTCGCATTCCATGCCGAAATAAGCGGCGGCCGTGGCCAGTGCGACACCGTGTTGACCGGCACCGGTTTCGGCAATCAGTTTGGTTTTGCCCATGTGTTTGGCCAGCAAGGCTTCGGCCATGCAGTGATTCAGTTTGTGCGCGCCTGAGTGATTGAGGTCTTCGCGTTTCATGTAAATGTGCGCCCCGACTTCGCGGCTGAGGTTGTGGGCGTAATACACCGGGGTGGGGCGGCCTTGATAATGTTTGCGGATGTATTTCAACTCATTCAAAAAATCCGCTGAGCGACTGAGGGTGCGGTAGGCCTGGCTGATTTCAGCAAAATGCGGTTCCAGTTCCGGCGGCAGAAAGGCACCACCGAAGTCGCCGAAAAACCCCTCGGCATTGGGAAAATTTTTTAAATAAGACATGACACCTCCTGTGACGGTTCCTTATCTTTTCTTTCAAAGTGGTGAGGCCGCGAAAACGGTTAGGATACACCGAACGGGAAAAGATGGAAACATGAACGGCGCCCCTTTTTCAAAAAGCGACCTGACCACGCTTGGCAAAAAGGTAACCGTCCCCATTTTACATTTTGCCGGAAGTCTTCGTGTCTTCGTG
>NZ_JBNGDN010000049.1:11027-14534 GCF_049975065.1 Hydrogenovibrio sp.
GTCTTCGTGTCTTCGTGGTTCAAATCGCTCCGTGTCTCTGCGTCTCTGTGGTTAAAAAACGATCTGACCAGGCCTGGCAAATAGCTTGTTACGGCGTCATGAGGCGGACTTCGATGCGTTCCAGCCATTTCACTTGACGGGCACCGGTTCGGGTGTCGTTAGTCGGCATCAGCGCAAATTGACCCGATTCCTGTCCGAGGGCTTGGCCGTTTTTGGCGTAGTAAATCAGCACTCGGTCGCCTTGGGGCTGGTTGAAAATCTCGCCCCAGGAAAAGGTGACCCAGTAGTCGTCGGTGCCATAGGCCAAAATAGCCACTTTGCGCAGGTCTTTGCCTTTGGGAACCTTCAGGCCGACGTGTTCGAGTAAGGTTTTTAACGGAACGCCGCTCAAACTTTCCATATGGCCTTTGTTGGCTCCGCTCTGGCACAGAACGGGAATGTCTTTGAGGTGTGATCCCGCCAGTTGTTTCAGCTGTCCCAGCGTGAACTGCTGCTCAGCCTGCACCGCACCGAAGACGCTCAGGTGTTGGCTCATTCGCTGGCTGTCGGCTTGTGCGGAACCGATCAGTAGGAGGCTAAACAGAATGACGAACAGCCGATCAATCTTTTTTGGGTGCCAGAAGCGGATCATTCGGTTGGCGGGATGTGGCGGACGTCGGGTTTGAGTGTGTATGCGGTTCATTGGGTTTCTCGATGGCTTTAGATCGGAAAATTCATAAATTAGGCTCCATCTCGCTTATTCTTTGATTTTTCTAGAAATAGTTACTCAGTCGGTCGTAATCGTGGATACGACACGGCCTTCAGAAATTTCTCTGTGAAACCCAAGTTCTGCGCGACCCTAGCGTAAATTTATGAGCAATCCGGTTAGAATGAATAGGTTTCATTATGTATAAATATACATACCGTTCTGCATTAAAGCATTTCGCCGTTCATTAGGCAAGGGGTTGTGCCTTGAACTGGTTGGTGTTTTTTGTGCGTTGGGGTTATGGTTCGAGCAGTGGGTCGGTTTTCGGTGGCGGTTGCTTGGCTTGCGAGGCCTGGTATTCTTTCAGCACTTTACGAGCGATTTCCTGCCCCCAGGCCTGGCCGGCTTGCATGGATTCTCGGGCGATTTTCGGCTGCACTTTTAGGAGTTTCTGGCCAGTGGGGGTGGCGTAGAATTCGTTGATTTTCTGTACATCTTCATCGGTGAGGTATTTTTGATAGATGGGAATGATCAGGGCGTTGATCTGATCGGGGCTGACTTGTTTCATAAAGGTTTGCCAAAAATCCTCCGGTGCTTCCGGTGCCAGCTTTTTCAGCATGGGAATCATCTGCTGCACGATTTGGCGTGACATTTGTGTCGAGCCGGTGGTCTCCATCAATTGTTTGACACTGGCGGCGGATGCAGGCTGGGCACTATCAGCCAGAGCATGATTTGTCATAAAGGCCAGAAGCAGGCAGACGATTGAAAGTTGTTTTTTCATGTGTTTTATCCAAACCCTGTAAAACATCATCTTACCCGCCAGAAACGCTGTGGGCAAGGAGAATGAGGGCGCTTTAAAAAAGAGTGATCATAAAGTTTTGTTATGACCTGAAAATTTATTTTTGTTAAAAAAGTATTGAGTCATCGGATATAAGCATGTTCTAATAGGAACCGTTATTTCTTTAGGTATATAACGAATCGGTTTTACTCAAATTCATTGAAGGCCGTTTTGGTTCCCCATTCAGCTTTTGGGACAAAACGGTTTTTTTAACGGATTCGATATGTACAAAAGTAAATCTAGCTCGAATATTTCATGCGTTCTGGAATCTTCGGGTTGCCCCCTATTTTTGAGATTGAAAGGAACTGTCGGGTTATGACGTATAGCAAACACATGAAATTGATTCTGGCAATGGCGAGTGTTATGGCGCATCCAGCGCAAGCTGATGAAGCGAAAAAAACATCCGGAGCAGACGTTTTTACGCTGGGTAAAATTCAAGTCTCGGCTCAAGCGGAAGCGTCGAATCCTGTGAATGTGGTGACACCACAGGATATGCGTCAGCACGCCCACACGGATGTGGGTGAGGCGATTAAGAATGTCCCAGGTGTGGTCTTGGTGCAGGGCGGTCGCCGTGCGGAAAGTCAGGCGAATATTCGTGGGTTTGATTCGCGCCAGATTACCTTGAATCTGGATGGGATGCCGATTTATGTGCCTTATGATGGCAATATTGATTTGAGTCGTTATCTGACGGCCGATTTGAGCCGAATCGAGGTGTCGAAAAGTTTGGGGTCTCTGTTGGAAGGGCCAAATAATATGGGCGGCTCCATCAATCTGGTGACTCGACGCCCGAGCCGAGCGTTGGAAGTGGAAGCGGATATGGGCGTGGAAGCAGGCAAGGACGGCCTGTTCAAAAACGCTCAGAATATTCAAATCGGCACCGGCGGTGGCAAGATGTATCTGATCGGGGGCTTGTCACGCCTGGAAGCGAGCGACTATCCCTTGTCCGATGATTATGATCCCATTGAATATAAGCCGGGCGATGTGGTACAGGGCAAAGGCAGTCGGGATCGTTCCGGTACCGACAGCGCGACGGGCAACCTTAAAGTGGGCTACATGCCGAATGCGACGGATGAATACACCTTGAGCTACTACCAAACGCAAAGTGACAAACAGTCGCCCCCTTATGCCGGGTCTTCTGACACCGGGCAGCGGGTACGTTATTGGGATTGGCCGCAATGGAATCAGGAAAGCCTGTATTACGTTGGTCATACGCAATTGGGTGATGGCTATGTGAAGTCTCGTTTATTTTATGATCAGTTCAACAATAAGTTGACTTCGTATGACGATGATCGTTATCAAACGGTCACCAAGCGTTATGCCTTCCGCTCGCAATACGATGACCAGACCATGGGCGGGAGCCTGGAAGGTGGATTGCCGGTTGAAAATCACGACCTGAAGGCGAACTTTCAGATGAAGTTTGACGAGCACCGTGAACGCGATCTGGCCAGTGATAACTCGCCGCCGGATTTCGATGAAAGCTGGCGTACCTATCAAAGCCATATCTATTCCCTGGGCTTGGAAGACACCATTGCGTTGACCGAAAAAGCCAATTTAACCTTAGGTTATCGTCGTGACGAATTCGAAATGACCAAAACGGATGACGGCGATCCGAATAATGATCCGGACGGCACCCAAGGCAAGGATAATTTCCAAATTAAAGGGGATTACAGCATTCAAGGACAAACGCTGTTTGCCGGGGTGTCATTGAAGTCGCGTTTCCCGACGATGAAAGAAATGTTTTCCTATCGTCTGGGCAGTGGGCTGCCGAACATGGATTTGAAGGCCGAACAGGCCACGCATTATGAAATTGGGGCGAAAGGGCGCTTGAGTCGTGTGAGCTACCAAGCCAATGTGTTTTATTCCGATATTACCGATGCCATCGAGTATGTCACCATTCAAAGCACCGAATGCGGTGGATCCACCTGTAATCAAAATCAGAATGTGGGCACCGGTAGCACCAAGGGGGTGGAGCTGCAGTTGAATA
>NZ_JBNGDN010000050.1:0-8165 GCF_049975065.1 Hydrogenovibrio sp.
TCGACCCGCTTGCCATCGCGGTTTAGGCCGCGCACCAGTATGTCGGACGGGCGATTGACTTTGCCGTAAACATTGGGCAAGGACAGGCAGCCTTCTTCCCAGGTGATTTTGCCAGCGCTTTTGACGACTTCGGGATTTAAAAGGGCGATGGGCTGGTCTTTGGTTTCGGAAATGTCCACGACAATCAGGCGTTTCTGAACCGCCACCTGGGGCGCGGCCAAACCGATTCCAGGGGCGTCGTACATGGTGTAGAACATGTCGTCAATGAGTTTGTCGAGTGCGTCGGTCATTTCCGGAATCGGTTCGCAGACATCGCGCAGGCCATCGTCCGGATAGAGAACTATATCGAGTTTATCCATAATACAAGGTATACTTTTTGAAATTAAATTTTGAGTTGGAATTATAGCGGATTGAAGTGATTATGTCTGAATTAGACGATTTGACCGCGCGGCTGACATTGCATTTTGCCCGTGTCAGCGCCAAGCAGTTATCGGACGTTGAAGCGGTGTTCGGCCGTCTGGAACAGGCGGTTGCTGCACCGCAATCGGCTTGGCGGTCGGCTCAGGCGCTGAAAGAGAAGCAGTTGGATTTGCTGTTTGCCCCAGGCCTGGCGGAAAAGGTCGCTCAGGCACTGGAGTGGGCCGAGCAGCCGAATCAGCATTTGCTGACGCTGGCGAGTGATGATTATCCGCCGTTATTGAAGCAGATTGCCGACCCGCCGCCGGTGCTGTATGTGCGTGGTCAAGTGGCGTTGTTGTCCGACCCGCAGTTGGCGATTGTCGGCAGTCGTAATGCGTCCAAGCAAGGGCGGCTGACGGCGGAAGATTTTGCCCAGCATCTGGCGGGTGTCGGTTTGACCATTACCAGCGGTTTGGCGTCCGGCATTGATAAAGCCGCGCATGAAGGCGCTTTGAAAGCGCAAACCAAAGCGGGCGGGCCGCAAGGCACGACCATCGCGGTGGTGGCGACTGGGTTGGATCGAGTGTATCCGGCCGCGAATCGGGAACTCGCCCATCGCATCGCCGAAACCGGTGCCATGGTGTCGGAATACCCCTTGGGCACGCAACCACTGGCGCATTTTTTTCCGCAGCGGAATCGCATTATTTCCGGCTTGAGCCTAGGCACCTTGGTGGTGGAAGCGGCCTTGAAAAGCGGTTCTCTGATTACGGCGCGCACCGCGAATGAGCAAGGCCGAGAAGTGTTTGCGGTGCCGGGTTCGATTCATAATCCTCAGGTGAAAGGGTGTCATCAGCTGATTCGGCAAGGGGCGAAACTGGTGGAATCCGGTCAGGACATTCTGGAAGAACTGTCGCCGATGTTGCAGTCCGCTCTGCAGCCGTCACTGTTTAGCGAGTCGGATTCGGAGGCTTCGGATACGCTTTCGAGTCCGGTAGGAAGTGAAAATAATACGGTTTCTGGGGTGTTGCAGTTTATCGAATTTGAGCCGATTGGGTTGGATGAACTGGCGGTGTTAACCAAACAGCCGGTGTCGCAATTGCAGAGCGAATTGCTGATGCTGGAACTCAGCGGTGCGATTGAGGCCTTGTCTGCCGGACGCTGGCGGCGTTTGCGCTGAGGCGTCAGTGGCCGAGTGTTAACTGGACTGTCAATCCTTTACTCGGTGACCGGCTTGACCTTGTGAGTGACGCAGCGGACGCGACGGCCGCCGTCGAGATAGGTGAGTTCGTCGAAACTCAGTTTATTGGCCATCATAATGCCGCGACCATGATTGTCCATGGCGCGTTCCAGCGAGAACTCCAGATAGTCTTCAAACGCAAAGCCGTTCCCCATGTCGGTGATGGTGACGCTGAGTTGGTCATCTCGGCGTTCCAGCGCCAGAGTGACGAATTTGTCGGCATTTTCGGGCTGCTGCAGGCGTCGCTGGATTTCTTCGGAGAGGCGACCGTCGCGAATCAGTTCGGTTTTTTCATCATAGGTGATGCCCAGATTGCCGTGCTCAACGGCATTGACCAGCAGCTCCAAATAGCCGATGCCAATGCTGTTGGGGTCTGTGCTCAAGAGGGCAATAAAACTGGACAGCGACTTGGCTTCGTGCAGGGTGCGCAGGGTAAATTCCGCTTCGGTAATCAGCGGAAAAGCTTGGTCGATGCCCTTGAGGGTGGTGAGGATATCTTTATGATTTTGGAAGTCTTTTAGCGCGGCATTGACCACCGAAATCAAGGTTTCTTTGGTAATCGGTTTGATTAGGTAGTAGAATGCGCCCGCATTAATGCCGCGTTGAATTTCCGCTTCACTGTTGGCGGTGGTTTGCAGAATAAAGGGAATGTGCGTGTACTCGGGGCACTGCTTGAGCTCTTCCAAGAGCTGTATGCCGTCTTTGTTGGGCATGAGATAGTCGGAAATGATGCAGTGAAAGAAATCCTGTGGTTTTTGACGAATCAGCGTGGAAGCTTCTTCACCGTCATTGGCCATAAAGAGGTTGAACCCTTCCGTTTTCAAGAAGCTTTGCAGAAGTTTTTGGCTGACCAAGTCGTCTTCGACAATGAGTAGATTGGGTGTGTTCATGTAACGGGTGCTTTGGTTTGGGCGTTAATGGCTTTTCGAATTCTTGGGCAACTTTCGGCATAATGTACAAGGTGATAAGGTGCCCACATGCACGTAAGCTTACCGTCTTTTGTGATGAGACGCCAGAAAAAAAGGCGCTGGTCGATAGGGATGTTCAAAAAATTAAAGATTGCAATTGCCGGTTTTTTTCTGCACTCTTTAAAAAATACGGGGCATACAAACCGAAAAATAGGTGAGACAAGAATTATGACAAATTTGGTGATCGTGGAGTCGCCCGCTAAAGCGAAGACCATTGAAAAGTATCTGGGCAAAGGCTTTACCGTGCGCTCCAGTTACGGCCATATTCGCGACATTCAGAAAAAAGGCATGGGCATTGACATCGAGAACGGTTTTCTGCCGAATTATGAAATTTCGCCGGATAAGAAAAAAACCGTCACCGAGTTGCGCAAACTGACCAAAGATGCGGAAACTGTCTGGCTGGCAACGGATGAGGACCGTGAGGGGGAGGCGATTGCCTGGCACCTTGCGGAGGCTTTGAAGCTGGATGTCAAAACCACCAAACGCATTGTGTTTCATGAAATCACTAAGACAGCGATTCAAAAAGCAATTGCGGCACCGCGCACGGTGGACATGGACTTGGTGGAGGCGCAGCAGGCCCGGCGAATTCTGGATCGGATTGTGGGCTTTGAACTCTCGCCGATTTTGTGGAAGAAAATCCGCACCGGTTTGTCAGCGGGGCGTGTGCAGTCGGTGGCGGTGCGTTTGATTGTGGAACGCGAACGCGAAGTTGATGCCTTTGAGTCGGATTTCGTTTACCGTCTTGCGGGTGAATTGACCATTTTGGACGACAGGCAACAGGCGGTTGGCACGGTTGAAGTCAAGCGCAGCGCGGCGTTCAAAACCGAAGACGAAGCGAAGGCTTTCCTGGAACAGGTAAAACAGGCGGCTTTGTCGGTGGCGCAGTTGGAAGAAAAACCGGCTAAGAAATCGCCGAAAGCCCCCTTCACCACGTCAACCTTGCAACAGGAAGCTTCATCAAAACTGGGGTTTTCCGTCAAGCAGACGATGATGATTGCGCAGCGATTGTACGAGTCCGGTAAAATCACTTATATGCGTACCGACTCGGTGAATTTGTCGGAAGAGGCGATTGCCAAGGCACAGCAGACCATTACCGGCAACTACGGTGCCAACTATGCAAACCCGCGCCGCTATAAAACCAAAAATGCCGATGCTCAGGAAGCGCATGAGGCGATTCGACCGACCGATTTTTCCGTGAAAGAGGTGACGGGAGAACGCAATGAGCAGCGTTTGTATCAGTTGATTTGGCGCCGTGCGATTGCTTCGCAAATGTCGGATGCGCAATTGAAGCGTACCAGCGTGGATATTGAAATTTCCACCTTGCCAGATGAGAAGCTGACCGCCAAAGGCGAAGTGATTGCGTTTGACGGGTTTTTGAAAGTGTACAATCTGGACGATGACGCCAAGGAGGGGCAGTTGCCGCCTTTGCAGGTGGGGCAAAGGTTGCAGCTGGGTGAATTGTCGGCCAGACAAAGTTTTTCACGCCCGCCGGCGCGTTACAACGAAGCCAGCTTGGTGCGAACTCTTGAGGAGATGGGCATAGGTCGCCCCTCGACTTACGCCCCGACCATTGACACCATTCAGCAGCGTGGCTATGTGGTGAAAGAAGACCGAGAAGGCCGTCAACGCGATTATCGACAACTGACTTTGTCGGCGGAAGGTTTGACTGAGGAAGATTTAGTCGAAACCACCGGCACCGAGAAAAACAAACTCTTCCCAACGGACATTGCCGGCATTGTCACCGACTTTCTGGTGAAGCATTTTGGCGATGTGCTGGATTACCAGTTCACCGCGTTGGTGGAGTCGGAATTCGATACCATCGCGCAGGGCAAAGAATCCTGGCAGGAAATGCTCACCAAGTTTTACCAGCAGTTTCACCCGCGTGTCGATGCGGCGGAGGATGTGTCGCGCGAAGAGGCTGGGCAATCCCGCGCGCTGGGCACCGACCCCAAAACCGGCAAACCGATGTTCGTTAAAATCGGTCGGTTCGGGCCTTATGTGCAATTGGGCGATGGCGAGAACGACGAAAAACCGACCTTTGCCAGCCTGATGCCGGGACAAAAAATGGATACCTTAAAGCTGGAAGAGGCGTTGGAATTGTTCAAGCTGCCGCGAGAAGTCGGCGAAATGCCGGAATCCTTCTCGGCCAAAGCGGTGGACGGCACGGTGTTTTCGGTGGAAAAGGGGCAGATGCTGATTGCCAAACAAGGCCCTTTCGGGCCCTATCTGGAATACGGGCCGAAAAAATACGCGCCAATTAAGGGCTTTGATCCACTTAGCATTACGCTGGAAGAGGCGGTGGTACTGGTGGAGGCGAAAATAGCGGCGGAAGCGGATAAAATCATCAAAGTCTTTCAGGGCACGGATGTGAAAATCCTCAAAGGTCGTTGGGGGCCTTACATTACCGACGTGTCCAGCAAGAAAAACGCTAAAATTCAAAAGGATGAAGATGCAATGGCGTTGACGCTGGAAGAGTGTGAGAAGCGTCTAGAGGAAGCACCGGAACCGAAAAAACGCGGTCGCGCTGGCGCGAAAAAAGCCCCCGCCAAAAAAACCGCCGCAGCGAAAACCACGGCTTCAAAAACCACCGCTAAGAAACCAGCGGCGAAAAAAGCGCCGGCAAAAAAAGCCCCTGCCAAGAAAACCACGCGGACAACGGCGAAAAAATAACCGTTTTTAACCAGCCGCCTACTCCAACCCAAAACCGACCAGGCCTGGTCGGTTTTGGTGTTTCTATGGTTGGGGTTTGGCTGTGATTTTGGCTAGGTGATGAATTTTCCGATTGTGGTTTTGATTACAGTAAAATACGCTGCAGAACGCAAAAATAAACGTCAAGTAATGAAAGAGATGAAAAAAGCATGAAGCAACAGGTCGCAGAAATTTTGTCGCAGGTGATTGAGCAGTTGAAACAAGACGGCGTACTGGAGGCGGATTTTCAACCCCGCCTAACGGTTGAAAACACTCGAGACAAATCCCACGGCGATTTTGCGACCAACTTGGCGATGATGCTCACCAAGCAGGTGGGCAAGCCGCCGCGAGAGGTGGCGCAGATGATTATCGACCGTTTACCGACCTCCGATTTGATTGAAAAGGTGGAAATTGCCGGGCCTGGCTTTATCAATTTCTTTGTGCAGGATGCCGCCAAGTTCGATGTGGTTGAGACGGTGTTGCAGCAAGCGGAAGACTTTGGGCGCTGCAACGTCGGCCAGGGGCGTTCGGTGCTGGTGGAATATGTGTCCGCCAACCCAACCGGTCCCTTGCACGTCGGACACGGTCGCGGTGCGGCTTATGGCGCTTGCGTGGCGAATTTGCTGGCGGTCGCCGGGTTCAATGTCGCCAAAGAATATTACGTCAATGATGCCGGTCGTCAAATGGACATACTGGCGGCATCCACTTGGTTGCGTTATTTGCAAGCCTGTGGCGAAGAGCTGACTTTCCCGAGTAACGGTTACCAGGGCGATTACATCAATGAAATCGCGCAGACGGTGAAAGACGCAGACGGCGAACGTTATCGCCGTGCGGCCACCGAGGTGTTTGCCGGTGTGTCGGCCGATGAAGGCGCGGCGGAAGACGGCGACAAGGAAAAGCACATTGACGGCTTGATTCAAAACGCGAAAACCTTGTTAGGGGAAGACGATTATCGTGCGGTGTTCGATGTGGCGTTGAACCGGATTCTCGGCGATATTCGCGACGACTTGTCGGAGTTCGGTGTCGAGTTCGATAACTGGTTTTCGGAGCGCTCTTTGATGGATTCCGGCGTGATTGACGCCGCCATCGAAAAATTGCAACAAGCCGGTAAGATTTACGAACAGAACGGTGCCCTGTGGTTCCGTTCCACCGATTACGGCGACGAAAAAGACCGTGTGGTGGTGCGCGAAAACGGGCTGAAAACCTACTTCGCATCCGACATCGCTTATCACTTCAATAAGCTGGAACGCGGGTTTGAGGTGTTGATTGATATTTGGGGCGCGGATCATCACGGTTATGTGCCGCGAGTCAAAGCGGCCATGCAAGCGCTGGACACCAATCCGGACGCACTGGAAGTCTTGTTAGTGCAATTTGCGATTTTATATCGCGGCGGTGAGAAGTTAGCGATGTCGACGCGTTCCGGTCAGTTCGTGACTTTGCGCGAACTGCGCGACGAGGTGGGGTCGGATGCGGCCCGTTTCTTCTATGTGCAGCGTAAATCGGAACAGCATATGGATTTCGATTTGGATTTAGCCAAGTCGCAATCGAATGACAATCCGGTGTATTACATTCAGTACGCCCACGCGCGCATTTGTCAGGTCATGGCCTCCTCCGAAGAACGCGGTTACATGTATGACTCAGCCGCAGGCCTGGCCAATTTAGCGCAATTGACCTCGGAAGCCGAAGCGGATTTGGCGACGCAATTGGCGAAGTATCCAGAAATTATCGGGCGTGCGGCTCTGGTTTATGAACCGCATCAAATCGCCTATTATTTGAAAGAATTGGCGCACGGGTTGCATTCTTATTACAACGCCACGCCGTTTATCGTCGAAGCAGCGGACATCCGCAACGCGCGTTTGACGTTGATTCTGGCGGTGCGCCAGGTGCTACGAAACGGTTTGGCGTTATTGGGTGTGTCCGCACCGGAAAAAATGTGATTAGGATGGCACCGCAACGACTGACGATGAATGTGGGTTTGGGAGTGCAGCCAAAATGAAACAACCGACCCGTGATTATCGACACGGTCACATTCAGAAGCGTCAACCGTATCAGCGTAAGTCGCAACTGGACGCGCCGCCTGCTAAAGAGATGGATGCCAATGTTTCGGAGCCTTCGTCACGCTGGGTTTGGGGCTTGGCATTGCTGTTGTCGGCGGTGTTGTTTGGCGGTTTTTTCGTGGTGCAGCATTTTGCCCAGCACGGGGTGAAGTCGGTCAGCGCTTCCGATGAGTCTCTTGACGGAAAAACGACGGGTTCGCAGCTGTCCTCTCAAGCGCAAACCGATGAGGTTGACGAAGCTGGTGAAGCGCAATCGACGAGTCTGGATACCGCAGCCGAAAACTCAGTCGAGGCCGACCCGGCATCCGAAGTCGGTTCCGGGGCTTCAAGCGACGACGAGGCGGCTACTTCCCGGAGGCTGGTGGTTGAAAGTTTAACGACAAGCTTTTCACCCATGGAGACCGAACCCGCTTATACCTTTTATGAGGGCCTGGCGAAAACCGAAGTGGTGGTGTTGGCGGAGCCGATTTCGGTGGCCTTGTCCGTCCCGCATTACATTCAGGCCGGCACCTTTCGCACACGACAACGTGCGGAAAGAGAACGGGCGCGGCTGGCGGCCAAAGGGCAGGATCTGACCTTGACCGCGCTTACTTGGAAAGGGGATAAGTATTATCGTTTGAGAGTGGGGCCGTTTGATGATCGGTTGGAAATGAATAAAAAGCGCAATGAGCTGCACGCGTTGGGTGTGGACACGCTGGTAGTGCGATCACCAAAAACCGCTCAGTAATTGACCTCTGATAAGGGTTCCAGCGAGTAAAGACATCGCTATCGTTTGGCGTTTTGTTATTCGGTGTCAGTTTTTTTGGGTCAGGTTTT
>NZ_JBNGDN010000050.1:8265-14463 GCF_049975065.1 Hydrogenovibrio sp.
GGGTCAGGTTTTCCGAGGTTATTTTTTTGCCTCGGTTTCCGCTTCCAGTTCGATTTCCGTCACCACTTGATTGCGGCCATTGGATTTGGCTTGGTAGAGGGCATCGTCGGCGCGTTTGATCCACTCCTCCAGGGTTTCGTTATCCAGGCCGCGATAGGCGGCGACGCCAAACGAAGCGGTGATGGTGCCCAGGGTTTTTTCGGAATCCTTACGCTTGAGTTTGGCGTGTTCCAAGGCATGACGAACGCTTTCGGCGCGTTTGGCGGCCTCTTCCAGTCCGGTGTGAGAGAGGAGGATGGCGAATTCTTCACCGCCGTAGCGACAGATGGTTTCGGTGTCGCCCTTGGATTTTTTCATCAGGTTGGCGTAATAGCGTAAAACACTGTCGCCCACCAGATGCCCGAAAGTATCGTTAAAGCGTTTGAAGTGATCGATGTCGGTGAGAATGAGGGTCAGGTTTTCCGGGGTGTCTTTCATTTCGTCTGACAGATCCTGAATGGCATTATTAAACGCTTTGCGGTTGCCGATTTCGGTGAGTTCGTCGGTCAAGGTTTCGGCTCGCGCTTCAATGAGTTCTTTGCGAAGGCGAATGATTTCGTCGTTACTGTCCATCATTTCACGTTGGAATTCTTCGCTGGATTTTTTCATCGACGAAGCCGTATTCAATACCGAGTGGGTGAGTTCTTTCAGGGTTTCCGCATCCATGTCTTGTGTGGATAGGGTGTTGGTGTAGTTGTCGAGTTCCTGCGTATGTTGTTCGAGTTTGTCGCTCCAAGCATTCATGCGCTTGACGACCAGATTGATCAGGCGTTTGAAGGCGCGGTCAAAGTCGTTGCCGCTTTCGTCATCCGCAAAATATTCGTCGTAGAGTCGCCGCCCTAAACGGTCGTTGTAGCCGAAGGGGTCTTGGAGAGCGCTGTCCATTTCCTGCCGAAATTTGGGATGGTCGCCTTTGTAATATTGATACCAAATAAAATAGTTCAGCGGATTGGGGTTGATGCCCTGTTCTTCGAAAATGTCGATCAGTTGAACGAAAATACGCTGGGCTTTTTCGGGGGCATCTTTGATATCGAGCAACATCCTGGCTTCCTATGGAACAAACATTGAAGAAACTTCCAAAGCACTGTGAACGCTTTGTAAAGCATGACTGTTCTGCATTTTACAATAGAATGCACGTCGGGTTTATAGAAATGCGCTTGCAGATACAGTATAGTATTTTTAATTATTTTTGTTAAGACCGTTGGAGGTCGCGTAATGCAGTCAAAACAGTTAGATTCATTGGTGGAAGCCTTGACGCAGTGGATTCCGCCAGGCCTGGGCGAAATGCCTGAAAACCTGAAGCAGAATATGAAGCAGACACTGGCCAGCGGGTTGGAAAAAATGGATTTGGTCTCCCGTCAGGAATTTGATGTGCAGACCGGCGTTTTGGCCAAATTGCGCGCCAAATTGGACGCCTTGGAAAAACAAGTGGCAGACCTGGAAGCTCGGACGGAGCATCCTCGCCCGTCACAGCCTTCCGAGGACGCTTAATTCGCCATGATAACAGCCGGACATTACGCCACCTTGTTTTCCCGTGCCCTGAACGGTGTGCAAGCGCCTCAGGTGGAAGTCGAGGTGCACGCCACAAACGGCTTGCCGGGGTTGTCGGTGGTTGGCCTGCCTGAAACGTCGGTAAAAGAAAGCAAAGATCGGGTACGCAGTGCGGTGATCAGTTCCGGCTTTGAGATGGCACCCAAGCGTATCACCATTAATCTGGCACCGGCCGACATTCCCAAACAGGGCGGGCGCTATGATCTGGCGATTGCGCTTGGGGTGCTGGTGGCAACCGGTCAGTTGCCCTTGCAACGAGACTTGAACGAGATCGAGTGGTTGGGTGAGTTAAGCTTGAACGGTGAATTACGAGCGGTTCCGGGGGTGTTGCCAGCGGTGATTCAAGCCAAACAGGCTGGGCGCACTCTGATTGTGCCTCTGGCCAATTTGGCGGAGGCTGGGTTGGTGGAGGGTGCCTCTGTTCTGGGGGCAGACAATTTATTGTCTGTGTGCCGTTTTCTCACCGACACGACTTTTGAACTGGCTTTGCCAGAACGGGTGGCGTATCAGCCGCAGCCGGTGTCTCAGGATCTGGCCGACATTCGTGGTCAGCACCAAGCGAAACGGGTACTGGAGGTCTGTGCCTCCGGCGGCCATTCATTGTTAATGATTGGGCCGCCGGGTTCGGGCAAAAGTATGCTGGCTTCGCGATTGGTGTCGCTCATGCCGGACTTGCCGCTGGAGCAGGCGATTGAAGTGGCTTCGATCCATTCCGTGGCGGGCAAGTCGATTGACGTTGCCCGCTTTTGTCAGCGCCAGTTGATACAACCTCACCATACCGCCACAGCGGCGGCGATGGTCGGCGGCGGTTCGGGAGGCCATCCCAAGCCGGGTGCGGTGTCGCTGGCACATCGTTCCGTGCTGTTTTTGGATGAGTTGCCGGAATTTAACCGTGCGGTTCTGGAGGCCTTGCGCGAGCCTCTAGAAACCGGTGAGGTCGAAATTGCGCGGGTGAACCAAAAAGTCACTTATCCGGCCAAGGTGCAGCTCGTCTGCGCAATGAACCCAACCCCGAGCGGATTTTTTCCTGATGATCCCTTGGGTCGCTGTCATGATACCCCTGAACAGGTGCACCGCTATCGTCAAAAAATTTCCGGCCCTTTGTTGGATCGGATCGATTGCCATCTAGAGGTTCCGCCCGTCGATTTCGCCGCCTTGAGCGGTGCACCGGAGGCCGATGCGGAAACCAGTGCGCAAGTTCGCGCAAGGGTCATTGAATGCCAAAATCGCCAAATCCACAGACAAGGTTGTCTTAACAGTCATCTCAGCCCAAAACAATTGGAACGTCAAGTTGAATTGGATGCCACTTCCAAGCAGTTGCTGGCGCAGGCCATGGATCGCCTCGGCCTGTCGGCGCGGGCTTATCACCGCATTTTACGTGTGGCTCGTACGCTGGCGGACATGACCGCCAGCGCCGATGTCACGGTACCGCATGTGGCCGAAGCCATTGCCTATCGCAGCCTGGATAAGACACGCTAAATGACCGAATCCATTTATCTTACCGCCTTAATTGTCGGCTTTTTGGGGGGGGTGCACTGTCTGGGAATGTGTGGCGGGGTGGTGGGCGCCCTGACCTTTAACTTAAAACCGGAGGTGCAGCTGAGTTGGTGGCGGATGCTACCGTATCAGTTGGGTTATAACTTGGGGCGGATCAGCAGTTATGCATTGATCGGCGCTCTGTTTGGCTTCCTCGGCCATTCCTTAACCTCCTTGGCGACCTTTTTACCGTTGCAGCAAACATTGCAAGTGGTGGCTGGGCTGTTTATGGTGGTGTTAGGACTTTATTTAGGCGGTTGGTGGAATGGGCTGATTGTGATTGAAAAGGGCGGTCAAGGTATCTGGAAACGACTGGCGCCCCTTACGCAAAAAATGATCCCGATTCGCTCGATTCCCCAGGCCTGGCTATATGGGCTGGTATGGGGCTGGCTGCCTTGCGGGCTGGTCTACAGTATGCTGATTATGGCGTTAACCGCCGGTGGCGCGATGGAAGGCGCTTTGGTGATGCTGGCGTTTGGTTTGGGTACCCTGCCGAATTTGATGCTGATGGGCACCTTTGTGTTTTTCTTTACCCGTTTGTCTCGTAATCTCTGGGTGCGGCGCAGTGCAGGGGCGTTGGTGGTGCTGATGGGCGTGGGGCAGTTAATTCAAGCTTATACCATCGAGGTGGGCGGATAAAAAAGCCCCGGAATCGGGACTTATAGAGTGGCCAGTGCGGTTATTCTTCGGTATGTTCTTCTTCCGCGGCGATAAAGCTGTATTCAATGCCCAATTCAGGCAATAGATGTCCCATTCCGGCCAGAATGCGGTATTTGGCATTTAGCTGTTCGGCCTCGTTGGTAATCAGGGTTCGAATGGCGGACATGTATTCATTCTCGGTGTTCAGTAAGTCGAGTAACGAGCGACGCCCTAAGCTGAATTGCTTGCGGTAGCCTAGCAGCGTCTCATGCGTCAGCTTGATGTGCTGGTTGACATATTCGAGCTGGCTGCCGATGAACTCATTGGCGTTCCAAGCGTAACGCAGATTTTCAATCACCTGACGGCGCGTGTTGTTGCGAATTTCCGTGGCTTGGTGATATTGGCTGGACGTTTGTTTGCGTGTGGCGGCATCTCGACCACCGTTATAGAGGTTGTAAGACATGACGACCATCGCTTGCAGGTTGTTGTTTTCGCCTTCAATGCCGTCAATGTTGTGGTCGAGTCGCTGGCCGACTTCCAGATCAATTTTTGGGTAATAATTCTTGGCAGAAGCCTCGTATTGCATACGCGCTTCGGCAATATCGGCTTGCGCCGATTTCAAGGTGGGGTGATCCGCTAAGGCGATATTGGTGGCTTCATCAACGCTCTTGGGCAGTTTGGCGGTGAACTGGGGCTTGAGCAGGTCGTTCTCCGGCTGGCGTCCCAATACGCGCCAGAACTTGGCGCGGGCATCAAAATAGTTGTTTTCGGCCGCGCCGACATTGGACTGCGCTAAGGCCAATCGCGCCTCGGCCTGATCCACCTCCACCTGATTACCGATACCGGCTTCAGTACGCTTTTTAATCTGATCATAGAGTTTGATGTGGGTGTCGAGATTGTCTTGCGCCAGTTTGAGCAGCTCTTGCTCTTTCAACAGGTTGACATAGGCCTGCGCCATTTCCAGCGCGATGTCATTGGCGGTGGTAATGGCCTGATACGCTTGAGCATCCAGACGGTATTTCTGGCGTGCCACTTCATCTTGCGTGCCGAACCCCTCAAAGAGGTTTTGCGTTAATAGAATCTGAGCCTCGCGGCGCATCAAGCCGTCGCCTTGGTTGTTCAATCCGGGTTTGTCGATTTCTTCATAACCATAGCCGGCCAAAATATCCAGCTTGGGATAATAACCGCTCTGAGCGCCACGGACTTCCGCTTCAATGGCGCGATAGCCCTTGACCTGTTGACGAAACTCCGGATTATGGATAATGGCGTCTTCAATGGCTTCTTTGATGTCCATGGCTTGAGACGGCTGGGATGAAAATGTCAGCCAAACCACGGAAATGGCGGACAGTGCTTTGATTTTTAAGTTGTTTTTGTTCATAGTGCTTTCTTTTCGTTAGATGAAGGTACTTTCGTACCCATGTTTAAAGTGCGGTTAAGCGGACCAGTTTTGGACTTTAATCACAAGATTTAAGCGGTCTTTGGCCTCTAGTTTTTCAAGGAGGTTATGCATATGTGCTTTCACAGTGCGTTCACTGATATGCATCGCCTCAGCGATTTCTTGGTTGTTTTTACCAAGCAGTACCCATTCCATCGCTTCGATTTCGCGCTCTGACAAGCGCGACTTCCAGGCGGTACTTTTAGGTGTCGCGCGCTTTGAAACGGCTTGGACAAGCGATTGCATCACGCTTTGCCCTAACCAGATATTGCCGGTCTGCACTGTTTCGATGGCTTGCGCAATACGTTCGGCTTGCGCAAAGGTGTTCATATAGCCTTTAATGCCCTTTTGAAACCACTGGACACCTTCGGTCGCTGAGGGCGTATTGGAAAACAGAATCACCTCAAAGCCCATCTGAATCAGCTTTTCAACTTTGGCCTGTTCCATGGCATCGCTGGGGAGTTGAATCAGTAAAAGTGACGCTTGGGTATCCAGCTCACCGGGTTGCACGTCTAGGGTGTAGAGAACCCGTTTCGTGAATTCGGTAGCTTTCGACCAGCTTTTGAGTGCATGTGGATCCTGTACGAAAAGTAACAACTGTGTCATGAGTGCTCCGATCCAATTATTTTAAGACCTTTACCGGCAGTTTGTGTCGGTAGAGACCCTGTTATTTTAGTGTGTTGGCAAGTTAGCCAGTAGTGCGGGCAAAGACCGTATCAAGATTCTCTGAGCGCCAAATCTTTTGCTTTGATAATGGGTTTCAGCAGATAGTCCAAAATGGTGTGTTTTCCGACCACCACATCCACTGTCGCCGTCATCCCCGGCAAGAGATAAAGTGGATCCTGCTGGGTTCCAAGATGATTTTTATTTGTTTTGATGCGGGCAATGTAGAAGCTGTTGCCCTCTTCATCTTGAATGGTGTCGGCGGAGATTTTTTCGACCACGCCATCCAGTCCTCCATAAATGGCAAAATCATAAGCGGTGAATTTTACCTTGGC
>NZ_JBNGDN010000051.1:0-7160 GCF_049975065.1 Hydrogenovibrio sp.
TTTGTCGGCGTGAGATGTTTCGGCTTCGCTCAACATGACATCGTTTTTTAAAAAACTTCGCGCCTTCGTACCCAGAGGGCATGTATGTCTTCGTGGTTCAAAAATTCTCGGTGTCTCTGTGGTTCAAACATCAATCGAGTTTGTCGTTGTTAAAATTTTCCACCCAGCTGGGGTCAAAGCGGGTTTGGTGGATGTCGATGCCGAGATTGATGAGTTGTTGCACCAGTTGTTCTTTTTCCGCTTTGATTTCAATGAGTTCGTGGCTGTTGTCTTCCAGTTGGTACATTTGCGTCAGCCCGAGGTGGTAAAACCGCAAAATTTTTAATGCCTGTGGGTCGTCTTGTGCGGCTTTTTCTTTTACGGCATCAATCACATTGGTGATGTGCATGAGGTTGCGCTTTAATCGCCAGCCGTACATGGCTTCGTGCATCCAGCCGCTGTCTTTGAAAAAATAACGCACAATTAAGCCGGTGATGGCCAGCCCGACCAGTGCGCCGAGTAGATTTAGAACAATGTGGTTGGAGCTGTAGGGTCCCAAGTATTCCACGAATGCGGTGGCGACGATCATGCCGATGACGATAAACATCGCCATGATTTTTAAGGTAGCGTTGCGCGTGCGTTTGCGGTAATACGCCGGATCCATCTCTTGGATTTCAAACATAACCGATTCCTTGCTTGTGATTTCCTCATAAACCGAGGCGTTATTTTGTGTAAGGCAAAATCTTAGCATGACCGTTGCCGGGTTGTGAGAGTATCTCATGATCATGCGCAGGATTGTGCTCACGATCGTGACCGAAATGGCCAGGCCTGGGGATAATGGATTTTCCAGCGCATGGGGGGGGAATCACGGTATAATCTTGCGTTTTTAATCCGTGACGGAAGCCGCCCCGATGCAATGCGGCTCGGTATTCGACAGGATGAAGTGACAGGATGAAACGACACGATTTTTACTTTGACTTACCTGACGAACTGATTGCGCAGCAACCGACGCAGGAGCGTACCCAGAGCCGTTTGTTGGTGATGGAAGCCGATGGTGGACTCGCGGATAAACAGTTTCCGGATTTGCTGTCGTATCTGAATGCAAACGATTGTCTGATTTTTAACGATACCAAGGTGATTCCGGCGCGATTGTTCGGGCAAAAGGCCTCCGGCGGTCAGGTGGAGTTGTTGATTGAACGGGTGCTGGATCATGAGCGGGTGCTGTCGCATATTCGCGCCAGCCGTTCGCCCAGGCCTGGCACAACGCTGCGCATTGCGGAGGCCTTTGAGGCGGAAGTCTTGGGGCGTGACGGTGCCTTGTTTGAATTAAGGTTTTCACAACAGGCGTCGGACTTGTCGGTGTTGGAGTTGATTGAAGCGTATGGGCATATGCCGTTGCCGCCGTATATCGAGCGCGAAGATGCGCTGGAAGATAAAGAGCGTTATCAAACGGTGTATTCCGCCAGGCCTGGCGCGGTGGCGGCACCGACCGCTGGGTTGCATTTTGATGAGGCACTGCTGGAACGGATTCGCGCGAAAGGTGTTTCGACCGGATTTGTGACCTTGCATGTTGGGGCGGGGACTTTTAAACCGGTGCAGGTGGACGACATTGCCGAGCATGTGATGCACTCCGAGGTGATTGAGGTGTTGCCGGAAACCGTGGCCTTGATTGCGGAAACCAAGCGTAAAGGTGGGCGGGTGATTGCGGTGGGCACCACCTCGGTGCGCAGTTTGGAAAGCGCGGCGCGGTTTTCCACGTCTGGCGGCTTGCAACCCTATCAGGGCGAAACCGATATTTTCATTACCCCGGGTTACGAATTCCAAATAGTGGATGGGCTTTTGACCAATTTTCACCTGCCGGAGTCCACCTTGATTATGCTGGTGTCGGCGCTGGCGGGGTATGAGCGTACTCTGCAGGCGTATGCGCATGCCGTCGAACAGCGTTATCGCTTTTTCAGCTACGGCGATGCGATGCTGGTGCATCCGGCGGCGATCAACGAATAACGATTGGACACATTAAATGAAATTTGAATTGGATAACCAAGATGGGCGTGCGCGTCGCGGGCGCTTGATTTTTGACCGAGGCCTGGTGGAAACCCCAGCCTTTATGCCGGTGGGCACCTACGGCTCGGTGAAAGGGATGATGCCGGAAGAGGTGGCCGATACCGGCGCCCAGATTATTTTGGGCAATACCTTTCATTTGGCGATTCGTCCGGGCACGGACATTATCGAACAGCATGGCGATTTGCATGATTTCATCAATTGGCCGGGGCCGATTCTGACCGATTCCGGCGGGTTTCAGGTGTTCAGCCTGGGCAAGATGCGCAAGATTGTGGAAGCGGGGGTGCATTTTCGTAATCCGGTCAATGGCTCGCCGTTGTTTATGGGGCCGGAAGAGTCGATGGAGATTCAGCGCCAGCTGGGTTCGGACATAGTGATGATTTTTGACGAATGCACCCCTTATCCCGCCACGCATGAGGTGGCGGCCGAGTCGATGCGTTTGTCCTTGCGCTGGGCGGAGCGTTCCAAACAGGCACATGAAGGCAATCCGTCGGCGTTGTTCGGCATTGTGCAGGGCGGCATGTATGAAGATTTGCGCCAAGAGTCGATTCAGGCGTTGATGGACATCGGTTTTGACGGTTACGCCATCGGGGGCTTGTCGGTGGGCGAACCGAAAGACGAGATGATGGGAACCCTGGATTTCACTGAGCCGCATATGCCGGTGGATAAGCCGCGTTATATGATGGGGGTCGGCAAGCCGGAGGATATAGTGGAAGCGGTACGTCGCGGCATTGATATGTTTGACTGTGTGATCCCGACCCGTAATGCCCGCAATGGCTTCCTGTTTACCCATTCGGGTGTCATTAAAATTCGCAATGCGGTGCATAAGACCAGTTTGGCGCCGTTGGATGCCAAGTGCGATTGTTATACCTGTCGCCATTACACTCGCGCCTATTTGCATCATCTGGATAAGTGCGGTGAAATTCAGGGCGCACGCCTGAACACCATTCATAATTTGCATTATTATCAGCTTTTGATGAAAGGCCTGCGAGACGCCATCGCATCGGAATCCTTGGACGCTTTTGTAGCGGAGTTTTACGCTGAACGCGGCGAAACGGTGCCGATTTTGTGAATAGAATTTTTGGCGATTTTGTGCCACAATAGCGCGGTTTGATATTTACTAAGGAGATAAAAAAATGTTTTTGATTTCAGATGCCATGGCGGAAGGGGCGGCAGCGTCTCAAGGAAGCGGTTTTGAAGCGCTGTTGCCGTTGATTTTATTGTTTGTGGTGTTTTACTTTTTGCTGATTCGTCCGCAGCAAAAGAAAGTGAAAGAACATAAAAAACTGGTTGAAGCCATTGGTAAAGGGTCAGAAGTGGTGACTTACGGTGGTTTGGCGGGGAAAATCCGTGAATTGGACGAAAATTTTGTCGATTTGGAAATCGCCGATAATGTCACCGTGAAAGTGGAACGTCAGAATATTTCACGCGAGTTGCCGAAAGGCACCTTAAAAGGCACGGCGGAATAAGGTTCGTGCGGGTTAAAAAAGGGGCTGTCTAGCCCCTTTGTTTTTTGGGTCGGGGGCGGTGGTTCTCTGCCCAGTGACGTTGTCAGTGGTCTTTTGGAAATACAATCATGTTTGAGTCAAGGCAAAAAGTCATCAATAACCAGTATCCGGCGTGGAAATATCTGTTATTGCTTATCGTTATTATTGTGGGGTTTGTGTACGCGGCTCCAAACCTGTTCGGTGATGATCCGGCGGTGCAGGTGTCCCCAGCGAAGTCGGTGCAATTCAATGCCGAAACCGAAAAGACACTTGAAAGTCTCTTGGCTCAGGCGGAATTGACGCCCAAGTCGCTGGTGTTTGATAACGGCCAGTTTCTGATTCGGTTTCACAATACCGATGAGCAGATGAAGGCGCGGAGTCTGATTCGTGAGGCCTTGGGACGTCAGGCGGTGGTGGCGTTGAACCTGGCACCGGCTACGCCGGACTTTTTACGTGCTCTGGGGGCGCAGCCGATGTATCTGGGGCTGGATCTGCGCGGCGGGGTGCATTTTTTGATGGATGTGGATATGGAATCCGCCATTGAAAAAACCTACAACCGTTATGTGGATGAAATCAAAGCCAAATTCCGCAGCGAGAAAATTCGCTATCTGGCGGTGGAGTATGAACAGGATCATTTGATGGCGAAGTTCCGCGATGCCGCGAGTGTGACCGCCGCTGCGAACGTGTTGCAGAAAGACTATCCGGGGGAGTTTAATCTGGTTGAAAAGCCGGAGCTGCAGACGCTGGAAATTTATCTGCTGCCGAAAACCTTAGCGGATGCACGTACCTACGCGCTGAAACAGAATATCACCACTTTGCGCAACCGTATCAATGAACTGGGCGTGGCCGAGCCGGTGATTCAGCAGCAGGGTGACCGCCGCATTGTGGTGCAGTTGCCCGGTGTGCAGGACACCGCCAAGGCGAAGGAAATTCTGGGCGCGACCGCGACTCTGGAGTTTCGCTTAGTGGAAGAGACGGGCGATGCACGGCGGGCGGAAAAAACCGGCTATGCGCCGAATGGTGCGCGGCTGTATTACTTCCGTGATGGGCGACCCATTCTGTTGCAACGTAGTGTGATTGTGACCGGGGATAATGTGATTAACGCTCAGTCGGGCATTGACCCAGAATCGGGTTCACCGGAAGTGACGGTGACGCTGGACGGTGTGGGTGGGCGTAAGATGCTGGCCACGACCAAGGAAAACATCGGTAACCGCATGGCGGTGGTGTTTATTGAGAATCGTGTCGATACTCTCGAAAAAGACGGCGAAATCATTAAAAAACGCGTGACCACTCAGGATGTCATTAACGCGGCGGTGATTCGCGGTCAGTTTGCGAATCGCTTCCAGATCACCGGTTTGGACAATCCGCAGGAAGCTCAGGATTTATCGCTGTTATTGCGTGCCGGTGCCTTGGCGGCACCGATGGAAATCGTGGAAGAGCGTACGGTCGGCCCGAGCTTGGGGCAGGATAATATTAACCAAGGCATGATGTCGGTGCTGGTGGGCTTCCTGCTGGTGCTGGTGATTATGGGCTGGCGTTACAAAACCTTTGGCATGATTGCTAATGTGGCGTTGACGCTGAATTTGGTTTTGATTGTGGCGGTGCTGTCCTTGCTGCAAGCGACGCTGACCTTGCCGGGGATCGCGGGGATCGTGTTGACGGTGGGGATGGCGGTGGACGCGAATGTGCTGATTTTCGAGCGTATTCGCGAGGAGCTGCGTTCGTCGTCGGTGCAGTCGGCGATTCACGCGGGCTATGAAAAGGCGTTTGTGACCATTGCGGATGCCAATATCACCACCTTGCTGGCGGCGATTGTGCTGTTCAGTTTCGGCACCGGGCCGATTAAAGGCTTTGCGATTACGCTGTCCATCGGCATTATCACCTCTATGTTCACTGCGATACTCGGCACGCGAGCTGTGGTGAACGCGCTCTACGGCAATAAGCCGGTAGAGAAATTATCGGTTTAGTCGGGAGAACACTATGAGCGCAAAAGCAAGCAAACAAAATACGGCGACGGCGGATCAAGTGTCCTACAGGGACGCTCAGTCTCAGGCGACGCATTATAATTTTATGGGGTACCGCAAGCTGGCGATGTGGGTGTCGCTGGTGTTGATGATCTTGTCTTTGGTCGGTCTGTATACCAAGGGCTTAAATTTGGGAATTGATTTCACTGGCGGCACCATTGTGGAGCTGTCCTATGAGGAGGCCGCCGATGTGGATGGCATTCGTAATGGCTTGCAGGTCGGCGGGTTCGAGCAGGTGGTGGTGCAGAATTTTGGCTCGGCGGAAGAAGTGTTGATTCGCATTGCGCCGGTTGACGGACTGGATTCCGCGCAGATCAGCAATCAGGCGATGGATACCTTGCGTGAGCATCATTCCGATGCGTTTGAGTTGCGGCGGGTGGAGTTTGTCGGCCCCCAGGTGGGCGATGAGCTGACCGAAGACGGTGCCTTGTCGGTACTCTATGCCCTCTTGGGGGTGTTGATTTATGTGGCGCTGCGCTTTGAATTCCGTTTTTCCATCGGGTCGGTGGCGGCTTTGGTGCACGATGTGGTGATTACCATCGGGGTGTTTGCTTGGACACAGGCGCAATTTGATTTGTCGGTGCTGGCGGCATTGTTAGCGGTCATTGGTTATTCTCTGAACGATACCATTGTGGTGTTTGACCGGGTGCGCGAGAATTTCCGCACGGTGCGGGACGGCACGCCGGAAGAGGTGACGAATCTGGCGGTGAATCAGATGCTGGCGCGAACCTTGATGACGTCTTTGACGACGTTGGTGGTGTTGCTGGCGCTGTTTTTCCTTGGTGGCGAAATCATTCATAATTTTGCGTTGGCGTTAATTGTCGGCGTGGTGGTGGGGACCTATTCATCCACTTTTATTGCCAGTTCCATTGCCCTAGCGCTGGGCGTATCGAAAGAAGATTTAATGAAGCCGGTGAAAGAGGGGGTGGATGCCACCGCACAGGAAGAAGAGTTGAACCGCATTTTCTTGGAACAAGAAGCGGCGCGTGAAGCTCAGGAAGCGTCCAAATCCGGCAAAGGTAAGTAGGCTGGGTTCGTTAGGGATTGAGCCGAATCAAAAATGGATGACGTCTGAAAAAGACCCGACCGGATGAGGATCCGGTCGGGTCTTTTTTGAATCGAATGAAGCGGTTTGGCCGTGTTGCATGGCACGATGGCTTCAGTGATGGGTGGCGTTCAGGGGGGAGGACTCCATTTCTGAATTCATCAGCACTTCAATCTGCTCCTGCGATAGATATTCATGCTCGTGTCCGGGTTGTTCACGCCGGACGGCGCTGGGCAGATCAAAATCGAGATGCTTGAGCTGCTTGCGGTTCATGGTGTTGACAAAGTTCTGCAACGCCAGAATAACTTGACCGTTTAGGTCACGATTCGTCTGTTCCAGAATGATGTCGTGCAGCTGGTTAACCCATTTCATCTGAGTCACCCGCACGCGTTCGGCATGCTCGCGCAAGCGATTGCTTTTGAGGTACTGCGGATAGTCCGCGGTGAGCGTCTTGATGTCGTCGATAATCATCTCCGCAATCTGAATGGTTTGCTCGGAGGTGGTTTCCAGACGACGATCAATGTAGTCCAGGCAGGTGCTGACCTTCTGGGGGGTGTCCATTTT
>NZ_JBNGDN010000051.1:7260-14450 GCF_049975065.1 Hydrogenovibrio sp.
ACGGAAACCGAGGCCGATGGTCGGGTTCGGCCAGGCCTGGCGGTTTTGCTGCAACAGCAGTACGAGTACGGATGGCCCGAACTCTATCCGGTGCATCGTTTGGATAAAATGACCTCAGGCCTGGTGATTTTTGCCTTGACACGTCAAGCCGCGCAACGGTTTCAAAAGCTGTTTGCCACGCGACAGGTGGCGAAATACTATTTGGCCATCTCGACGGATAAGCCGAAGAAAAAACAAGGCTGGGTAAAGGGCGATATGGTGCCAGCAAGGCGCGGCAGTTGGAAGCTTGCGACCACTCGGGAGAATCCGGCGGTGACCCAGTTTATCTCGCAAAGTGGTTGCCCCAACGAGCGCTGGTTTTTATTGAAACCGCATACCGGCAAAACCCATCAGTTGCGGGTGGCCTTGAAAAGCCTGGGCGCACCGATTGCCGGTGATGAACGCTATGCCGCTCGGGCGGCGGCGCAGTTGGAGGATCGTGGGTATTTGCACGCCTATGCGTTGCGGTTTCAATACGATGGTGACGATTATGAATTTGTGCGCAGGCCGCAGCAGGGGGAACGTTTTTTAAGCGAGGCGGCCGAGGCGTGTTTGAATGAATGGCAAACCCCTTGGCAATTTTTTCAACCGAAAACGGAACGAGATGATGGATAACAGCCCCAATAGGCCTTTTTGGGAAACCAAGTCGTTAGCCGACATGACGCAGGACGAATGGGAGTCGATTTGCGACGGATGCGGTCTGTGTTGTTTGACCAAGCTGCAGGATGAGGATTCGGAAGAGATTGTTTATACGCGCGTGGTCTGCCCCTATTCCGACCCGAAAACAGCCGCTTGTTCCGATTACGCCAACCGTTCGCTGAATGTGCCGACCTGTGTGAACTTAACACTGGAGCGGGTAGCGGAATTTGACTGGTTGCCGGATACCTGCGGTTATCGCATTCTATTGCGGGGCGATCCGTTGCCGGATTGGCATCCGCTGGTGTCCGGCCGCCGGGCATCGGTGCAAGCAGCAGGCGTTGGATTGCTGGCGATTCCGGTGGTGGTCGATCAGCCTGGACTGGATTACGAAGACTATTTAATGGAAAAACCCTAACCCAGCCTTACCACATGTTGAGGTTGAATTAAAAGCAACCAATAGGTGCGAGAGGCGCATTGAGGCGGAGCAGCAGATAATTGCGCCAAAAAGGTGTTGTGTGTAGCTAAAAAGTATACAATGTCGGCATGGAGAGTCATTTAGGAGGGGGCGTTATGCAGAAACTACCGATTAATATGCGGGTTTTGCCAGAACAAAAAGCACTGATTTCACGAGCCTCTGAGCTGGTGAATATGGATAGAACCACCTTTATTATGAGTGCCGCCTGCCGTGAAGCGGAAAATGTTTTGCTTGATCGGCGGGTTTTTATGCTTGAGGAACCTGAGTTCGAGGCGTTTGAGTCTTTGATTTCAGAGCCTCTCAAACAGGATAACGATCTGAAAAAATTGTTATCGGAGCCTTCGCCTTGGGAGTCAGCCAAAGGGTGAGTTTGTCCCCGCCAGAATTGCTGCATGAGTTGCACCAAGTCGAGATGTTTTCGTGTGGTAACGCGCTCATGGATGCTTGGTTGCATGAGCAAGCGCTCAAAAATCAGGTCAATCGAGGTTCACGAACGTTTGTGGTGTGTGAAGAACGGCGGGTGCTAGGCTATTATGCGTTGGCGTCTGGAAGCGTGGAAAGAATCAACCTTAACGGCAGTCTTGCGAGAAATATGCCGAAGAGCGTTCCCGTTATCGTCTTGGGGCGATTGGCGGTGGATAAGCGTTATCAAGGTCTTTCGCTTGGTCGATCACTTTTAAAAGATGCGTTGTTGAGATGTGTTCAAGTTGCGAATCAAATTGGTGTCAAGGCGGTTTTAGTGCACGCCTTAGATGCTAATGCGGTTGGTTTTTACGAAAAGTATGGTTTTCAACGTTTACCGAATGAAGCGCATACACTGGTTTTGTCCATTGCCAATATTGAAAGAAACATATAAAAAAGCGCTGCAATATTCGCAACGCTTTTTCGGTTGTTGGTTTGCCCTGAGGGCGCTCAGTGCTGATGGCCGCCTTCGCCGTGCGCGTGACCGTGCGCCAGTTCTTCTTCGGTGGCGTCGCGCACGCCCATAACTTCGATGTCGAAGCTTAAATCTTTACCGGCCAAGGGGTGATTGCCGTCCACTGTGACGGTTTCGTCTTGCACGTCGGTGATTTCAACCGAATGCACGCCTTGTTCGGTTTGGGCTTCAAAGCGCATGCCGACTTCCAGATTGTCCACGCCCTGAAACATGCTTTTGGGAACATCTTCTTGAATCAGGTGCGGTTCTATCTCGCCGTAGCCTTCCGCGGCAGGAATGTCGGCGGTGAACTTGTCGCCAGTGGCCTTGCCTTCCAGTTGTTTTTCCAGGCCTGGAATCAGGTTGGAGTGGCCGTGCAAATAGGCCAAGGCCTGACCGTTGGATGAGTCGATGAGGTTGCCGTCGGAATCCGTTAAAGAATAGTTGATCAGGCCAACTTTATTGGGTTCAAGTTTCATTTGATAGTCCTGTTTTGTTCATGTTTTTCATCGTGTGAAGCTGTATCATACAGATTCTGAAAAGCCGATTGGAGAAAACTCGATATGTTGTGGTTAAAAACGTTTCACATTTTATTTATGATGTCGTGGATGGCGGGGATCTTTTATCTGCCGCGTATTTTTGTGCATTTTGTCGAAGGGCAAGCCGCCGGTCAGCAGGTGGATCGCTTGGCCATTATGGCGAAAAAACTGTATAACTTTATGACCATTATGATGGTGCTGGCGGTGGGCACGGGCATTTGGTTGTGGCTGGCCTACTGGCCTTTGGCGCAGGGCATGGGCTGGTTGCACGCGAAGATTGTGTTTGTGATTCTGCTGCTGGCGTATCACTATTGGACGAAAAAACGCACCGATGAAATGCAGCAGGGGCATTTGAATCACAGTGGGGTCTATTACCGCTGGGCGAATGAGATTCCGCTGTTGCTGACCATTGTGATTTTGATTCTGGTGGTGGTCAAACCCTTTTAAACCGAGGTATTCCCATGCAAGCCTATCCCGACATTCAACTGAACTTTAAACTGGCACCGGAAACCGAGGCCACTGTCTATTTAGATGAATTGGTGCAGCCGTTGGACATTGAACACATTGGTCCCTTTGTGCGCAATGCGCAGGGCGAGATGGTCTGTGTGGACGGTCAGCAAGCGTTTATTTCAAGTGATGAAGGTCAAAGCTGGCAAACGGTTTCGCTGTTTGACACGGTGGATGCGCATGATGTTCAAGACACCCACAGCCTGTGTGTGACTGAATCGGGTGCGATTGTGCTGGGCTTTCTCGATATGGCGCAGTTTCATTTCAATTGGCACCGCAAGGCGAATAAGCCGACGAAAAACACCTTTTTGGCACTCTGGACAATGCGCAGCCTGGACGGTGGCTACACTTGGGAAGCGCCCGTTTGCGTTGCTAAAGGGTATGCCGGTGCCACCACCACCTTGATTCAACTGGACAGCGGGGAGCTGCTGATGGCGGCGCAGAATCTGGATTATCAGGAAGCGCGCCACTACAGCTTGACCTATCGCTCGGAAGACGATGGACAGACTTGGCAGGCCAGCAATAAAATCGATATTGGCGGTCGCGGCCACCACGGCGGCTGCTTTGAAGGCACGCTGGTGGAATTGCGCGACGGTCGCGTTTGGTACTTGATTCGCACCAACTTGGATTGGTTTTGGAATGCCTATTCGGATGACAAGGGGCGAACTTGGACGCAGTTATCGCCAGGCCTGGCGGCCAGCAGCTCGCCGGGGATGTTGTGCCGCTTGCAAAGCGGGCGGCTGTTGCTGGCGTATAACCCGCTGACCAATACTCAGGATGGCACGGCACCGCGCATGGCGGGGCTTTATTCCGAAGTGGCCGCGTCTTGGTATCGGGCGGAGCTGTGTTTGATTTGGTCAGACGATGACGGCCTGACCTGGTCAAAACCCAAAGTGCTCGCGCAATGCGATGGCGCTTGGTTGTCTTACTGTTATCTCTTTGAAGCCAGGCCTGGCGAAATTTGGCTAACCACCATGCAAAGTCATTTGAAAATCGTTTTTCGCGAACAGGATCTGGCTTAACCCGTAACGCTCAATGCCTCGCCTTTCTGGCGGGCTTATTATTTTTATCATGTCTTTTTGAACGCACTTCTGTATAATTCGTAATTTAATTTTTAGCCATGGCTAAATAAATATAAAGTTTTGTATAAATAAAGATGAATTATGAAGTCTATATCGGCTATGGCAGCTATTTTAATGGCGACTCAATTACAAACGGCACAAGCCGAACTCAGGCCATTAGCGGCCGATCGACCGGATGCCACCGAAAGTCCTCAAACCGTCGATAAAGGGTCTTTTCAGATTGAAACCAGCGTCGTCTCTTACAAAAAGAATCGTGAAGACCATCAAACCACCACCGATTGGTCTTTTGCCGAAACGAATTTTAAGTATGGGGTGGCTAATAACGTTGACCTTCAATTTGTGATGACGCCCTACATGACGCAAAAAGTGGGGCATGGCAAACAATTGGCGTCGCATAGCGATATTGAAATGCGGGCTAAAATTAACCTGTGGGGCAATGATGGTGGTCAGACCGCCTTCGGGTTGTTACCGTATGTCAAAGTGCCTTCCGGTGAGCTCAGTAATAATGAATACGAAGGGGGGTTGATTGCTACTTATGCGATGGACTTTACGTCGTTTAATCTGGGCGCTCAGGTCGAACTGGATAATGTGTATGATGACGAATCCAAACAACACGATTGGGCTTGGAGTCACACTCTGGTGCTGGGCCGAACGTTATGGGGAGAGGTCAGCGGGTATCTGGAATACATCGGCGATTATACGATTGAAGACGATTACAATCCCTACAGCAGTCTTGGGATGACTTGGCTGCTAACGCCTAACTTTCAATGGGATGTCGGTGGTCAGTTTGCCTTAACGGAAACCGGCAATGATCAATTGATCTTTACCGGCTTTACCTGGCGTTTTAAGTAAAGGCTGGTTTAGAAATTCGCTCGAATTCCGCCGTATACCAAGCGTCCTCGAAGCGGTCCCCAGATGTGACCTACGTCCCAATCTTCACTGCCGGCGTTGGCGCCGTCATAGAATAGCGGTGAATCGCCGTCACTGGTTTGCGTGTAGTCGAACAGGTTGTTGGCACCGGCATACACGGTCCAGTGGCGGGTGATGTCTTTGCTGATTTGCATATCGACAGTCATGAAGGCCGGTGAGTGGGTGCCTTTCGAATCAACCCCACCGGCTTGGTTGTAGTGATCATAGTAAGCGGCACCGGTATAGTCTTTGTAGTTTCGTTCGCCGATACCGGTGGCGGTAACATTCGCTTCCCAGCCGTGTCCGATGTAGTCCACCATCAGGCGCAGGCGTTCTTCGATTGGAATGACGCCAAAAGTGCTGCGGTATTTTTTATCGTAAAAGAAGCCTTCCAGCGTCGCGCCGACCGACCAGTGGCCGTCGATTTGGTAGGACGCCGAAATGTCGGCATGCTGAACCACGCCTTCACCGGAAGTGTTCACCAGCGTCGGTTGGGTGTAATTTTCGGTATCAATGGTGGTCAGGTTGCTGACTTCTGTCCAGGAATAACTCGTTTCAAAGCTGGTTTGAGCGCTTTCGAATGCCAGGGCATAACGAACGGAGTTCGATTTTTCCAGTTTATCGACGTCAACGGCAAATCCATCGTCCAAGATGCCGTGGTCGGCTTCAAAGAACTGCAATGGCACACGGTAACCCTGTCCGGCCGACAAGCGTGATGTCCAGTTGAAGTTATGGTCATATTGGATATGGACCCGTGGCGCAACCACGGTATCATTGAATTTGCGATCTTGGTCGGTGAATTTGACATTAATCTGATCGGCTCGAAGCGCCAGCGAGATTTCCAAGCGGTTGGTGGGCGTCCAGATGTCTCGAATATACAAGCCGTAGTTATTTTGGTTGTAGGAGTCGTTGGCCGGTTGTGTTCCGCCGGTGGATTTGGACTTCATTTTATCCTGTTTGGTGTCCATACCCACGGTGAGGGCATGCTCTGCATTAATGAAGTGGTCCACGCGCGCATCAAAATAGTAAATGTCTTGATCGGCTTTATAGGTGGTCGGTTCGTAAATGGCATCCATTGACGAGTCAACATAGGAAGCGGTGACGCGACTTTGGGTGTCGGCGGAGAAATCATGAAACCATTTACCGGTGTAAGCTTGTTTCGTCAGCTCGATGTTTTCAAGAAAGTCTCTTGCCGTCGAGGTTGCAGACGGTTTGTTGTTGACGTTATTGTCCACGAACCCGGGGCTGGAACCGGGCTGCTGGCTGCGAGCATCTTGTCGGGAAGTGGCCAGATAAGAACCGACCATTGGGCCACCAAAGACTTCGGATTGCAAATCGGTGATTCTAAAACTGATTTGGTCTTTTGCAGTCAGTTGGTGCCAGACCTGTGCGACAAGGCTTTGGTTTGTCAGGCTCGGTGATTCGTTGACATCGTTATTGTCTTCGTCATATTGGTCAATGTTGTCCGATTGGGCGGCCACAAGAATTTGCGTGTCATTATCGCTACTGACCTTGGTGCCGACCACTTGATATTTATGATAGTCCTGGTTTCCCCATGAAAAATCCGCCGATAAGCTGTCTTTATTCGGCTTGGCGGTGACGACATTGATGACACCGCCGATCGCACCGGGCGCAATGAGTGAAGCCCCGGCACCGCGTGCGATTTCGATGGAGGTGACGCCCGCCATGGGAATGGCATCAAACCCGTAAAACCCTTCAACGATGGAGCTGTTGGGAACGTCATTGATCATCAAGGTGGTGTGTTCGCCTTTCAAACCATTTAGCTGGATGCGTTTAACACCACACATGGAACATTCTGTACTGACGCGAACACCGGGTTCGTCTCGGATGGCTTGTGCCAAGTTACCGGCCTGTTTCTGCTGTATCCTTTTTGCGCTGATGACTTCGGTTTGAACGATGTCGTCTTTGGTTTGAACGATTTTGTTTTCTTGTTCGCTTTTCTGTTTTCCGGAAACGGTAATGGCATCTAGGTTAACAGTCTTATCGGCAAGTACTAAAGAAGGAGCCGTGGTCATGAAAAACGCACTGAGGAGGGCGGCTGGTAGCGGCTTGAGTTTCATCGT
>NZ_JBNGDN010000052.1:0-5811 GCF_049975065.1 Hydrogenovibrio sp.
CGCGATTCGGTACCGACAAAACTGCTATGTTGTAAATTCACCAACCAGCCAATCGCTTTTTCGGTGCCGGGCGTTAAATCAAATGCCGCTTCATCCGAATCGACCGGATAGAATTTTCGCAGCCAACCTTTATCGTTATGCGCCCAGTCTTCTAAATAGTGATGCGGACTTTTAGGAAAAGCGTCTTCGCCTTCACTTAAACGCAGATGATACAAAAAATCGTCCAACATCAAGACCAGTTCGGACTGGCGCACACTTCGTCGGTTGGGGTCAATAAAGGCTTGCTGTAAAAAGCTGACAATTAACGGGGCATTGTCGGCGCGCATCAACCGCCAGGCGGGGTGCGTTTGACGCAATTTTACTAAATGAGAATAGTCCACACTTTTCCTTCACAACGGGTCTGACCCGAATAGTTCACCGAGAGGCACAAACCCGATTTCGACCGGCTTTTTTTGCCACATAAAGTTGGTCATCCGTACATTTTACCGTGGTTTTGAAGTCATCCCCACTCAGGTGCAGGCAAACACCAAAACTACAGGTCATGTTGCCCACTACCGGAAAATCGTACGCCTCAATCTCGGCACGAATGGTTTCAGCTACTTTTTCTGCCTGCTCAAGGGCATCAACTGGTATGACCACCAGAAACTCCTCGCCGCCCCATCGAATCAAAATATCATCGCTGCGAATCTGGCCTTTCGTGATCTTAACGAGATTGACAAGCACCTCATCCCCGACATTGTGACCAAAAGTATCATTAACCTGCTTGAAGTGGTCAATATCAAAAAGAATAAAGGCTAAACGCCGATTCTGGCGTTGCGCGACCTGTTCGTAAGCGCCAATTTTCTGGGCAAAATAATCTCGGTTATAGGCGTTCGTTAAGGGGTCGTGCATGGCGCGTTTTTCAAGCGAGAAATGTTCACTCATGGTTTCAGTGATGTCCGAAAAGGTCAAGATATGCTGATTATGAAGATACGTATTGATGGATAATGCAAAAATTCGGCTTCGATGATAACGATCCTTCATCGACACCAGTCGCTCTCGGTAAGACAAGGTTAACAAGTGCGCGACCCATTGGTGATGGTCGGCAATTTTTTTCAAATGAAAAACACGGTCGTCGAATTCAAAAAAGTCACAGATGCAGTCATGTTTCTGTTTGAAATGTGCCAGAGAGGGCTCATTAAAAAAGTTCAAAAAGGCCTCATTAGCATCGAAAATTTCGCGACCATCGGTGACGATGACGATAGCACTTTGAGCGTTTAAAATTTGTTGCGTTTTTTTCGATAACAAGCGAAACCGTTGTGCGCTGGACACTTCTTTATACAAGTACAGCAAGATGAGCAATATAATGATCAGACTGACAGCAAACCAGACGATGTAATGCGTTTTTAAAACCTGGAATTCCGTGTTCTTCTGCTTAAACAAAAAAGCGGCCACCACTTGGTCATTAATGGGATTATGAATCGGTATAAAGGTAAGCAGTGAGTCACCCTTATCGGATTCCACTGAAAATATCCGCCCCTCATTAATACGCTCGGCAATCATTGCTTGGCGGCCTTTAAAACCCTGTTTCAATGCCATACATTGATTCAAGGTTTTTTGAAAACTCTGAACCTCTTTATCGATCAAGAAGCCCGGTAAGTCACATTTTTGATAATTTTGCTGTTCTGAAGCAAACACCTTTTGCGTGACAACCGCTTCCTTAATTATAAAATCCGTCGGTATTTCATACAGGGTGCTGAAGTCTTTTGCAATCGACAGCGGGCTGTAGGAGATTTCAACCGAACCAAGATGCTTTGCCGTCAAGCCATTCTGCTCCTGCTCCATGACCGGGTACACATTTCGAAAACCGCTGAAAATACGCCCTTCTTCAAAACCGGAAACCGGCTTATGGGAGCGGTTAACATAAGAAACCGTTTCGCGAACATCGGTCAAGTCATCCCCAAACTTTTGCGGACGATGAAATCGTAAAAAACTTTCATTGGTATTCAAATGAAAGTGCAACTGACGCAAATCATATTCTTTCATTTTTTTATAACTTGGTTCCAATAGCGTATGTAATGTTTTTCGCGCCTGAGCCTTGCTTTCACGTCCTTTATAAGCCAATGCCATCTGATGAATGACCTCCGGCTGTGAAATGGTTAACTGTAAAAACGTTTCCGAAATAGCGTGATACTTACGCTTGATTAACTCATAACTGCGTTGAAAATCGCGATTGTGCAGTATCATGTGTGCCCTTTTTTCATCTTGATAGGCGGAATAGACTAAATGGCCAGAAACGGCAAGCAACGCCACAAACACAATCGAAAAAATAATCGCAATCGCACCTGCCCCTTGAACCTCTGTAGAATAGGTCGCCTGACTTTTTTCACCCAGCAAATAAAAAATCAATCCCAAAGCGAAAATCACAATCACCATCACCAGATTGACATTTTCTGTTTTCGCGACCAGTAATTCGTTTTTAATCTCTTTAAGTTCTTTGAACATCAAAATGGTAGCCATCGGCTTTTTGTCAGGGGCATACAGTATCTGGTTAACTACCAGATACCCCGCTTCTAAGTCGATCACATAAGGTTTATCATCTTTGACAAAGAGCGACAAACCCTTTCTGGCAATTCGATCAACCAAGTCTGGACGAGCATTGAGATTTGCGACATAATGCTTGCCGGCAAAAGTCTTGGTTATCTGGGATTCATAACGTTCAGCCACCAGAACCAACGGCTGATAACCCGCTTGCTGTATTTTCTCGGCAATGGAATTAAAGTGTGTGATCACCTCCACAAAACCAAGATAACGGCTTGCCGCAAACACAGGAACCATGGATTTAAAGGTCAGATCATAGTGACCAACACTGATCACCGACATCGGTCGTGGGTGTTTAATCATGTCCAGAATATCCTCACGAATGCTCGACAGGTCATCGCCCACTTTGTCTGTCCAGCTCCGTGCCAGACTGATGCCCGTGGCATTAACCACCTGAACCCTGACATTTTTAAAATCACTGACTTGCCCGAGATTCCCCGCTACTTTTTTCAGAACAGCGTCACTGGAGTGATTGGAAGCCTTCAGCACGGTTTTTAATTGATTATTCTGCGACAGAGCCACCGCAACCGCTAAGGTCGCATTCTTTTTTTCTTCGATCAAGGTTTCAATCTGATGGCGCATCGAAGCCGCCATTAAATCATACTGTTGAACCAGAGCCTGCTGGTGCTGTTGCTTTTTGTAATTTTGCCCAATAACCACAACCAGCAAGACCGTTAAAAGAAAGAGGATTGTCAGAAAGAGATGGTTTTTATTCTTCATAATTCGAATATTTCATAAATTTTGACTGTAATTACCTTGAATTCATACAATAGCCGCCACCTTGGTGATATAGAGAGAGGGATTAATCGTATTATCATAACAATAGCAGGGTCTTACTGGGAGGCATAATATTTCTTGTAATACCTATTATTGTCATATCCATTTAATGCAACACCGATTATTAGGGAACCTCCGCCAAAGGTTTCTTCACTCGGAAATTTCAGCAATTTTTCGGGTTAGAATTCTAGCATAATTTTTCCATACTCAAAGGCACCACGATTGGGCGCTAACGGAGGCGCTCAACCAAGCCGCTGTTTCGTTTCACGGATTGTTGGATGGCGGCTTTTAAGCCGGTGTCGGTTGCACTGAGGGTAACTTTTTGCTTGGCGCGGGTAATGGCGGTGTACAGCAGCTCTTTTGTCAGCAATGAATCCACGCGCTGAGAGGGCGTATCGTCTTCCGCAAGCGCGGGCAATACAATCAACACATGACCGAACTCCGATCCTTGGCTTTTGTGAATCGTCATGGCATAAGCGGTTTCGTGCGCGGGCAATTGTGCAGGCATAAACGCTTTGTACCCCTCCGAAACCGGGAAAAACACCTGCAAAGCGGTAGATGTGTCTGTAGAAGTATCTTTAGAAGTATCTGCAAAAGTATCAACAGAAACATCCGCCGTTCGATCCGCGAAACGCGTTATGCCGATGTCACCGTTGAATAATCCCAGTTCGGCATGGTTTTCCAAAATCATGACCGGTCGCCCCGGATACCAGACGTCGCTCTCGTCCGCCAAATGATCGAAACGCGCTTTGTCGCGCCGCGTGGCACACAACACTTGAAACGCGGCAAACGTTATGAAAAGGGTTTCCAGATCGGCCGCGGGGTCTTGCGCCAACTGTTGATAGGCCTGATACCCACGCCTGGCAAATTCAACAACGTCCATCTGTGTCCGACTCACCGCTGGGTCGCCTTGCAAAAACACCGCTTGCGCAGCGGCCACATCTTGATGGTTAACCGCCTCCGCCAGCGCCTTAATCGCGCCGCTGAACCGATAGGTGGTTTGCAAATGAACACGATTATGCGGCAAGCCTTCACTGATGTCGGATAGCACCGAACCGGTCTCCACCGAGGCCAACTGATCTTTGTCCCCCATTAAAATCAGTCGGGCACCGGGTTTCAGCGCCGTGACCAGACGGCTCATCGTGCCGATATCCACCATTGAAGCCTCATCCACCACCACCACATCGGCACTCAGCGGATGGCTGGCGTTATGCCGGAATTCGGGGGACAGCGGCAACACGCCCAATAAGCGATGCAAGGTTTTGGCCTCCGAAGGCACGGAATCCAACGCGGTCAAATGCGCCGCGAACACGGAACGAACCGAAGCCACATCCTGCTTTCCTTGGTGAATTGACTCCGTTAAGCGCATCGCCGCTTTGCCGGTGGGTGCGGCCAAGGCAATTCTTACATTGGGGTTCTGCAGCCGCAACAGGGTTAAAATTTTGACCACCGTCGTGGTTTTGCCGGTGCCGGGGCCGCCGGTAATCACCGCCAGTTGCTGGGTTAAGGCCAACTTGGCGGCGGCTAACTGGTGTTCGTCGTTAAAAAACGGCGACAGTGCCTGTTCCCACAACGGCACGACGGCTTTGGCCATCTGATTCAGCCGCGCCGCCAGTCGCACTTCATGTTGCCAGTAACGTTGCAGATAAAACCGCTCGCCTTCCAGCACAAACGGCTGGTCGCCGCCGGCCGACACAGTGGGTTGACGCTTGACGATTTCAATCTGGTCGGCCGTTAGGTTGACACAACTGTCTCCCCTTTCCAGCGCCTGCAATAACCGCTGAACGATTCGGGCAAAATCCGCTTGGTTTCCGCCCAGTGTCTTCGCAAGTTGCAAGCCTAAATCCGGGGTCAAGGGGTTTGTTTTGGTCGCAGCCGTCATAGGGTGCCTCCTGATAAGAGGGTGTCTAGTTGTTCAATCAGTGCTCGGGCGGGGCGGAAGGCGTAAACGCCCTCTTCAGGGGCTTGCGCCCGCATTCCCCGCACAAAAAGGTAGCGCACACCGCCAAAATGGCGATCGTAATCGTAATCGGCCATTCGGTGGCGCAGATAACGATGCAAGGCCAGCGTATAAATCACGCCCTGCAAGCCATAATTGGCTTGTTGCATTTTGCGGTACAAATGCGCTTGTGAATAGTCGCCGCTCAAATCATTGGATTTATAATCCATGACATAATAGCGCCCTTGGTGCTCGGCGATGAGATCGACAAAACCGTTCATGTGACCGACCAAATCGCGATACCCCAGCGGCTGGTAGGGCAAGTCTGGCATCCGGCTCTGCACCAGATCGTTCAGTTCAAGGGTATTGGCCTCATTCAGCGCCATATAAAACGGCATTTCTTTCAATACCTGAGTCGGCTGTAAATCTTTCAGCGCGAAGCCGTCGCCAAGGTCGGTATTGACGGTATGCTCAACCAAGGCTTGAAACACTTGCCACATCAAGGGGTCTATTTT
>NZ_JBNGDN010000052.1:5911-14211 GCF_049975065.1 Hydrogenovibrio sp.
GGGTCTATTTTTGGTTGCATTTGAGCGTTCATTTCAGACGCACGCCCAGCCGATGGGTGTGAGGCCAGCATTTCGGTCACGCCATACTTCTGGCACAGCACTCGCACCAAGGTCTCATCCGGCCCGGTGACCAGCGCCCGAAAGTCAGAGTGCTCCAACAGATCGTGCACCAAATTCCCAAAGTGTGCGCCCCTTGGTAACATCGCAAGCGGCGTTTTTTGGGGCGATTGTGTCGCCATCTGCGTTGCCATCTGAGCCGCCATTTCGTCAGCCGCCTCCTGCTCCGATTCCAGTGCGATTTCATCCTCCGCTTTGCCTCTGGCATCTTCCTGAACCTGGTCTTGACGGGCTTGGCTTAAACGGGAAAAGCTGGTCAGTCGATAGCGGGTATCCAAGCGACGCGAAAATTCAGCGAGGCGTTCAAAATCCAAATCCGCACCATCGGAAGCGCTGTAGCCTTGCAATGCCTCAGAATCCAGCAAGGCCATCGTCTCCACCGCGATGGTCTCCACCGCGGGCACACCGTCCGGCAACAAGCGGCTTAAACTGGAACCGTCTGACTTTTTACCCCCCAACTGCGGCGGCATGACCACCACACAGGCGTCTTCCGCGCGTGTCAAAGCCACATAGGTCAAACGCAAGTCCTCCGCCTGCAAATCTTCTTCTGCCAAGCGTTTTAGCGCCTCCTTACCCGCCGCATCGGCACTGACTTGCCAGTGCCCGTTGATTTTGACTTTATGGGCTTTTGTGCGGGAATTCGGTTTTTTGGGCTTGTACAAATCCGGACAATAGACCACGGGATACTGCAACCCTTTGGCGGCATGAATGGTCACCACCTGCACGGCCTTGGCGTCGCTTTCCAGCCGCAATTCCGTGGCCTCCGTTGAACCTTCCTGCATGGCATTTTCCAAAGCGTGGAGTGTCTGAATCGGTGTTAAAACCTCATCCAAAACCGTCTGCTGAAGCCACTCCATACAATGGAGCAAGTTGGTGATGCGTCGCTCCGCATAGGGCAAACGGCTGATGGTTTGAAAAGCGTCCTGCCGTTCAAAAAAGTCCATCATCGCAGGCATAAACCCTTTATCCAGCCAGACATCGTGCGCATGGCTGAGGGACAACATCCACTGCTCCAGAAAGGCACTGTCGCTTTGCAGCACTTGAAAATACGCCTGTGCCGTGAGACCAAACAAAGGTTCGCTCAAGGCTTCTTGCGCCAACTGAAGGCGGCTGGGCTGCAAGACCGCCCGCATGACTCGGCGCAAGGTGTTCGCTTCTTCCGTCTGAAACACCGATTGTTTGGACTTGACCACCGCCGGAATGCCGAGCTGCCCCAAGGCGTTCAAAGTGGCTTCGGCCCGGCTATGGCTGCGCACCAACACGGCAAAGTCACCGGGGCGGCGTTGACCGCTGTGCAATTGCTGCAAAATATCCTGGCACACATTGCGCTGAATCAACGCATCTTGCGCTTCCGCACTGCGTTTGCTTTCGGGATCCGGCCACTCCCAAGCCCTGAATGGGCATTGTTCAACCGGCTTGACATCGGCATCGACCAGGCCTGGGCGAACCGGATGAAATGCCAGTCCGTCCATTTGAAACGGCTGCGGCACTTGCGAAAAGAGCGCATTCACGGCCTCGACCAGCCTCGGCCTGGAGCGCCAGTTATGCGCCAGCGTTAACTTGACATCGGCGGAACGCGCCGCCGCCAGATAGGTGTCAATGTCGGCACCGCGAAAACGGTAAATCGCCTGTTTGGGGTCGCCAATCAAATACAGATAGTGCGCACCCGTGGCAAAAAACGCCTTAAAAATCCGCCACTGATCGGCGTCCGTGTCTTGAAACTCATCAATCAACGCGGCTTGATAGCGTGACTGCATGGCGTTGACAATCGGGGGGCGTTGCGTTTCGTCTTTCAGCAAATTGGCCAGATTCAACACCAGATCGTTAAAGCCAATTAAACCTTGCTGCGCCTGACGCGCTTTCAATTCTTTCAGGTAATAGGCTCGACAGGCTTTTTTATAACCGGCTTCCAGTAAAGGCTCCGCCTCCGTCAAAGCTGCATAAGCGTCGCTGGGGGGCTGCATCTCCGCTTGAAAGGCCTGCCAGAACTGATCGCGCTGTTCTTCCAAGGTCTGATCTTTGGCCGTCCATTTCCCTTTGGCTTTAGACACCATATTCAAAAATGCGGTTTTATCCAGAAATTTGCCATAATCTTTGTCAAACGCCGCCAGCGCGGTATCAAATGCCTTAACCAGTACCGATTGATGCTGTTGCCGCCATTTCACCAGGCCTGGTAAAACGCTTTGTCGCCAGGCGGTGAGCCTTGGTGCGTGTTGTTCATAGGTTTGCCAAAGGGTGTCGATATCCGCCGGCGGATCGGGTACCAACGTCACCTCATCGTCCCCCACCGCTTGCAGCCAATCGTACAAAGCTTGGGGCGAGCTGAGTGTCTTTTTCAACAGGCGTGCACGCGATGGCGGCAACTCATAGACCTGCTGACGCCAGAAATCCTGCACCACCTGCATTTTCAGGTCGCGCAAATCATCGGTCACTTCCAGTTTAAACGCCTGCTGGCTCTCCAGCGGAAACTCGGTCAACACCCGCTGACAAAAGCTGTGAATGGTGAAAATACCGGCCTGATCAATATTGGCCAGCGCATTGGTGAGCCGTTGTTTGTCCTCAACAACCGTGTCTTGGCGGGTGGCAATCCAGCGTTGCAGCGTTTCGTCATTCTCTGGCGGTTGGTCATAGGCTTGACGGGCTTTGTAAAGCTGGCGGCGAATCCGCTCTTTGAGTTCCTCCGTGGCCGCTTTGGTAAAGGTGACGGTGAGGATTTGGTCAATTTCCAACCCTTCTTCAACCACCAGACGCAGCACCAGATACGAAATCGAGTAGGTTTTTCCGGTGCCGGCACTGGCTTCAATACGGGTAATGCCCGGCACGAATGGTTGCGCAATCGGGTCAAATTCGCGTTCGCTCATAGCGCATCTCCTTGGTGGTCGTCTTGGTCTTGAAACAGCGCATGTATCGGCTCCAGCAACGCCAGTGTCGTTGACTGGGCCTGCTCCGACCAAATAGCATCGAAGTCCATCCCCTGCGTCAATCGGATAATGGTTTCATCGGTTCGGTTGTTGTAATCCGATTTCTCGCGCGCGTCTTTAAACACTTTGTGCGCCGCTTGGCGGGCCGCCTCCAGACGCATTTGCGCCACCTCTTCTTCCGGCTTGCCTTTGGAACCCTTAGGCGCTTTTTTGTCATTGAATGAGGTCAGATAGGCCCAACCCAATTCCGGCCAGTAGGGCGTCGGTGCTTGATGGGCCCTGACATAGCATTCAACCCAAGTGTCCAATGACAGAGGTGTGGTCGCCGTCAAGGCAACCTGTTGCAATTCGCGTTTGTCATTAAGCCCCAAAAGATGAACATTTTGCCCCGTCAGGGCTTGCGTCAAGGCGGCCTGAATAAAGTCTTTCGGTTTCAATTTTGCATAACGCGCTCGCAGAAACCCCTGTTCATAGCCTTGTGATAAACTGCCCTCCAATCGGAAACCGTTGATTGGCACGCTCAACCATTCCGGTGCTTGACGAGCGCCCAATTGCAGCGCCGCAATGGCCTCGACCATGTCCACTATGTGTGGCAGGGTGTCGTCCAGCGTAATCGCCCCCATCGCGCCACTTGGCCATTGGCCAGAAGCGATGACATCCACTTTGACCGCTTCCACGGATTCCCCACGACACAACGCCTGCAGAATATTTTGTTCGATGTGATACCGCTCTAACCCGGCCACCTCAAAGGACTCATGCGCGGCCATTTCCGCTTCAACCTCCGACAAACGCAACCCCAAACGCTTTTGCACAAACCATTTTTGCGGTTCCCCGGCAAAAAACAGAAAATCCGCCAAATCAATCACGGAGCCTTCATAACCCGGCAGCGGCTGACCGTCTTGAAACCATAAGGGGTGCGACAAGGTTTTTTGCTGCAAGGCTTGCGCGGTCTGTTGCGCCGCAGCATCAAAGGTTTGCAAGCCGGAGTCGGCTCGAAAGTACTCCACCGAAAACGCCTGTAAAGGATGCTTTAGCGGAAAATGCGATTCATCATACGCCAACTCATCCAGCAACTCTTGCAGCACCACCGAGGGCGGAATGTCCTGCGGTTTTTTCTGGGATTGACCGATGTAACTGAGGTACAGCGTTTGACGCGCCGATAGGATCAGTTCCAAAAACTGATAGCGGTCGTCCACCCGAGTGGAGCGGTCGCCTAATTGAAAATCGTCGGCCATTAAATCAAAGCTGGGGCGGCGGTCTTGACGTGGAAACTCGCCTTCATTCAAACCGAGCACCGCCACCACTTTAAAGGGGATGCTGCGCATCGGCAGCATGGAGCAAAAGGTCAGTTGACCGGCCATAAACCCTTGGGCACTTTTCTGCTCGGCGACGGATTCATCCAACCAGGCCAGCAGCGACGCCAGGTCATAGGTTTCAGTCGTATCCACTTCCGCCAGAATTTCCAGGGTGTGATACAACCCTTGAACGTCGGGGCTTTGCACATCGAACAGGGTTTCAATCAAGCCCATTAGCCATTCCCGCCAGGCCTGCGGCGACCTTTCCCGCGCACTGGATTCGGCGTAATGGAAAAGCACACGGCGCACAAAAACATCCAGCTTGGCCAAGAGCTGGCCTTGTGCGCCCTCAATCGACACCGTTTGATCTTGCATGGCAAATCCCAGCATCATCTGCCGTAAGCCCGCATCCCAAGTGTTCTGCACCAAAGAGGGAAGCCCCAGTTGCGCTTTGTGTTCGGCCGATCGTCCCCAGCGGGTGTGAGTTTGCTCAATCCAGCTTTGCAACTGATCCAGGTCTCGATCGGACAAGGCCAGGCGTTGCCGGATGGGCGAGCGCTCAAGCAGATCCATGACCACCGGCCATTCAAACCGACCGCCGAGCATTTGCAGCAGCGCCACCAAGGCGTCGTAGACTTCATTTCCGTCTCGGGTACTTTTGTCCGCTATCGCAAACGGCAAGCGGGCTTCCCGAAACACCGTTTCGATAAACGGCTCGTAGTCGGCGATATTCGGTGCCATCACCACCAGATCGCGCAATTGCAAGCTGGGATCGTCTTGCAAGGTTTTCAGCAAAAAGTCTTTCAGCACCTGCATTTCGCGCATACGCGAATGACAGGAAACGCATTGAATGCTGGCATCCGTCAAGGCCACCCGACCCGTCGCCCAGTTCTCGCGAATGCTGGCCTGCAGTTGCGCCAGCGCCGTATCGGCCTCTTCTTCAAAGCTGTCAAACTCCCAGTCAAAATCGGCGTGCTCCACCAGAAGTTGATGAAAATCCCGCCCCTGCTGCCCCAGCAACGACAACAAGGGATGATTCGTCGCCTCGGCCGCCTGCGGCACTGTGTCCACAAAGACCCCCATCACCTTATCCCGCTTGGCTTCGGCACGGCTTCGCAAATCGGCCCAATAGCCATCGGTCGGCTGAGTGACATAAAGGTGCACATCCGTGTGTTTGGACAAGGCCTGAAGCACCTGCACAAACACCACTGGCATCGCGTGAATGCCGAACACACTGATGCGCTTCGGCAGGCCATGCGCACTGGGAAGCGACGGTGACTGCAGTGCCTCGATCAAAAACTGCCAGGCCTGACCGATATGATGCGTCTCCCCCAGCTTTTGCAACACCGCCCGCCACACTTTTAACGACCAATGGCTTGGCGACGTCTCATCCATCCAGGCAGGGCGAAACACTTGATATTGGTCAAACAGTTGGGTGAGCTGTTGCGCCAGTTGAAAACGTTTTTTCGCGGCTTGTTCACCTTGCAGATACCGTCGCACCTCATCAAACCCCTCGGGCGAGGCCGTCACCCAATCGCGCAACACCGCATCCACCGTCCACACCAAACGCTCTCGGGAAAAAGCCGCTGGCTTCAAATCTCGATCCGGGCAAACGGTTTGTGCAATTTCATTGAAAAAACGATTCGGCAATAACAATTGGTAATTGGCCATGACACCAAATTTGTGCGACAACTGCTGCAGCAACCAACGCTCCATGCCCGGCGATTGAATCAAAAAGATGTCTGGATCAAACGGTGACGGCAAAGGCTGCGCCAACACCAGAGCCAAGTGTTCCAGCAGGTTTTCGGTCTTATTGGAGGTGTGCAGTGTAAAGGCCATACAAAGTTTCCTGATTTGGCGGTTTCTTGACTGAGTTCCGGCGCGGCGCGGATAAGGCGTTTTGCCAGGCCTGGTGAATTCGCAGAATCGTTACTCAATGGTTAAGCGCCAATGATTCGGCGATTCAATTCGTGCGTTTAGACCCATTCACCACGGGTTGACGATGGCGAACGGACGGTAGCATTTTAACCCATTCAACAAGGCGAAAAGCAAAGAGCCTACACTATTTTGCTCACAAACTTGAGTGAAAACTTGCCGTAAATGATTTAACCCGTAAACGCTAAGAATTCATCTTGAATTCAAGAGCCTTTATTTTAAGGCTGAAAGCATTTGATGTCTCCTAAATGGTATGCAAAGTAAACTTTTCAAACCATAAGCAACGTATGTACGGTTTTACATACCATTTTGCATACCATTTTTTTAAGATTAAATGAAATTGAATGACATCAATGGAGACTAAGTGAGACAGACAAAAGGCCGCAAAGCCGCTTGGCATAAGGGTTATAGACATAAAAAAAGCCCACTTGAAATCAAGTGGGCTTTAGGAAATGGTGGCTACACCGTTCTGACAACATCCAGTAACTGTAGGGGTTGCTAAAACTAAAGGGGATTTTTACCCCACTTTCAACCCCACTAAAGTCTGCGCTTATGTGACAAAAATTGAGACATCGTGCGACATAATTTACCACTCGTTAGAATCTAACACCGTGTTGACTAAAACTTCGGCATGATACGTTTCATAAACCCATCAAACAAAGGCACCGTAAAGGCCGTGTCACCATGTGAAGGACTATAAATCATCCCTTTGAGAATCAACCTTGCACGAATAGGGGCAACGGCAGACGCACCCTTACCCAATAATTCAGAAATATCACTGGAACGATGCGGCCCCTCTCCCAGCTCAGCCATCGCACGCATATAGCGTTTTTCAGCTGGAGTTAGGCGGTCAAACCGAACCCTAAAGAAACTGTCATCCAACTCTGACAATGCGACATCGGTTGCATTCAAAGCATCCTGTTTCTGTATAGGTGAAGCCTCAGCTAAATCCCAGACATGCTTTCCCCACTCCTGAATAAAATAGGGATAGCCTTTCGTTTGCGCAATAATTTCATTAATCGCGTCATCGGTAATTTCGGTAGACTCCTGATGCAATGGAATCTGAATAGCTTGTTTTGCAGATTCGTTATCGAGCGCACCTATGGATACAAACTCAAACAGGCGTTCGGCATAAGACTTGGCTTTGCCCATTTGGCCTAACAATTGAGGCAAGCCCGCCCCTACCAAGGTAATCGGCAATTGTTTTTGGCTCGCGCGATGTAAAGCTGTTATCAAGGCAGCTAATTGCTCCTCAGGAACATACTGCAATTCATCAATCACCAATACAATCGGCTTTTTATGATGTTTTGCAGATTCACCCACATTCACAATTAAGTCAGTAAGGTCACTTTCAAAGTCGCCGCTATCGGCTAAACCTTCCTCAAAATCGAAGTCGATGTTTACCTCAACATCGTCAAAGCGAACCTTAGCAGCCTTAATAAACCCAGCCAATGCACTTTTTGCATTATTGAGTGAGCTTGTCATCACAGCCTTGGCTTGTTTAAGCTTGCTCATTTTAATCAAGGCCGTACGCAGTGCCGGACCCAACATGGCAGGCAATGAGCGATCTTCAGGCGCTTCAATGATGACCGTCATGTAACCTTCTTGTTCTGCTATATCAGTGAGCTTATACAGCAGTACCGTTTTACCAACACCTCGCAAACCATACAACACTACGCTACGCGCAGCACGACCCGCCGCGATACGATGCAGAGAAATCGTAGCTCGATCAATAATATCGTCACGACCCGCCAGCTCAGGCGGAGGCGTACCCGCACCCGGCGCAAAAGGATTGTAGCGAGGATCCATAAAACCCACCTTTAACAAAATATAGATCAATTAACAGATTTTGTTAATTATAGCCAATTTTGATATAAAATTAAAGCATTAGAGGCCAGCATGCGTCGGCGTAGAAACTGTCATGACAATACGATCGCATAAAGGCTTTTTCCTACTCTTTAAGCGCGAGAAGTGGACTGTCAACCCTTTTTCGTACACAAAGACGCCCATTTTTTATCTAGCTTTTGCATAG
>NZ_JBNGDN010000053.1:0-13771 GCF_049975065.1 Hydrogenovibrio sp.
GGCATAAGATTGTCCGCCGGGTTTGCTGGCGTCGTAACCCCAGTCCTGATCCCAGTAAGTGTTCATCGCCGCGGAACCTTCCCCATCAAAAAACGCCATATTGGCACAGCCCAATACTTCGTCGGCCGGAATCGGCACCCCAAAGTAGTCGGCAAAGCGTTGATAGTAGCGAATGCGATTGGCGGACTGTTGATGCTCGACCGTGCCGCCGCACTCCACCCCGCCGTTCATCACCATGGTGGTGACGCCGAAACCGGGCAACCGGTTGTTGGCTTCATCCTTCGCATTGGGCTGCCAAGTGCCGTCCAGAATGTGCAACATACTGGGTTTCGGGGTCTGTGGATAGGTGAAGAAGAAGACGGCACTGGCAAAGTTCAACCAAGTGTCGGCTACCAACTCTGGGTTATCCAGCAAGGTGCGCACATTGCCGGTCATGGCTTGCGAGAAAGGTCCGTAGTTGTAGTTGTAACTCAACTGTTTCGCCCCGCGCCCAAAGTAGCTTTTAAACTCGCCATCGTCAAAGGTGCCACATGGCCAGGCCTGCCCTTGCCAGGTGTCGGGGTTACATTCCCCGGCATAGGCACCGCGCACCTGCTCGGTGTAGCCCATTTCACGCACGTACATTAAGGCTTGACGCCACTCTGGCACGCCCAGCACCGATTCAGCGGCATGACCGCCGGTTTCCTGCGCAAAGTGGGCGAACATATTGGCCAGCGATTTGCGACAAATTTGATCCGCGTCCCGACCATCCGACTAGTCGCCGCAGAAGGCGGGGAATTTGCCCACGGCTTTGAGGAAGTTCGTATAGGTGTAACTTTCGACCCGTTTGGGGAAAAGCTACTCAAACTGCGCTTGCGACAACAGACTTTCCACCCGTTTTACATTGGCTGGATTCTCTGCCCGCAGTGGCGTAATCGACTCCACTTGGGTGTTATCTAACGTGCGGATCGTCTCTTTGACCAGCGTCATTTGCGGCGAGTCCGTCAAGGCGGCTTCGCGTGCGGCCAACTCGGCCTGCGTCATGGCGTAGCCCGCTTGAGCGCCGGTTTCTGGGCTGGCATCTTGACCGGCGTCCTGACCGGTATTGCCGCTGCCGTCACCAACGCCCGCTTGACCGCCGCCGACTTGCCCGGCATCACCGTTGTTCGCGGCGCCGCCATCGTTGCCAGTGCTGTTCACGGCTTCCCATGGCCCCCATTGCTCGGTGCCGGGTTCATTGCCTTGCGTCCACCATTTGGCTTGGTAACGCTGACCGTTGTGACGCACTTTGTCGCCACCGTTATAAACGGCCTCAGGGTTCCAAGCGCCCGCTTCCGCTGCGCCCGCATCACCCGACGATGCATCGGTATCACCGTTGGTGTCACCCGCTTCCCCTGTGGCACCGCTTCCCGTCTCCGCAGGCGGCTCAGGCGCAACTGGCGCTGGCGGCACCACACCGGCATAGAAACCGTTGTAAATCACATCCAGCAATTCGGTGCCTTTCAACGGCGCATCGCCGGTGACTTCCCAGAAAATAATCCCACCCAAGTCGTTATTCACCACATAGGACACTTTCGCGCCCAAGGATTGGGTATCTTCATAAGTGTACATTTCCTGTTTGCTCTGACTGTACAGATAGGGCGCCTGCGCCACCTCATCGTAATATTTGATAAAGGCCGGATCCTGCTCCATTTCTTTGAGCTTCCAATAAGGATTATTGCCTGCGGCACGACCGCCGTCCCAAATACCCGCCGCACCGCCATTGGCGGAGGCGAACAAACCGGGTAAACCGCTGATTGGCGAGGCATCGCTCACGCCTTTCCAACCACGTGAATAAAACGGCGAGCCGATAATCAGTTTCTCGGCGGGCACGCCCTTGGCTAAAAAGTAGCTTACGGTGTTATGCACACTGTAGGCGGCGGTGCCGGCTTGAGGATTGGAAAACAGCGCGGACTGGTGATTGGTTTTTCCGTCCCAAGCACCGTGCAAGTCATAGGTCATTAAATTGACAAAATCCAGATACTGAACGTAATCGGCCGGATCGGTCAGATCAATGTAGGGCAAGTTTGCGCTGACGGCGGCGGTCAGTTGATAATAGGTATTGTCCTGCTGACCAGCCGCATCCAACGCAGCACGCAAATCTTTTAACAACAGCGTAAAGGTCTGACGCTCGGACGCATCGGCATTCGGGGTGCCTTGGTCATTGGTGCTGTCCACTTTATCCGGTTGACGGGGCACACCTGGGTATTCCCAGTCGATGTCCACGCCGTCAAAGTGCCATTTGCGCACAAATGCTACCACACTGTCGGCAAACTTTTGACGCGCTTGCGGCGTGGCAGCCACCTCGTGGAAGCCCCCTGACTGGGTCCAGCCGCCGATGGAAATCATAAAGCTGGTTTGCGGGAATTGCGCTTCCAGTTTTTTAAACTGACCCAACGCGCCTTTGAATTCACTGTTGTAAGCTTCACCAAATTGCGCCGTCACCCCGCTGGCCGCCCAAGTATCAAACTCGGCGATTTCACCGTTTTTGATGGTGGCAAACGCATAGTTAATATGGGTCATTTTATTAATCGCCATATCGGCTGGATTGTAATTTTTATGGCCGCTGTAAAGCCCCCATTCCGGGTAATAGCCAACGATTTTTTTCATTTCCGCCACGTCTTGCTTGGACGGAGCCGGACTGGCGATGGAGGCGAAAATCGGCGGCGCGGAAAACACCAGTGTGATCGCCAACACAGGCGCCAAAACTTGTTTCAATGTGATTTTTTTGAATGTATTGAGTGCAATGGATGTCATAACAAACCTCCTAGGGCTTTATGAACGTGACGTTTCCCAGCCAATGCCGGGCATTTTTTATAAAGCGAAAGCGTTCGATTCGGAGGTAAGTCGGCAAGGGCGTTTCAACCCAAATATCCGGCGCAACCTTGTCAGGTTTGCGGGAGAAAAGACAAGTCAACAACAGGCGTTCCGAGACACCGCACGGGGCGATGGCACACACTTTTCTCTGGCAACCCGGCTGTCTCCACAAAAATAGAGACCCGTGGCTTTCTGTCCCTGCCTCACGACAGGTTTAGCATTTTCAGTTAGTGATAATATTAATCTTGATAAGATTAAAAAAAGTAAGCAATTAAACTTTCAGCGGGAAAACCTAAGCAATCTGAGCGCTCTAAGCGCTCTAAAACCCACGTCATAGCGACGCTTTGTTTAATCACTTGTTTTCAATCATAGCAAAACGAACGCCGAGCGGGGTAAAGAATTTTTATGACAAAAGCAGAACAAATCAATCCACTCCCCGCGAAATTCATAAACCCGCATGAAACGCACTTGCCGTCGCCGATGCCGTTCCGTCAGGCCATGTTCTAAATCACCAGGCCTGGTGAAATGTTTCTCGGGCGAGTGTTATCCCAGCTTTTGAGTCGGCTTTAGGTTAAAATAACGTCCTTTAATTTTGAATAAAATGATGTTTTTGCTATGACTGAGCGCGCCACCCGAATTGCCCAATTGAAATCCCTGCTTGCCGAACGCATTGTCATTCTCGACGGCGCGATGGGCACCATGATTCAAAGCCTGAATCTGTCGGAAGACGACTTCCGGGGCGACCATTTTGCCGATTACCACATGGACATCAAAGGCAACAACGACATTCTGGCCATGACCCAGCCGCATTTGATTCGAGACATCCATTTGTCGTTCCTGAATCGCGGCGTCGATATCGTCGAAACCAATTCCTTTAACGCCACCACCATCGCGCAAGCCGATTACGACATGCAGGCCATCGTCACCGAGCTGAACATCGCCGCCGCGCAAGTGGCGCGCGAAGCCTGCGACCAAGCCGAACAGAACGACGGCCAACCGCGTTTTGTCGCCGGTGTTTTGGGGCCCACCAACCGCACCGCCTCCATCTCGCCGGACGTCAACGACCCGGGCAAGCGCAACACCTCCTTCGATGAATTGGTTGAGGCTTACACACAAGCCACGCACGGCTTGCTAGAAGGTGGCGCGGACGTTATTCTGATTGAAACCATTTTCGACACCTTGAACGCCAAGGCCGCCATTTTCGCGGTGAAAGAAGTGGAAGCCGCCGTCGGCTACGAAGTACCGATTATGCTGTCCGGCACCATCACCGACGCTTCCGGCCGAACCCTTTCCGGCCAGACAGCCGAAGCGTTTTACAACGCCGTGGCGCACGCCGAACCCTTGTCCGTTGGCCTGAACTGCGCTTTAGGGCCGGAAGAGCTGCGCCCTTACGTGCAGGAAATCAGCCGCGTGTGCGAAACCTATGTGTCCGTCCACCCCAATGCCGGTCTGCCGAACGAATTCGGCGAATACGACGAAACCCCGGAACAAATGGCGGCGGAAATCGCCGTCTGGGCGCAAAAAGGCTGGATAAACATCATCGGCGGTTGCTGCGGCACCACGCCGGACCACGTCAAAGCCATGGCCAAAGCGGCCTTGGCACACCCCAAACGCGAATTGCCGCAAATCGCCCCGGCCTGCCGTTTGTCCGGTCTGGAGCCGTTGAATATCGACGAAAACACCCTGTTCGTCAATGTCGGCGAGCGTAACAACGTCACCGGTTCCGCCAAATTCAAACGCCTGATTATCGAAGAAAACTACGGTGAAGCCATCGACATCGCCGTCAAACAAGTGGAAGACGGCGCGCAGATTATCGACGTCAATATGGACGAAGGCATGCTGGACGCCAAAGCCTGCATGGTCAAATTCCTCAATTTGCTGGCCTCCGAGCCGGAAGCTTCCCGCGTACCGATTATGATCGACTCCTCCAAATGGGAGGTCATCGAAGCCGGTTTGAAATGCATCCAAGGCAAAGGCGTGGTCAACTCCATTTCCTTAAAAGAAGGCGAAGACGCCTTTATTCATCATGCCAAACTGGTCAAACAATACGGCGCGGCGGCCATTATTATGGCGTTTGACGAAGACGGCCAGGCCGATACGCTGGCGCGCAAAATTGAAATCTGTAAACGCTCTTATGACGTCTTGACCCAAAAAGTCGGCTTCCTGCCGCAGGACATTATTTTCGACCCCAACATTTTCGCCGTCGCCACCGGCATCGAAGAACACAACAACTACGGCCTGGATTTCATCAACGCCGTCACTTGGATTAAAGCCAACCTGCCGCACGCCAAAATTTCCGGCGGGGTCTCCAATGTGTCCTTCTCCTTCCGCGGCAACAACCCGGTGCGCGAAGCCATCCACTCCGTGTTCCTCTATTACGCCATCCAAGAAGGCATGGACATGGGCATCGTCAACGCCGGGCAAATGGCGATTTACGACGACCTGCCGGAAAAACTCCGTCAAGCCGTGGAAGACGTCATCCTCAATAAAGATCCGGAAGCCGGCGAACGCTTATTGGAAGTGGCCGAAGAATTCCGTGGCGACGGCCAAGCCGCCAGCAAAGTCGCCGACACCGCCTGGCGCGAACAAAGCGTGGAAAAACGTCTGGAACACGCGCTGGTCAAAGGCATTACCGACTACATTGAAGAAGACACCGAAGAAGCCTACCAAAAACTCGGCTCCGGCCTGCACGTCATCGAAGGCCCGCTGATGGACGGCATGAACGTGGTCGGCGACCTGTTCGGTTCCGGCAAAATGTTCCTGCCGCAGGTGGTCAAATCCGCCCGCGTCATGAAACGCGCCGTCGCCTATCTGGACCCGTATCTGCTGGCCGCCAAAACCGAAGGTCAGCAACAAGGCAAAATCGTCATGGCCACGGTCAAAGGCGACGTTCACGACATCGGCAAAAACATCGTCGGCGTGGTGTTGCAGTGTAATAATTTCGAAGTGATTGATTTAGGCGTGATGGTGCCCGCCGAGAAGATTCTCGACACCGCCGTCGAACAAGGCGCCAACGTCATCGGCCTCTCCGGCCTGATTACACCGTCGCTGGAAGAAATGGTCAATGTCGCCAAACTGATGAAAGAACGCGGCATGGACTTGCCGTTGCTCATCGGTGGTGCCACCACGTCCAAAGCACACACCGCCGTGAAAATCGAGCCGCAATACGACCATCCGGTGGTGTACGTTAAAGACGCCTCCCGCGCCGTCGGCGTGGCGCAAAGCCTCATTTCCAACGATTTGAAAGTCGATTTCGCCGCCAAAATCCGCGCCGAATACCAACAGGTTCGCGAAGAACGCAAAGCCCGCGCCCAGCAGGTCAAGCGTATCCCAATCAAACAAGCACGCACCAACCCCGCCTTAACCGACCAGGCCTGGCAGGAATTCACTCCGGTGCGTCCCAAATTCCTCGGCACTAAAGTGTTGGACAACTTCCCGCTGGAAAAATTGGTGGAACGTTTTGACTGGTCGCCTTTCTTCCAGGCCTGGGAATTACACGGCTTGTACCCGCGCATTCTCGACGACAAAGTCGTCGGCGAAGAAGCCCGCAAAGTGTTTGCTGACGCCCAAACCATGCTCAAGCAAATCATCGATGAAAAATGGCTCACCGCCAAAGCCGTGTACGGTTTTTACCCAGCCAACCGCGTTGGCGACGACATTGAAGTCTATACCGACGAAAGCCGCAACCAAGTGCTGCACACTTTCCATCATCTGCGTCAGCAGGCCGAGAAAAAACGCGGCGGCGCCAATAACTGCCTATCGGACTTCATCGCCAGTAAAGAAAGCGGCGTGGCGGATTATATCGGTTTCTTCGCCGTCACCGCCGGCATCGGCATTGACGAACACGTGGAACGCTTTGAAAAAGACCACGACGACTATCACGCCATTATGCTCAAAGCCCTGGCCGACCGCTTTGCCGAAGCCTTTGCCGAAACCCTGCATGAAATCGTGCGTAAAGACGACTGGGGCTACGCGCCGGACGAAAACCTCGACAACGAAGACCTGATTAAAGAACGTTACCAAGGCATTCGCCCTGCCGCCGGTTATCCGGCCTGCCCGGACCACACCGAAAAAGGCACCCTTTGGGAATTATTGAAACCGGATGAAACCATCGGTCTGGACATCACCGAAAGCTTTGCCATGTTCCCCACCGCCGCCGTTTCCGGCACCTACTTTGCGCATCCGCAAAGCCGCTACTTCGGCATCGGCTCCCTCGGTCGTGACCAAGTGGAAGACTACGCCCACCGCAAAGGCTGGACCATCGAAGAAACGGAAAAATGGCTGGCACCGAATTTGGGGTATGACCCAGAAGATTTTGCGCAATAGACAAGAAACGTGTATTGTCATTTTGAATCTTGAATTCAAGCATAATAAAGGTGAACAGATGGATAACCAACTTGATTTCACAGCATTAGAAAAAGCGATTTCTAGACTTGATGAAAGCCTAGAAGTTGTGGACGAGTTCAAATCTACCGACTCCTCACCCTTGCTCCGCACCCTAATTTCTGGTGTCGTGCAACACTTTGAGTTCACCTATGAGCTTAGCTGGAAGTTTATTAAACGCTGGCTGGGTGAAAACTTAGGTAAAAGCCAAGTAGACGGCCTCTCTCGCCAAGCTCTCTTTCGTCTCGCAGCAGAATATCAATTAATAGCATCCGTTGAAACCTGGATGCTCTTTCACCGCGCTCGTAATGAAACCAGTCACACCTACAATGATAAAACGGCGGATGAAGTTTTCCAGATTGCGATCAAATTCTTACCTGACGCAATCAAACTCTTAGATGCTTTAAAATCGAAAGGTTGAAAATGCTTCAACTTACCGAGCAACAGCGCCAGCAAGTCATCAATATCATCAACAGCATGCGCTCTGAACCACTTGAAATCTACGCTTATGGTTCCAGAACCAAAGACCAAGCAAGACCCTATTCGGATTTGGATTTATTGGTTAAAGCCCAACAGAAGCTACCTATCGAAACCCTGTACAAACTGAAAGATGCCTTTGAATTTTCCGATTTACCGTTTAGAGTCGATATTCAAGATTGGTATGCAATGGATGATGGTTTTAAAGCCAATATCGAAAGTTCTCTAATCCAAATTATTGAGCAATGAAAATTTAATTTTACTCTGACCCAAGTTATTTCAAACTTTGTTTTGACTCTGTAGATGTTATGAACGTATTTAAGTATAGAGCAGGTTCGGATAGAGATATTTCATCCTTATGCGATAACTATTTTTACTCACCAACTCGAGAGAAACTGAATGATCCGTATGAAGGGCTTTTTTCTCGAAAACTGTATGAATCTCAATTAGATCAACTAAAGGAAATTCTTGGGGTTGGAGAACAAGCTTTTGATGACGTTAAGGATTCCTTTGAAAAGCTTTTAAGTTTTGTTGATTCTGCGGGGATTTATTCGCTGAGTACAGATCATGTAGATGACGCGTTCGAATCAAAGGGTTGCGCCGCGCCACTTTCAAGCCCTTCATTAATCGCCTGTTGTAAGGCTTTAACGTTTTGCATCCGCAGCTGATCCTTGCGAATCAAATCACGCACATAATCGCTGCTGTTCGCATAAAGCCCTGTATCAATTTGACCTTTTACCCAATCGCGCATTGGATCAGGAAGTGAAATATTCATTGTCGCCATAACCCACTCCAAAAAATGAACGAAACAAAAATTAAAAATTATTATGCCAATTAATGGCAAACCTTGTCAAAAAAATACCATGGCCGAATAAAATCCATCGACAGGCTGTACACGAATCGTTAAACTCAACCTCATGAAAAATTTATTCCTAAAACTCTTCTCCCCCATTCTCAATCCACTGGAAAACGCGGATGGGCATTATGAATACCGTCCGTCGCACCGCACGGTGTTGAAGGTGATGGGATTTTTGTTTCTGGCGGGGGTAGGAGGATATTTTTCCATCTTGACCAACCAGATCGCCGGAGTCTTTCCGGTGATTCTGTTTTCCGTCATCGGCTTGATTTGTTTGGTGGTAGCGTTTCTCGGCAGCTACAAAGCGGTGGCCAAGCTGTGGCGCAACCGCAATGAAGATGCACCGAAATAACTGACTTTACCGCAAAATCACCAGACCTGGTGATTTCCACTTGCATCCGGCGGCGAGCGCACTCCACCCATTTAAAAATTCGATAAAGAGCATCATTTACCCGTAAAATTTTTATAACAAATTCTGAGTCAATCAGCGTATGATAATAGTCATATCATGATAACTGGATCAGGGAAGATTATGCTTGAAACGCCTTCAACCGACACACCTTTATCCGATTACGCCGAATTCAGCCGCGAAGCTTTAGAACAGGCTTTGTACCACCATCTGCAACACCCCGACCGACGACGCCAAGCGGATGCGCATTCAGTGTTATTGCATCACGTCATCGACAAGGCGCGTTTTTCGGTCATGATCACCGATGCGAGTCAAAAAATTGTGTATGTCAATCAGGCTTACACGCAAATGACCGGCCTGAGTGCGGAAGACGTCATTGGGCAAACGCCTAAGATCAACCAGTCCGGTCGCCATCCGAGTCGATTTTATGAAAAAATGTGGCAGGCGATCGCCGAAAAAGGTCTCTGGCGCGGTGAAGTCTGGGATCGTTACCGTGACGGCACCTTTTATCTCAAACGCTTGTCCATCCAAGCCATCCGTAATGAGCAAAACGATGTCACCCATTATCTCGGCATTTTCAGCGATTTGTCTCATCACCAGCGCAGTGAAGAAGAGCTGGAAAAATCCACCCATTACGACCCCTTAACGCAATTACCCAACCGCATCTTGTTTCGCAACCGTCTTGGTCATGAATTCAATATTTCCAACCGTCATGAGTCCCGCACCGGTCTGCTGGTATTGAATTTGGATCGTTTTCGCATGATTAACGATGCCTTTGGTTTTGCGGTTGGCGACGAGTTGCTGATTCAGGTCGCTAAACGCCTCCGAGGCAAGGTTCGCTCCACCGATCTGCTGGCCAGACAGGAAGACCGATCGGAACGGGATTCCGACCTAATTTCCCGCATTGGCGGTGACGATTTCAGCTTTATTTTAAGCGAGTTGCGCGAACCCGAAGACGCCAATGTGGTGGCACGCCGTCTGCTGGACGTGTTTAAAGACCCCTTTGTCGCCAACGGTGAAGAAGTGTTTCTCTCCGGCAGCATCGGCATTGCCGTCTATCCCGACAATGCCAGCAATGAAGACGATTTAATGCGTTGTGCGGAAACCGCGCTGGGGCGCGTGCGCTCCGAGGGCAAAGGCGGGTATCAGTTTTTCTCCGAAGCCATGAACCAGAGCAGTGCGGAACGGGTGCGTCTGGAATCCAAACTCCACAAAGCCACCAGCCGTCAAGAATTTCAACTGCACTATCAGCCCAAGCTCGATCTCACCACCCACCGGATTGTCGGCATGGAAGCTTTGCTTCGCTGGCCGCAGGAAGACGACACTCACATCCCCCCCGCCAGCTTCATACCGCTGGCCGAGGACACTGGGTTAATTAAACCCATCGGTCGCTGGATTATTTTTCAGGCCATGCAGGATACTCAACAGCTCAATCAGCGTACCGGTAAACGCTTGCATGTGGCCATTAACCTATCCGCCAGACAGTTTGTGAATCCCGGGCTACTGGAGATCATTCATAAAGCCCTTGAAGAAACCGGCATCGACCCAGAACTGGTGGAATTCGAAATCACCGAAAGCATGCTCATCGACAAAATCGACCAGGCCTGCCAGATCATGCAGAAACTGCGCGATCTCGGCGTCAGGCTCGCTATTGACGACTTTGGCACCGGCTATTCCTCGCTGTCCTACCTGAAAAACTTTCCGGTCAATACCATGAAAATCGACCGTTCGTTTATCTCACCACTGGAAAACGATGCGCAAAGCGTGGAAATGCTACGGGCACTGGTGTTGCTGGGCAAAGCCATCGGCGTTCAGGTGGTGGCCGAAGGGGTGGAGCATCATGAACAGCTGCAACTGGTTGAACAGGCCGGTTGCCATCTGGCACAAGGGTTTTACATTGAAAGACCCATCCCGCTCGAACAGCTGATCCAAACCCTGGAAGCCGAAAACGCGAAACGACACTGACGCCCATCAACGCAAAACGCCCAGGCCTGAGTAATATAATTCAAGCCGATTTTAGTCTTTTAAACCCGTGTCTTCCGCCGGTTTGGGTAAGGTCTTTGCTGACGCAGGATGGCTGCCATGACCGGTTTTGAAAAAACGAATACTGTCGAGCATTTGTTCTGCCTGCTCCTTAAGTTGGCTCGCCGATGCTGACGTCTGCTCCACCAGAGCCGCGTTTTGCTGAGTGATGTCGTCAATCTGATTAAACGCCTGATTGACTTCCGCCACACCTTGCGCCTGTTGCGCTGAGGTGCTGGCAATGCTCCCCATCATTTTGGTGACCTCTTGTATCGAAACGTTGATTTGCTGAAAAACCGCTTCGGTTTCCTGTGCCAACTGCGTGCCTTGTTCAATGCGACTCACGCTTTCATCAATCAACCCGCTGATGTCCTTGGCGGCATCGGCCGACTTCTGTGCCAGACCGCGCACCTCACCGGCAACCACGGCAAAACCGCGACCGTGATCACCGGCGCGCGCGGCTTCCACAGCGGCATTCAGTGCCAGCAAATTGGTCTGGAACGCAATGCCGTCGATCAGAGTCACAATTTCACCAATCTTGTGACTGGAATCCTGTAACGCCCTCATGGCTTCAATGCTCTGATGCATCACTGTACCCGCTTTTTCGGCATGTGCCGCCAGCTGTTTTTCATGCTCATCCACGGCCACGGTGTTTTTGGCATTGTCCTGTATCGCCTGATTAATGCCCTGCATGGTGGCAGTGGATTCTTCCATTGACGCCGCCTGCTGCTGCACGCTGTCACTCAAACTCAGTGCCCCACGGGACACTTCATCCGCCGCCGCTGCCACAGAGTAAGCCGTCATCGACACTTGCCCCATCGCCTGAGCCACGTGTTGTGCTGTGTCATTGATGGCGGCCTTGAGATCATTCAGCTGACCGTGACAACTGACCGCTACCCTTTGCGTCAAATCGCCCTGTGCTTGCGCCTGCATGACCCGGGCAATGTCACTGATCGTGTGATTCAGAGCCGACACAGTGACATTGATACGATCAGTCAAGTTCTGAAACTGGCCTTTGGCTTCCACTTGAATCGACTCGGCAAATTCACCCTGACTGACTAACTGCATGACCCGATTGGTGTCGCTCACCACATCACTCAGAACACGCATCGCTTGCTGAGTGTCCATCAGGATGCGTCCATAAACCCCTTCCGCCTGAGTTTGAATGGACACATCCAACTCACCTTTCGCCAGGTGTGCCACGGTGACGCCGACCTGCGTCATCACCGTTTCCACCGTATCCATACTGCTGTTGATGCTTTGTTTCAAACGACGTAGATCCCCGTTAAAGTCGCCGCGAATACGCTGATCCAGCTCGCCTTTCGACAGCGCCTCCACAGCGCCCGTGGCCTCCTGAACCGCGTGCGACATCTTGTCCAGCAGTTCATTAATCGCCTCGGCGGTTTGACCGACTTCATCATGAGTCTGAATGCCGCTTTTCACACTGAAATCGCCCGACTCGCGAATGCTGTTTACCGTACGGTTCAGCGACAATAGCGGACGAATGACGCTGAGGTTGATAATGAACAGCAGAATCACCGTCAGCAGCGAAATGCCCACCACCACACTGATCAGCGTCATCCAGGCCTGATCCCGCGCCGCCTGCAATGGCGCTTCAAACACAGCGGCCTCTTGAATGAAAATCTGACGGGCGAACACCTGGCCGTCTTCATCCTTGGCCGGCAAATCCACCACCACCTTGCCGTCTTTTAGGTACAAACGCGACTGGTCGCCGTTGACTGGGGTGTAAAGGGCTTTTGTCAGCGTTTGCGCTTGCTCTGAAAACCAGGTATTGTGCGCAAACACATAGCGATCGGTGACCGGCTTGAGTTTGGCGACCGGCTCGCGACTGCCGAATTTCTGTTGCACATACTCGGCGTCCACCAGCATGACCCAAACGCCGCCGAATTCGTTTTCAAAATCACGCGAGACCGATCCAACCCCTTGCACCATAGTGGCAGCGCCCAGAAAATCCTCGCCGTTCAATACTGGCGTCATGGCGGTAATCGCCACGCCACGTTCGCCAAATCCGATGACACCCATCGCTTTGCGATCGGCCTTGACGGTTTTAAACAAGGTGGTTTGACTGCGATCTGGGTGACTTCCGTCCAACTTCCATGAACGCATCAGTGAACGGCCATCTGCGGCAATCAACTCGGAAAAAATACCGCGAAAGTTCGTTTTTTCCGCATAACGCTTTTTCAGGTTCGACAACAAGGCTTTTAACGACTCGGTATCGTTGGAACCCAGTGCCGCAAAGACCTCCGGTTGCAACGACAGCATGGTGGCACCAATAATGCCGGACTGAATTTTCAGATCATACTTGCCGTTGATATAAGCCGCTTTAGATTGGATAAAATCTTGTTTGACCTGCGTTTCCAACGGCTTGATTTGATACAGATACAAAAAGCTGCCGAGTGCTGTGGTCACCAGCAGCATGACGGCAACGGAAATTCCCATGACCTTTGTGCGCAATGAATTGAAAAACATGCTTCTCACTCCAAGTATTTACCAACCGACCCACCCAAATGGTTACCTTTGTGATTACTTTTGGGCTCAAACGTCATTGACATCAAACAAACTAATCGCATGATAGATAACGGATAACACTCCAAAAATCCAATTAAAAAACGCCACCATACCCCAAAACACCTCGAATAACCCCTAGCCGGATTCCGTCCAAATCAATCCCTCCAAAAGAGTAAAATACCAGACTGTGAATTGCAAAACCTTTCGCTAGTGTAGTGTCCTAAACAAAGTGGACAATTAAGAAGCCCCCAAATTTTTCA
>NZ_JBNGDN010000054.1:0-13582 GCF_049975065.1 Hydrogenovibrio sp.
TGGCATCGAACATGTCCGGGTCAATGCCTTCGCCCTCATCAATCACGCTGATCACTGCAACCAGCGGATACGTTTTGGTGCCCAGCGTAAACTTGGATTCAACACGCGTTTTCAACGTCAGCACGCCGCCGTGTTTTTCCATCGCCTGAATCGCGTTCTTCACCAGATTCAACAGAGCTTGGACCATCGCCTCGAAGTCCATCGAAATCTCCGGGATACTCGGGTCATAATCCAGCTTGATAAAGACGTTATCCGGTTTTTCGCCACGTACGACATCAATCACATAGCCAATCAGTTCGTGAATGTTATAAGGTTCCTTATCCGCATCGCCTCTCGGCCCCAACATGCGGTCCACCAGGTTTTGCAGCCGCTTCACCTCACGCAAAATCACTTCCAGAAACGGTTCCGCCTTGCTGTTTTGCGGAAACCGCTTCTGCAACAACTGGGTCGAACCGTAGATTCCAGCCAACGGATTTTTAATCTCGTGCGCCAAGGTTCGCACCAGCAGATTTCCGGCTTCGTACTGATGCCAGCGTTCGTCTTCTTCCGCAATTCGATGGTGGCGTTCGGTGTTGTAAAGCTCGATCAACCAACCATCGTCACCGTCCATTTCATAATAGGAAATGGTGCAGGTCACATGAATTTTCTGCGCGTCTGGCAAGCGAATGGCATACTTATGAATGGTCAAACGCCCGGTACCGCACGCATGAATGTCGTCCAGAAATTTCGGCAATATATAGCGCCAGTTCATACCGATAACACGTTGTGCACTCAATTGAAGCAATTCAGCCCCCGCCAGATTGATAAAACCGATATTTTCATGCTTATCAATCCAGACCACCGAGGTCGTCAAACCTTCCAAAATTTCGGCCTGACTGACCCTCTGCTGAGAGCGATAGTTCATTTCACGGACTCCAAATTAACATCCAATAAACGCCTCAAATCCAGGAGGCTTTCAGAAAAGATTGACAACCGGCGGCTAGTTTTTGGCTTCCATCACCGGAGAGGCGATTACATAAATGGACTCGGCCAAACGATAGTCCAACGCCTGCAAAATTCCGTTAATGTCGATCGACACAGGCCCGTTAAAAGGTGCTTTTTTCTGCACAGTCACCTGCGCGCCTTTGACCAAACCGATGGAAAACAAATAGCGTAATTCCGCCGGCGTTCGGTTCTGAATACGTTGCACCCTAAACGGCTTGGCGATTTCGCAATCGGCCAAACGAATGGAAGGGGCTTCGAAGATGGCGCCCGATTCATCGGGAATCGGCGAACCGTGGGGATCCTGAGTTGGCCGCCCCAGTTCTTCCCACATTCGCTTGGTCAATTTATCCGAAACCGCGTGTTCAAGCACCTCGGCCTCTTCATCCACCTCATCCCAGGAATAGCCGAGCCTTTCAACCAAAAACAGTTCCAAAATACGGTGTTTTCGAATCATTCCCAGCGCCACATCTCGCCCGGATTCCGTCAAAGTGACCCCATAATAAGGTTCATAAACGATTAACTGTTTGTCCGCCAGTTTTTTAATCATATTGGAAACCGACGCCTGCGAAATCGCCAACCGCTCAGCGATTGAAGAGGTGCTCACACCTTTGGACGAATCGCCCACTTCTTCAAGCTTATAAATAATCTTCAAATAATCTTCGAGGGCTTTGCTGCTCATAAAATCAGGCCTGGGAAACGTCTTTTGCCATCATTTCCTGAACCACCGCCGCATCCGGAAAGCCGAGCACGAACAGCACGGCAAACAGAACAAAGAAAACAAAACGCGTCAGCCCTTTAAAGGGCAGCACAGGATGTGCGATCACCGCAAACCCCACCGCGCTCATAACCGCTCCCCAGGCCGAAAGCGTCGCGGCCAACAAGGCCATCAAGGCGCCAAACGCCATGACATAATAATGCCAGCTGAATTTTGGTTTTTGCGTTTGCATCTTTGCTCCCTTTCACACCGTCTATTTTAGAGAATCTCTGAATCAGAGACTTCTGAGCGTCCCCTTTGACGGAACAAGCGGAACCCTCGCGTTTTTCTCATTCAAATGGTCAATATCCTTGCACTATTTTAAAGCATAACACCCAAGGGTGGGCACAGTTTCGAACCCAAACACGCAACCGAAAAACCATTTCGGTGCAACCCAAGCACAAGCAACCCCCAAACCCCAAGTTTTTCCGCTACAATTTCGGCTAGGCGACTAACCCGAACAACAACTTCAAGATCCAGCAAACCAAAGGAGCGCAAATGAAGAAAACCATTATTGTGATTGGCATGGGCGAACTTGGAAGCGTCTTTGCACGCGGCTTTTTAAAACTTGGGCACCCGGTACAAGCCGCTTTACGAACCGACAACCTAACGGAAATGGCTCAAGCCATCCCAAACCCAGAAGCCGTGTTAATGGCCGTTGGCGAAGCCGACATCCATTCGACCATACAAAAGTGTCCGACTCAGTGGCAAGATCGGGTGATTTTATTACAGAATGAACTGCTGCCGCGTGACTGGGACAATACGGCCTTAAAGCAGCCGACCGTCATATCCGTCTGGTTTGAAAAGAAACAAGGCATGGACAGCAAAGTGGTTTTGCCATCACCGGTTTTCGGCCCCCATAGCAAACTGGTTTTCAATGCACTGTCACAACTCGATTTACCCTGTGTTCAACTCGACAGCGAAGCAGAGCTGCTGTATGAGCTGGTTCGCAAAAATCTTTATATTCTGACCACCAACATTGCCGGACTGGAAGTCGGCGGCGATGTCAACCAGTTAGCCCATCAACATACGGAGGTGATGAAGGCTGTGGCGCAAGATGTGTTGGCTATTCAAGAAGCCTTAACCCATCGCCAACAAGACCGAAATAAATTAATGGCAGGCCTGGAGGAAGCCATTCACGGCGATCCAGAGCACAAATGCATGGGGCGCTCGGCACCGGCACGTTTAAAACGCGCCTTGGACTTTGCCGATCAATTTGGGCTGGAGGTTCCGACCTTGCGTAAAATCGCTGCCGCTCACTTGTAAAAAATTCACACTCTGCCGAAAATCGCAGGCGTCATATCCCAAACTGAATGACGCTCTAGTGTAGTGTCCAAAAGGAATTGGTTAGACCATGACAGCTCGACACCTCGCGCCTTGAACAGCCAAATCCTTTTCAAGGGTACCTCTAAAGTCATTACGCCAGGCCTGGCGATTTCCAATGACATCACAAGCCCATCAATTTCATCCAAAAAACCAATACAGAGCAGACAACAGAATAAAGAACACAATAATGAAGCAGAGGAAATAAAGCGAGTAGAACTGAGATACGATATGGTGGGTCGTGCGCGATTCGAACGCGCGACCAATTGGTTAAAAGCCAACTGCTCTACCAGCTGAGCTAACGACCCATAGGTGAGAAATCGAGAGAATCCCGATAAAAAATTCCAGAAAAAAACAGACTGTTTGGAAATGGTGGGTCGTGCGCGATTCGAACGCGCGACCAATTGGTTAAAAGCCAACTGCTCTACCAGCTGAGCTAACGACCCTCTCTGGAATGGGGCGTATTATACAAGCTGGCCGATGTTTGGCAAGTTGTTTTTGAGCTATTTTTAGGCTTTTTTAATTTTAAAAATTTTAATGCTTCAAAAACCCCATTCTCACAACCTATCGGATGGCATAAAACCACCAGGCCTGGTCGTTTTTCGAAAAGGTAGCCCGATCAAACTCGGTAAATCGTTGGATCCAACACTCCGGCTTCGGCGAACCCTTGCTTGCGAAGACGGCACGAATCACATACGCCGCAGGCCTGGCCAAATTCATTTGCCTGATAGCATGACACAGTTTGACTGTAATCGACGCCTAAACGATGACCTTGCCGAATAATATCGGCTTTACTCAAGGTCATCAAGGGAGTTCGAACACGCAACCTATGCCCTTCAACACCCGCCTTAGTCGCAAGGTTCGCCATGGCTTCAAATGCCTCAATAAACTCAGGGCGGCAATCGGGATAACCGGAATAATCCACCGCATTGACCCCAATAAAAATATCATCCGCCTCCACCACTTCGGCCAACCCCAAGGCATAAGCCAAAAAAATGGTATTGCGTGCCGGCACATAAGTCACCGGAATCCGACCTTCTTCCACCCCAGTGACGGGGACATCTATGTCATCCGTTAACGCAGAGCCGCCAATCGCGCGCATATTCATGGACATGACACGGTGGCTTTGGGCACCGAAGGCCTTGGAGACCCGCTCAGCCGCATCTAATTCCGAACGATGTCTCTGCCCGTAATCAAAGCTCAAGGTATGACACTCATAGCCTTCCGCCTGCGCAATGGCCAGCACAGTAGCGGAATCCAATCCACCGGACAACAGAACGATGGCCTTTTTGGGCGCATTCAACGCGTTTTCAGCCACCATTCTAAGACCCTTTTAAATCATTCAACCGCTGCTTTGCCTTGTCGGCCATTGAATGAGATGAAAAGTCTTTGACCAATTTCTGATAAAGCGACTTGGCTTCACCCGTTTGCCCCATGTCGCGGTACAAATCGGCCGCGCGCAACAAAGCATCCGGTGCCTTATTGGAATCGGGATAAGTCTCATATACTGTTTTAAACGCGGTTAAGGCGGCCGGATTGTCACCCAAAATCACTTCGGACTCACCCTGCCAATAAAACGCATTACTGGCCAAGGGGCTTTTAGGATAGGTTTTCGCAAAATCTTGAAACGCTTGGCTGGCCGCTTTGTAATCGCTTTTTTTGATCAAATCAAACGCGGCTTCATAGGCGCTTTGCGCTTCTGCGGAAGGTTGTGAAGGGCTGGCTTTTTGCGTTGCTGTCGGGATTAATGCGCCAGACGAAGTTGGCTCATTAGAAGCATTCGTTTGAGCGTTCGAGTCGTCTGCCTTGGCGCCAGGCCTGGCAGATTCCGCCTTGGGTAACACCGACACACTCGGAGCGGAAGCGCCCCCTTGCTCAGACTCCAAACCACTGATACGCTCATCGGTTTCTTGATATTGACGCGCCATCTTTTCTTGCATTTTCGACATTTGGAACTTCAATCGATCCATCTCGCCATACAATTCTTGAATTTGACGTTGTTGCTCCGCCAGACGACGGCTTAACTGTATCAGAACCGGGTTATCCGCACGCCGCTCCAAACGCTCGACACGTTGTTCCATAGAAAGCTGTTGCGTCGCCGCAAAAGCCCTTCCCGAAATCGACAAAGCACTGAGGAGCATGACCACAACCACAAACGATCTTAACATCCTCGTTAGCCTCATTGAGCTTTAATCTCAACACGACGATTTTTAGCCCAGGCGGCTTCATTCTGCTCAGCGACGGCTGGCTCTTCTTCCCCCATGCTCACGATTTCAATGCGATTATCACTGACGCCGTAGAGCATAAAGGCTTCCGCGACCGCTTTAGCGCGGCGCTCGCCTAAAGCTAAATTGTATTCAGGTGTGCCACGCTCATCCGTATGACCGATTAGCTGGATTTTTTCATCCGGGTTGTCCACCAATATCGTTGCATAATGCTGAACGGTTGCCAGAGAGCCGTCATCCAACATAAACTGATCGTAACCGAAATAAATCACCGGCTCAAACGTTTGTCCCATCGCAGGCATAGAACCCTCCATGGCACCCAAGTCCTGACCCTCAATCGCCTCACTGACAATGGTCGTGCCGTCGGGGCTGGTGCCGATGATTTCAACTTCGTTCACCTCGCCCCTATTCGCTTTTTCCAGCTCTAACCGTGCCCGCTCCTCATAATCGACACCACTTTCGTCTTGTCCGACCGTTGGACTCATATCCATATCCGGATTTTCACCGGTTTTCGGTGCACTGCTACATGCGACCAACGACACCAGCATAGCCGCGCCGATTCCCAATCTAAGTTGCGTGAACATTGATACTTCCCCCTGCACAATTTCGCTTTAAATAACCCACTTGACCCGAAGGCGTCAAAAGCTTATGTAGGCCCATGTCGTTTTCGGAATCAAAACGCACCCACTAATTCGATAAAAAAGGCCCCCACGAAGGGGAACGCACTTCCCCCTGCTGCACACTCAATATCTGAGTGGTTGTGTTCCCTGGTGACACTACGGCAAGCTTACCTTGCCCCCTCTGGTTCATTGCATACAAAATCATTTCCCCATTAGGTGAAAAGCTGGGCGACTCATCCAGATAGGTTTTTGTCAAAATATTGAATTCGTTCGTATGAAGATCCAAAAGCGCAATATTAAAACCGCCTTTCGCATGCACCATCGCGACATAGCGTCCATCTGGCGACACGGCCGGATTCGCATTATAGCGTCCTTCAAAGGAGATGCGGCGCACCTCTCCGGTATCTAAAAATACCTGGAAAATCTGAGGTTGGCCGCGCCGATCCGAGTTGAAAAATAACGATTTACCGTTCGCCGCCCAAACCGCCTCGGTTTCAATCGCCCAATTGGTTGTCAGGCGGCGTAAGTTACGGGTCTGTAAATCCATCAAATACACATCCGCCGAACCGTCTTTGGAAAGCGTCAGTGCCAATTGCCGACCATCCGGTGACCAACTCGGAGAGCTGTTAATGCCTTTATAACTTGCAACGATTTCTCGTATTTTTCCATCCAGACTTTGAATCACCACTTCGGAACGTCCATTTTCAAAGGTCACATACGCCAGTTTTTGACCGTCAGGCGACCAACTGGGGGACATAATCGGCTTAGGCGATCTTAAAATCGGCTGGGAATTGTAGCCGTCTGAATCGGCCACTTCCAAGCTGAACTGCTTGTTACCCTTCAGGTTTTTCACTGTGACATAGGCAATTCGAGTATTAAAGGCACCTCGAATCCCCGTCAGTTCTTGGTAAATTAGATCGCTGATTTTATGCGCCACTTGGCGTAAGGCGGATTTGGGAATATCCACCCAGCGTTTCCCAATCACCTGTTTGCGTTGCAGCAGATCGACAAAGCGCATTTCAATATCATAGCGCCCCGGAGCCGATTCTTGAATGCGCCCCATTAAAAGGTTGTCGGCACCTAAAGACTTCCACTGGGCAAAATCAATCGCCTGAAGACTGGTCGGACGCGAGGGCAATCGATTTTGAGCAATCGGCTTGAATTTGCCACTTCGCAACAAGTCGTTACCGACCACATCGCTTAAATTAACGGGAGCGGCCAGGCCTGCGCCTTGCCATTCAAACGGCAAAACGGCAATGGGCATTGCATTATCGGAACTCTGATCAATCTGAATCGTCAAGTCGGCTTGCGCTAGGCCGACCCAAAACCACAGGACGGCCATTGAATTGAACAGCCATTTTTTGTTTAAAACCATACGCTTATGCAACCCTTTTCATCTTGGAGGACGGCTTAACCCGAATGCCGCAGCCTGCGGCATTCGGATTAAGGGTTAAAAATAAATTTAATATTGCGTTCGAACAATTCTTCAACCGGCGGTGGCGGCAACGGTTCTGCACGGTAAACCGCTTTAATCGCATCTTTCTGAAACTGATCATTTGCAAACTCATTGCATTGTTCCACCTTAACACCGCTGATCATGCCTTTGGGCGTTTGAGTAATCGACAGAACGCATTGTGCCCGTTCGGACACTTGCGCCGCCGTGCGCCAATTATCTTTAACACTCGCGGCAATCGATGAAATATACGTTTCCCGCAGACTCATCAGCTCCTTTTGCTTCGCCGCTTCACGGCGCTTGGCTTCTTCAGCAGCCAACTGACGTTGTAATGCCGCCTCCGCTGCTTGCTGTTCTTGAGCCAATCGTGCCTGAAGTGCGGCTTCTTCCAAGCGTTTTTTCTCAAGATTTTGCTGCTTAATCTGTGCTTCCAAAGCGCGTTTCTTGGCTTCTTCTTGCTGACGTTTTTTCTCAGCCGCTTCAACTTGTTGACGGGCTTGCTGGCGCTCTTTTTCCGCTTTTTTCGCTTCTTTTTGCGCCATCTGAGCTTCACGCTTCGCTTCTGCAGCACGCTTTTGCTGAGCCGCCACCTTCTGCTCTTCGATTTTCGCTAAGCGCCGGGCTTCCGCCGCTTTACGCTTTTCAGCCTCGGCTTGTTTCTGAGCCGCTTCGGCTTTGCGTTTTTCCGCAATTTGTTGCTGTTTCAGTTCGGCCAAACGGCGTTTTTCAGCTTCGGCTTGTTTTTTCAGCGCTTGCTGCTCTCTCTTCTGAGCCGCTTCTTCTTCTTTGATTTTCGCCATTTGCTCCTTGACCAAGGCGGAATCCACCGCAAAGGTCTTCATGGGTTCGATTTGTTTGACCTCCGTGATCGGCGCTTCGTCGGATTCGCTTGGCACACTGACGCTCAGCAGCGGATCCGCTTGAAAAGATCCGAAAATCAGCCCAACACCAATCACAAGATGCAACACCAATGCGGCGATAAATGAGATGGGGTGACGAATAATAAACATAAACATGATTAGTTTTCTTCCGGTTCCGTCATCAAAGACACCTTGTCCACGCCATTCGATTTTAAGAGTACAAATAAATTGACGACTTTACCATACGGTGCCTGTCGATCGCCCTGAATGTAAAACGGTTGTTCCGGTTTCAGCTGCGAACGCGCCACCACTTCCGCCACCAGCCCAGTGAGATCCTGTGGCGCCAGCACCACATCCGGGTTCTGAGAGGTTTTGTAAAGACCATTAGCCATTACCGTGATCACAAACGGCTCGACTGGCTGAGTGGCCGTGGCCGCATCGGCTTTAATACGGGGAGTTTGCGGCAAGTCTACCGTCACCGCTTGCTGGACAATGGGGGCGGTAATCATAAATATGATCAATAAAATCAACGTCACATCAATGTAGGGCACCACATTGATTTCCGACATTAATCGCTTACGGGAGGCAGAACGAAAACGACCACGCATAAATCAGAATGACTCCTCTCTCGGCTTTTGATCCAACGCGTGCGCTTGACGCTGCACGATGGTTAAAAAACCTTCTGCAAAGTTTTCGTAAACGCCCACCACTTTATCGGTTTTAACCGTTAACCGGTTAAAGGCAATCACCGCCGGAATCGCGGCAAACAACCCCATGGCGGTGGCAATCAAAGCCTCCGAAATGCCGGGGGCAACCGTGGCTAGGGTGGCGTTTTGAATGTCTCCTAACGAGGAAAAGGCGTGCATGACCCCCCAAACGGTTCCAAAAAGACCAATATAAGGGGCTGAAGACCCTACGGTCGCCAACATCGGCGTCTGACTTTCCAACGCCTCCACCTGTTTCGAAAAAGCCACCCGCATCGCCCGTTGCGTGCCACTCATCAGATCCGTTGTATCGGCAACCCCTTGTTTTTTAAGATTGACAAACTCCTTAAAGCCTGCTTCGAAAATGGCGGCACTGCCGCGCGTACCCACCTGATTAGCGACCTGATTATAAAGCTGTGTCAATTCTGTGCTGCGCCAGAACAGTTCATCGAACGCTTTGGCTTCGGCGGCGGCGCGGCGAAGCTGGTAGCTTTTCGCAAAGGTCACCGCCCAAGCCATAATCGACATTAACAATAAAATCAGCATCACCCCTTGCACAACTGGACTGGCCTCTAAAATTAACGTCATTAACGAATGTTCATTCATTTTCCACTGTCTCCGGTAAGGCTAAACCGAGGTGACGGTACGCAGTTTGCGTCACCACACGACCTCGCGGGGTACGAACCAAAAAACCCTGCTGAACTAAAAACGGCTCAATGACATCTTCAATTGTGCCTCTTTCCTCGCCCAGCGCAGCTGAAATACTATCAATTCCAACCGGACGGTTTTCAAATTTTTCGATTAATATTTCCAACAAACGTCGATCCATCTTGTCCAGTCCAAGGGGATCGACCTCCAATAAATTCAAAGCGGCATCGGCGATCTGGGCTGTGATGACGCCATCCGCTCTCACTTGTGCATAGTCACGAACCCGTCGCAGCAAACGATTGGCAATTCTCGGCGTGCCCCTGGATCGTCTGGCGATTTCACTGGCACCGCCCGAGTCGGTTTCCATGCCTAAGATGGCTGCGGATCGTGTGACAATTTGCGCCAGCTCGTCCACAGAATAGAATTCTAACCGTTGCACAATACCAAACCGGTCTCGCAACGGCGATGTCAAAAGCCCTGCACGCGTGGTGGCGCCGACTAGCGTAAACGGCGGAATGTCGATTTTCACCGTCTGCGCCGCCGGGCCTTCACCGATAATAATGTCGATTTGAAAGTCCTCCATCGCCGGATACAGGATTTCTTCCACAATCGGGCTGAGGCGGTGAATTTCATCCACAAACAGCACGTCGTTCGGTTCGAGACGCGTCAATATCGCCGCCAAGTCCCCTGGCTTTTCAATTACCGGCCCGGATGTTTGTCTGAGCGTCACCCCCATTTCCTGAGCAATAATGTTGGACAGAGTGGTTTTTCCCAGGCCTGGTGGTCCGTACAAAAGCACATGATCGAGGTGTTCCTTGCGCTGTCGGGCGGCATGAATCGATAATTGAAGCTGATCGCGAACCGCCTGCTGACCAATGTATTCAGAGATCATTTTCGGGCGAACCGTTGGCGGGACATACATATCCTCTTCCAACGCTATTCCCCCGACGATACGATCTGTTTCAATCATTCCATTACCCTATAGCAAAACATCCCCAAAATAGTCTCAAAACAAACGAGTCGGTGCAAGACCTTCATTATAGTCATTCTCTAATAGAGTTTGAGACAAAACCTGTGCGGCTAAATCGATCCTCTATGATTTAAAAACAGACTTTAAAAACAATTTTAAAAAGGGTTACTGAATCCGCATGGCGCTTGCTTTTTGATACAACTGCTCGATTTCACTGCTCAATTTACGGCTTGGATTCACAGCTTGACATTCATTAAAGCCTGCTTGATTGTCTGCTCCAAGGTCAAGCCCGGCTCAACCGACTGCACCATTTTTTCGGCTTGAACGGCTTTATAGCCTAAGGAAATTAAAGCTTCAATGGCAGGTTCAACCGGGGAGACCGAAAGGGTTTCCGCTGCCGATTGAACGTTCACGCCAAGTGCAGAACGACCATGCGACCAATGTTTCAGACGGTCGCGCATTTCAATTACCAAACGCTCGGCGGTTTTTTTGCCGACACCGGGAATTTTGGTCAACGCCATCGCATCTTCCGCCTCCACCAGTGCCACAAAATCGTTAACCGGTATCGCGGAGAGAATGCCAATCGCCATTTTGGCCCCCACTCCGTTGACCTTGATTAAGGTGCGGAACAAATCGCGCTCAGCTTCGGTGGCAAATCCATACAGCAGCATGGCATCCTCACGAACATGCAGATGCGTGAGCAGAAACACCTCTTCGCCGACTTCTTTCAACCCATAAAAAGTGGACATGGGCGCTTCAAGTTCGTAACCGACACCGCCGACGTTAATCAGAATCTGCGGTGGCGATTTCGCATGCAACACGCCAGACAAAAAACCGAACATAATCCCTGCCTCACCTTGGCGCCCAAAGGCCGCTTTTTCATTGTCAAAATTTAGGGCTTAAAATCGAGAGCCCTTCGAAATCGTCTGCGGATCAATGCCCAGCGTCAAATAACGGTCATGGCATAACGCCGCTGCCAGCGCATCCGCCGCGTCTTCCTGAGGCGTCTCGCTTAACTTTAACAGATTTTTAACCATAAATTGCACCTGATCCTTGGACGCATGCCCCTGCCCGACAATGGTGCTTTTGATTTGCGTGGGGGTGTATTCCATAATGGGCAACGATTTCAGAGCCGCCGCGCACAGAATCACCCCGCGTGCCTGCCCAAGCTTAATGGCCGAATCGGGGTTTTTATACATAAACACTTTTTCGATGGCCATGACATCCGGCTGATATTGTTCGATGATTTGCGTCACGGATTCAAAAATGGTTTTTAAGCGCTCCGCGCCTGAGAACTTTTCGACACGGATAACCCCACTCAACAGATAATTTGGATGATAGCGACCCGACTCTATCAATCCAAACCCGGTTTTTCGAGACCCCGGATCCACCCCTAAAATGCGTTGAAGTTTGGCCACTTGATATACCACTGCCTTCGCTTAATGCGCGATAATGTCACTTGAGTTAACCAACAAACGACCAGGCCTGGTAAAAGCCACACCAGGCCTGTTGAGCGAACCAGCCCGAACATTATATGAATCCAAACAGAAGGTCGGCTTCCAGGTTAAGAGACTTTCGCCTGCACCAACCCTTGTGCCCGTGAGAATTCCAACATCCTGTTCACCGACTGCAACGCTTTTTGGCGAATGGATTCTTCGATCAGAATCTCGCCTGTTTCGTTTTCCAAACAGGCGGCCAGGTTATGCAAGCCGTTCATCGCCATCCAAGGACAGTGCGCACAACTGATACAATGCCCGCTTTTACCGCCGGTCGGCGCAACGATCAATTCCTTTTCCGGTGCCAACTGCTGCATTTTATAAAAGATACCGTAATCGGTCGCCACGATGAACGTTTGATCCGGTAGCGTTTGCACCGCTTCAATCATCACCCGAGTGGAACCGACCACATCGGCCAAATCGACCACTTCCTCAGGCGACTCTGGGTGCACGATCACCTTAGCATCCGGGTGTTTTTCCTTCAGAGACTGCAATTCATACATCTGGAATTCGTCATGCACAATGCAATGCCCTTGCCAGCGAATCATCTCCACACCGGTTTCTTTTTCAATCCAGTGCCCTAAATGGCGATCCGGTGCCCAAATAATTTTCTCGCCCTGCTCCTTCAGGTGGGTGACGATTTCCAAGGCATTGCCCGAGGTCACCACCCAGTCCGCGAGCGCTTTCACTTCCACACTGGTATTGGCGTACACTACGACCTTGTGATCCGGGTACTGTGCACAAAACTCGGCAAATTCTTTCGGCGGGCAGCTTTCGTCCAAGGAACAGGTGGCATTCAAGTCCGGCATCAGAATGGTTTTTTCCGGACTCAGCATTTTCGCGGTTTCGCCCATAAAACGTACACCACACACCACCAACATCTCGGCTTCGGATTGCGCGCCGAAATTGGCCATTTCCAACGAATCCGCGACCTTACCGCCGGTTTCTTCCGCCAATGCCTGCAGGTCATCGTCCACATAATAGTGCGCGACCAGTTGGGCGTTCTTTTCCTTGAGCAAGCGTTTGATTTTCGCTTTCAACGCTTGCTTTTCGACCGCATCCATCACAGGCGGAATGGGGGCCGACTGCGCCAATAAATCAATACGACTGAGCAACTCAACCGGTACGCTGGTGGCGAGTGAAGACATTATTTCTCCTAACCGAATCAGTCGGTCTGTTTTTCCGCTAGGGGTTTGCGGAAACGCAATGCCAAATCCGCCATTTGGGCGTTATCGACCAGGCCTGGTGCATCGGTCAACATACACGCCGCCGACTGGGTTTTCGGGAAGGCAATCACGTCGCGAATCGAATCACGCTTCGCCATCAACATCACCAGTCGATCCAGACCAAACGCCATACCAGCATGCGGTGGGCAACCGTATTTCAAAGCGTTCAACAGAAATCCGAATTTTTCTTCCGCTTCTTCGTCGGAAATACCCAGCATTTTCAACACCGCCGCCTGCATGTTTGTGTCGTGGATACGCACCGAACCGCCACCGACTTCAATACCGTTAATCACCAAATCATAGGCACGCGACAGCATTT
>NZ_JBNGDN010000055.1:0-3091 GCF_049975065.1 Hydrogenovibrio sp.
GCTAGATTTTAAAATTTGGCGTTTAATTTGCTTTGTTATGATCCAAAGAATGCAATGAGTGTATTTCTGATGAATTTTTGACAGGGAGAATTGGGCGTTCATGTCTAACATTCTGTTTCCTTTAACCTTTTCGGTGCTGGTGTTGACGGCGGTGAGCAGCGGTTTGCTGACGACGTTTCAGTATTGGGTGTTGGCGCAGTCGGCGACACCGAAATCCACCGCTTGGGAAGACGCCTTGGCAATGCGCCCTCCCGCCAATGAGGTGCGGCATTTTGTTTCCACCCGTTCGGCGGCTGCCAGTCGTGTGGGCGCTGAGGCCGCCGACGAGGTAACGACTGCCACGGATCCGACCGTGCCAGCCGCAGCATCGAGCTCGCCGCCACTGGCAAACGCGGCTCGTGTGTCACCCCAAGATGTGTCGGCCATTTCAAGTCCGAACTCAGCCCCGATCTCAGCACAGGCTTCAGCGCCAGCGAACGTTTCAAGCAAAACGCCGCCGATAGAAGCCTCACAACGCGCCTATCCACCCACCGGAACGGCGTCTCGTTCCGAACCCACGGCCAAAACGGTCTCACGGCCGGTAAATGCGCCTAAGTTCAAGCCGCCTTCTGAAGCGGCGTCAAGCCTTTTAAATAAAGCGGTTGTAGCAGCGGACCCTGTAACGACCTCTACAGCGACTTCTACCGCGACTTCGGCGAATGCCAGCCCGGTAATGGTGGTGTATGAGGATGAATTGGTGATTGAGTTTCCCAAGGCGATTGCTTCGACTCGCAATATCAAAAATGCCGTCAGCCGTGCCTTATTGATGGATCGTCCCATGGCCGGGCCGGAGTTGATGGCGCGCGACAAGCTGGATTTGACCAAGCGCCCTTACTTTTACCGTAAGGTGTTGGATCAGCATCAGCAGCCGATTCGCTATCCCAAGCAGGCGTTTGATTATGCCGATTATTTAATGCAACACCATCAGCAAACGCTCAAAGACGAGGAAGGGGAATTTGTGGCGCTGCACATTCCATTGCATGAATTCGGCCTATCCGGTCCGGCGAAAAGTTACCAGGCCTGGGTAAAAAGCTATGCCGATCAGTTTCAGGTGCCGGAATCGCTGGTGTATGCGGTGATGGAAACCGAAAGTGCCTTTAACCCGAAAGCGGTGAGCCGTTCCAATGCCATTGGTTTGATGCAAGTCAAGGCCGAGGCGGCTGGCAAGGATGTGTATCAATACATTGATGCCAAACCCGGCCAACCCAGCCTAGAAGAATTGTTCGATTCTGAAAAGAACATTCGCATGGGCACGGCCTACCTCGGGCTGTTAAAACACGATTATCTGGCGGGCATCGTCGATGATAAAATCAAGCAAATGGTGACCATTTCTTCTTATAATGGTGGCATGAAAACGGTATTGCGTTTGTTTGGTCAAACGCCGGAGGCGGCCATTGAACGCTTGAATCGACTCAGCCAGAATCAGGTGTACCGCACCTTGCGATACGAACATCACTCGGACGAAACCCGCCGTTATCTGGATAAGGTAATGCAAGCCGAAACCAAATATCGAGAGCTGTTGCAAGAAACCTAACCCGGAAAAATCCAGGACGAACCCTTTGCAAACAACAATCATTTACAAGCGAGAGAGGGCATGACGGAAACATATTGGCAGGGCAAACAGGTGTTGGTCACCGGTGCGGACGGCTTTATCGGGTCGCACTTAACGGAGCAACTGGTGAAAGCCGGTGCCAAGGTGCGCGCGCTGGCACTCTACAATTCCTTTAATTCTTGGGGTTGGCTGGAACAGTCGCCGTATCTGGACGACATCGAAGTGGTGGTCGGCGATGTGCGTGATCCGTTTTTGTGCCGAAAAATTACCCAAGACTGTCATACGGTGTTTCATCTGGCGGCGCTGATCGCCATTCCCTATTCCTATGTTGCGCCGAATTCCTATGTGGAAACCAATGTCAACGGCACCTTGAATATCGCCCAGGCCTGCCTGGATAACGGTGTGCAACGCTTAATGCACACCTCCACATCGGAAATCTACGGCACCGCACAATATGTGCCGATTGACGAAAAACACCCGCCGCAACCGCAATCGCCTTACAGTGCCAGTAAAATTGGCGCCGATGCGATGGCGATGTCCTATTTCAACGCCTTCGAACTGCCGGTGTCGATTGCGCGCCCGTTCAATACCTATGGCCCGAGACAGTCCGCCCGAGCGGTGATTCCCACCATCATCACCCAAATCGCCAATGGCATGAAAGAAATCAAACTGGGCGATACCCGCCCGACACGCGATTTTAATTTCGTGACCGATACTTGCCGAGGCATGATGGCGATCGCCCAATCCGAACAAGCCATCGGTGAAACCATTAATATCGGTTCCAACTTTGAAATTTCCGTGCAGGACACCTTGGAGATGATTAAAGACATTATGCAGTCGGACGTGGTGTTCGTGACCGACGAAGCGCGCTTGCGTCCCAAAGATTCAGAAGTCTTTCGCCTGTGGTGTGATAATAGCTTGATTGAATCACTCATCGGTTTTAAACCGCAGTACGACCTGCGAACAGGCCTGGCCGAAACCATCCGTTGGTTCCGCAATGCCGATAATCTGAAACAATACAAAGCGGGCATTTACAATGTCTGACCGCTTGGCCGACACGCAAACACTGATTGATTTTATTCGCGATACCTATGCCGAGTCGAGCGCTAAAGACGGTTTGATTCCATTGCACGCGCCGTGTTTCGACGACACTGAAAAACAGATGGTGTCGGGCTGCATCGACAGCACCTTTGTGTCGTCGGTCGGTCAGTATGTGAACCGCTTTGAAGAAGCCGTGGCCGACTTTACCGGCGCCCAACATGCGGTCGCCGTGGTGAATGGCACCATGGGCTTGTTTCTGGCGATGAAAGTGGTCGGCGTACAACCGGGCGATTTGGTGTTGACGCAATCGTTGACCTTTGTGGCCACGCCCAATGCCATTAAGTTGTGTGGTGCCGAGCCGGTGTTTTTGGATGCGTCTCGGAAAACCATGGGCTTATGCCCCGACAGTTTGGCGACATTTCTTTCCGAACACACCCGTCTTGAAAACGGGCAATGCGT
>NZ_JBNGDN010000055.1:3191-5448 GCF_049975065.1 Hydrogenovibrio sp.
CCTGGCATTTTGAACATGACGAAGTGGCCTATAACCTACGGATGCCGAATTTAAACGCGGCGCTGGGCGTAGCGCAGCTGCAGAAATTGCCCGCGTTTTTACGCCAGAAACGCGCCCTGGCGCAAGCCTATCGTGAGGTGATTGAGAAAATACCAGGCCTGGTATTTTTTGACGATGATCCTAATTCAGCGCTCGCCTCTTCCAATTATTGGCTGAATGCGGTATTGTGCGCCGATTCAGCCGAGCGGGATGCGCTGTTGCGTGTCACGAACGAACAAAATATTCAAACTCGCCCATTATGGATCCCCATGCATCAGCTGGAAATCTACCAGGCCTGCTTGCGAACCGCCTTGCCGAATACTCAGTGGTTCGCTGAGCGTGTGGTGAACTTGCCCAGCGGTGTGGTGTGCCCAAAGCTTGCGAGCGGGAGGAGCCCGAAATGAAACCAACCCCTTTGTTATTATTAGGCGGCGGCGGCCATTGCGCCGCGGTAGTGGATGTGATTGAAGCCACGCAGGCATTTGAAATTGTTGGTATTATTGAGTCGACACTGGCACCGCCGGAAGCCTTGTCGGGTGATGTGCTGGGGGTTCCGGTGGTGGGCACTGATCGGGATTTAAAATCGCAAATCGGCACCACGCCGAGCTGTCTGGTGACGGTGGGGCAAATGACCACCTCGGCCACACGTGCCCAGCTGTTTCAGCAAGTGCAGCGTTTTGGGGGCGACCTGCCGACGCTGGTCTCGCCCTTGGCGCATGTGGCGGCTTCGGCAAGCCTAGGAGCTGGAACCGTGGTCATGCACCAAGCACTGGTCAATGCCCGCGCCAAGGTCGGCGTCAACTGCATTATCAATTCCAAAGCGCTGGTGGAGCATGATGCGCACATTGGCGATCACACGCATATCTCAACCGGAGCGATTGTCAATGGTGGCGCACGCATTGGGCGGGACTGCATGATTGGCAGTGGAGCCGTCATCAAACAAGGCGTGCAGATTGCCGATCATGTCATTATTGGTGCCGGCGCACGCATTGTGAAAAACATTACCCGACCCGGCTGTTACGTTGATCTCGGGCGCGAGCTGAATCAAGTCATCGGTTTGTAAACCGCAAGGAGGCGGATGCCATGAACGCTGCGCACACCTTTATCATTGCCGAAGCGGGGGTCAATCATAACGGCTGCATCGACCGCGCCAAGCAGTTGATTGAAGCCGCCGCCGAAGCAGGAGCCGATGCGGTTAAATTCCAAACCTTCAAAACCGAAGCGCTGGTGACCGATACCGCGCGCCAAGCCGACTACCAGAGCGAAAACACCGGCGTTGTGGAAAGCCAGTTTACCATGCTCAAACGGCTCGAACTGTCAGAAGCCGACCACTATGCCCTGCTGGAAACTTGCCAGCACCACCGTCTTGAATTCATGTCCACCGCCTTTGATGCCGCCAGCGTCGATTTTCTGCACCGCCTTGGGGTGCAACGCTGGAAAATTCCGTCCGGCGAACTCCTGTCGATACCCTATCTGCGCCAGATTGCACGCTTTAATCAGCCGGTGATTCTGTCCACCGGCATGGGTGACTTGGATGAAGTGCGTTTGGCGGTGGAGACCTTATTAACAGCAGGCCTGGCAAAATCGAATTTAACCATTCTGCACGCCAATACCGCCTATCCGACGCCTTATCAAGACGTGAATTTACGCGCCATGCGCACCTTGGCGGATACGTTTGGGGTGGCCGTTGGTCTGTCGGATCACTCTTTAGGTATTGAAGTGCCGATTGCGGCGGTGGCGCTCGGGGCACAAGTGATTGAAAAACACTTTACCCTCGATAATAGTCTGCCCGGTCCGGATCACAAAGCCAGCTTGGAGCCGGCTGAACTTAAATCCATGGTGCAGGCGATTCGTCATGTAGAGGTCGCCTTGGGAAGCGGGGAAAAAACAGTATCGATCTCGGAAAAAGCCAATGTGTCGGTGGCACGTAAACGCATTGTGGCGACACAAAGCATTGCCGCAGGAAGTGTGTTTTCTGAGCAAAATCTGGGCTTGAAGCGGGGTGAATCCGGCGCGTTTGCCGACCAATGGGATACGGTGGTGGGGGCGGTGGCGCAACGCTCTTATGGTGTGGATGAAGGCGTCGATGCGCCCGTGTCGGAGACGCCATGAGTCGCCCCCCGATCAAAATAGTGGTCGTGACCGCCACCCGAGCAGAGTATGGCTTGTTGTCGCGGTTGATTTCGTTACTGGAAGCCGATGCGGCGTTTGAATGTCT
>NZ_JBNGDN010000055.1:5548-13384 GCF_049975065.1 Hydrogenovibrio sp.
GCGTTTGCCGAGTATCAACCGGATGCGATATTGGTGCTCGGAGATCGTTATGAATTACTGGGTATTTGTTCTGCGGCGGTATTGATGCGCATTCCGATTGTGCATTTGCACGGTGGTGAAATCACCGAAGGCGCGGTGGATGAGATGATTCGTCATGCGGTGACGAAAATGGCGGCGCTGCACTTTGTCGCTGCCGAACCCTATCGCCAGCGAGTGATACAAATGGGCGAGCGGCCGGATCGGGTCTTTAATGTGGGCGCGGCTGGCTTGGATGTGATGAATCACATTTCGTTTTTACCTCGCGATCATCTGGAGCAGGATTTAAACGTGACTTTGACAGCACCGGTGTTGTTAGTCACTTACCATCCGGTGACGCGGCATCGCTTGCAACCCTCAACCGATGAACAAAATTCAAAGATTGTCGACCGAGGGCTGCAAGCCCTTTTTGCCGCTTTGGAGGCGCTGGGCGATGCCACCGTGATCTGGACGGGGGCGAACACCGATTCAGGTGGTCAGGCTGTGAACGAGGCGGTGCAGGCCTGGTCAAAACAGACGTCAATGACCGTTAAAGTGTTGACTTCGCTTGGTATTCAGCGGTATTTGAGTTTGATGTCGTATTGTGATGCGGTCGTTGGCAATTCGTCCAGCGGCCTGATTGAAGCACCCGCGATGGGGGTGCCAACGGTCAATATTGGTGATCGCCAGAAAGGGCGATTGCGTGCGCCATCGGTTTTGGATTGTGACGCAGAAGCGTCGGCGATTGAAATGGCCTTGCGGCAGGCGTTTACCCCAGCATTTAAGCAGTTGGCGGCTGAAAAACCGTCGGTTTATGGTCACGGACAAACGGCGGAAACGATTGTGCAGTTGCTGCGTCGTTTTTTGCGAGAGTCGGCTACGGATTTAAGTGTAAAGCCTTTTTACGATTTAGCGGTGGCGTCAAGAGAGGGTATTTCGTGATGCTTTCTCGGCCTCAAGCCGTTGTGACAAGGAGGTCAGTTCGGCTTGTTCTGGGTAGGTTGAGATTACCTCAATCAGGGCTTTTTGCGCCGCATCGTGGCGATGATACGCCATCAGTTTTTGAATCCATTTTACCCCGGTTTCCAAGCTTGGTTGGCGTTTAAAGGCCTCTTTATAAGCCGTCAATGCCGAGTCGGTCTGTTGGTTTTTTTCCAGCATTTCGGCATAAATCAGGCGGTAATCGTCGTTTAGGTGCGTTAAAACCGCCAGCGCGTTTATGGCTGTCGCGGGGTTCTTTTGTTGCTCGGCAATGGCGAACACCTGCAGCAGTCCCAGCTCCAATTGGCGAGGGTGGCTGAGTTGTGTGTAATGAGCGCAGGCCTGGTCAAATTGATTATTGAGCTGGCATTGATAACCGCGCGCCAGTTGTAAGGTGTCTTGATGCTCGATCGTTGCGGCATTTTTGTCCGAGGTGGCTTGGGGGGCAGAGTTTTGCAGGCGCTGGATCAGTTTGTTCAAACCGTCTTCGTCTCGGGATTGAAACAGTCTGAATGCAAGTTCGGTATTATCGACAGTGCTGGCTTTTAAGCTGGCTAACTTGCTCCCCAACCGAACGGCATCGTGACTTTGGGTACGCGCTTCAAAGCGCTTGAGCAGTGACTGTGCAAGGGCTTGGTCGGCGGGGGGAAGGTCTGCCAAAGTGACTTGATGGTGTTTGAGCCAAGCCAAAAGACGGCCTTCTTCCTGATGTGTTTGCCAGTGTTCGGCCAGTTTTTTGAGTGCGCCGCCTTTCAGTGCCAATTGTCGTATTTGCACTTGTTTCAGGGCGAGATCAAACGAGTGGATGAGGTCACGACTGAGTTGTTCGAAGGTGCGCATTTGCTTTAGGGCAACGGTTAGCATTTTCGCGGGGTCGTTTTGATGGTCGGCCGGTTCCAGTATCAGGTTTTTTTGCTCAGGATGCCCAGCGCTGACGTGATCCAGAATCGCTAAAGCCAAGTCCTGTTGGAAAATTTTGACGCGCATCCGATCAATTTTCGGCAAGGTTTTCGCTTGCTTTTCCGGCTGTTTTTCAATTTGTTGTAATGCCTTGATCGCCGCTTGCGCTTGTTTTTGAATGTCCTGCAACGATTTACGCACCGGCGTTAAAGCGCTGCGCACCGTCTGAAAATGAGCGGAAAGGGTGCTTTCATCGTCTTGAAGACGCTTGCGGATGGCATGGAACAGGGGGGATTTCGGTGATGCGTTGGTTGGAATCCTTGTGTGGCGGATACAGTCAATTCCGTTGATTTCGGCGGCACTGCTGGCGGTGTTGAACACTCGGTAAGGCGCAGGCAGGGCTTCAATGTAGTGGCTCAGCTGACGGTGCGCTTCGGCAAACACCGGATTGGTCAGTGCCGTGCGCCCCTCGTAAGTGGTCAGGGTCAGGCTGGCATCGTGGCTGATTTGCCCAGTCTGACTGTCTAAGCTATGCGACTCGTGGGTCTGGCCTTCGCTGGAATAACAAAAATCCACCCCGAGCAAATAGACGTTTTGACACCCCATTGCATGCGCCAGGCCAATCATGCTGTTGGTGACGGTGGGGCCTTCCACAGCCAGATTATTGTTGGGATTCGGCTCTTCCCAGGGGAGGAACTTTTCGGTGTAGGCTTTTAACCCTTGCCAATCGGTAATCAGTGTCGGATAGCTGTAGTTGGTATGCAAGAGGATGGTATCATCTGAAAATTGCACCATTTCCTTGCTGTTGTCATAGATGACTTCGTTGGGATCAATCGTGGTGATGAAGTCGGGGCGAATGGACTCTTTCAGAAGGCGGCGGCTGATGCGACCGGCAGCAAAAATAATGATCTCTGACTGGTGTTGTTTCAGCCAAGGCAAAGAGGCATCCAACGATGGCCCACCGCCCAATACCACGGCGTTTTGGTCGCTTAAAGACGCTTTCAGGCTGGCGACAGGGTGGATGCAATCGGCCAGGTTGAACAAAAAACGTTTGAAAAAAAGGCTTGGTTTGTCAGACGGTTTTGATGGTTGCGCCATTGGGAATAGGCTGCGTCTACTTGATCAAAGAAATCCAGATAAGCGGTTTCCGCCGTTTTTTCAGCCACGGCAACCGACGGTATGAGCACCACCTTGAGGTGTTCCGGCGAGGCATTCAGCTGTGTTTCCAGTGCGGTAGCGTCAAACTGCGACCAGTGGTGTGGCGGAAGCTCGGGTAATGCGGCCAGCACTTGCGGGTGTTCAATCCAGATAATCCGCCGGTTGGGCATGTGATTTTCCAGATAAATCGGTAGGAAACCCGAATCGGTTCCGAGTAGGAGGTATAGGGTATCGGCCGCATTCAAGTCGGCTTGGAAGTGTTCGCGAAAATAGCTGCTGGCACGGAGGCTTTCAAAAGCCGATCCGTTGATATTGGTGAAATACGTTTCATCAAAAGCATTGGTGGCAGTTTGCAGTGAAAGCACTATAATCTCCGTGAGAAGCCGTAAGCGTTGGGCAAGAAGCCTTATTTTCGCCGAATGGTTGTGTATTAGCAAATGAGAAACCGAATTTTCGGGTTAAGGCGCATGCCGCCCAACTAAGTCGTGACCAACAAAAATGAGAGGATATGACCATTCCGTGACCACAGTGACTTTATGGGTCGGTGACCAGGCCGCGGTCACCCAACCGCGCAATCAGGCGAAATGGCCAGGTCTGGGAGAAAACGCGCTTTTGCTGACAGATTCGATGCCGATGTTTGCCGTCCCGGCTGGTCTGAAAGTGTGTGTGATCGAAGAGGATTTGGCTTCGGCGTTAATCGCCTATTTTCCATTATTGATGGAAAAAGAGCTGGACGTTCATTTGCTGGAACCTGCCTCAGCTTGGGCGCACGCCATTCAACAGCAGTTGCCTCAGGCTTTGGAAACACTCAACTACCTTCAACTCCGCCAGACTTATGCGCACTTTGTGGAACAAGCGCTTCTCAATGCGGGGCATCTTCGTCATCCACTGATTCAGCATTCGACGGTTTGTGAAGGGAGAACCGCTGTGGTATTGGGAGCGGCTCCATCGGTGGTGAATTATTTTGACTGGCTCAAAACCCATCGGGATACTGTGGTGGTGTATGCGGTGGCGCGTCTGGCCAAGCGGTTATTGAACGAAGGTATTCGTCCAGATTTTTGGGTGGCGTCGGACCCGACTGAGGCGGCGGTGGCGCACGCTGAATGCTTGGAGCCGTTTCTCGGCGACAGTGTGTTGATTGTGCAGCATTATGCCGCACCGACCTTGCTGGACATCTGGCCGGGCGCGCTTTTGTATTGGGGGCCGCGTTGGCCACAACAAAGTCAGCATTATCAAACGGAGTTGAATGTTGAAATCGAAGGCGGCACCGTGGCCAATCTGGCGCTTTTGTCGGCACTGGGCATGGGGTGTCGCCGCGTTCTCTGTGCGGGAATGGATTTTTGTTACGATGATTCTGGCGCCACGCATGAAAGCAGCAGTCTGGAAGCCACGTTGAATCGGAAAAGTAACGCCGCAGACCAGACACGGTTTGATCGAATTGAGAACTACCATGGGGATTTCTGTGCGACCACACCGGAGTTTTTAGAGGCCGTCTCAGCCTTGCCGCAGCAGCTTGAAACCTTAATGCAACGATACGGCTTGCCGAGCGGATTCGAGCTGATCAACTTGAACCCTAAAGCGGCAAAAATCGCTGGTGTGGTGTGCCAGTCATTGGATGAGGTGACGCTTTTGCCTGCGTCACGGTTCGATATTCGACCCTTAATTGAAACACTGACCCTTGACGAACCCACCGAACGCAAACAGCTGCAAAGTACGTTGGCGACCCTGCAACGTGGGCAAAAACACTATCGGAATGTGACGCAGTTAGCCAAGAAGGGGCAAGCGTTATTTGCCCAGACGGCACCGGAGGCTATGCACTTGGAAGCGGAAGCCATGACGTTTTTGCAAAGGGTTGAAAAACAGTACCGAAAATTGGAGAAATCCCTGAAGGAAGATCAAGCATTCGTTCAGCGTTATGGATTTTACGCTTATTCACCGGTCATTCAGCAAGCGAAAGTTCTTCAGGCCTCGCCGTATGATCGACGGGCGCATTATGACTATTTCAAGGCCAGCTTTAAAGCCTACGCGCAGATCGCGTCAGACCTAGCGGAAATCCACCAAAAAGCGGCGCGCAATATCCAATTTAAGTTGGACGAGTTGAAAAATAAAACCGACTTTGAGGCTCTGGCGACGCTCTGGTTGTCATGGAATCGACCGTATCGTTTTTTGGGTTGGCAGCAAAAATGGCCAGGCCTGGCAGAAACGGTGAAGGTTGAAAATGCGTCTTCGTATCAAATGCTTATGGAGTCTTTGATGCAATGGCAAGCGGATGCTAAAGTGATTTCCACCGAAACCTATGCTTACCTCAGTGCCAATCCGCATCGTTTGAAACCCAACGAGGCCTGATTTGTGTTTGCGGTTTGCACTGAATGTTTTCGCCTATCCGCCGATATAATAAGAAATCCGACTTTAAAATACCCTAGAGGAATTTATCATCATGTCTTTTTTAATCCCGAAACCGAAGCCGATTGATCTGACTCAATTTGAATTACCGCAAGATCAACTGGATGCGAAATACGGTTTACCTAAAGACGTTCAATTCTGTAAAAAGTGTACCATTTCCAATCAGCGCCCCAATTCAGCGGTGGAATACAAACACACCAAAGATTCTAAAAAAGCCACCATTAATTTTGACGAAGAAGGCGTGTGCGATGCCTGTCGTGTGGCGGAAGAAAAGGAATTGCATATCGACTGGGGCATGCGCGAAGAAGAACTGCAAGCCTTGTGTGATAAACACCGCTCCAAAGACGGTTCTTACGATTGTTTGCTGCCCGGTTCCGGTGGCAAGGACAGTTTTTACGCCTCGCATATTTTGAAAGAAAAATACGGCATGCACCCGTTTACGGTGACCTGGGCACCGCACATTTACACCGAATGGGGTTGGCGTAATTTTCAGCGTTGGATTCATGCCGGGTTTGATAACCAGTTGATGACCCCGAACGGGCGGGTGCATCGTTTGTTGACCCGTTTATCGGTGGAAAAGCTGTTTCACCCATTTCAGGCGTTTATGATCGGCCAGAAAGCGCTGGCACCGAAAATGGCGGCGATGCTGAATATTCCGCTGGTGTTCTTTGGTGAAAACGAAGCCGAATACGGCAATCCAAAAACGGACACTGATAAGGCACAGCGTGACTGGCAATATTTCACCATGACCGACGAAGCCGAGATCAATATCGGCGGCGTATCCATCAAGTCATTGAAAGAAGATTTTGGCTTGCAAAAAGCCGATTTAGAACCCTATATGCCGGCCGATCCGCAACAATTGAAAGACACGGGTGTGGAAGTGCATTATTTAGGGTATTACCTCAAATGGCATCCGCAAAGTTGTTATTACTATTCGCATGAACACGGTGGCTTTGAAGCCTCACCAGAACGCACGCCTGGTACTTACTCCAAATACAACTCCATTGACGACAAAATCGACGATTTTCATTACTACACCACCGGCATTAAATTCGGCATTGGCCGCGCCACCTATGATGCGGCGCAGGAAATCCGCTCCGGCGACATTGATCGTTAAGAAGGTGTGGCCTTGGTGAAACGCTTTGATATGGAATTTCCGGAGCGTTTCGCCGAGGAGATTTTCCAGTATCTCTCGATTCCGGAAAAAGAGTTCCCGATCGCCTCAAAATTGTTTGAACAGCCGATTATGGATCGAAACTACTTTGACTTACTGACCGATACCTTCCGCTCGCCGCATTTGTGGAAAAAAGAAAATGGGGTTTGGGTTCAGCGTCATACGGTTTGGCAGGATTAAAACAGTTTGCGTACAAATATTTGTACCGGTACAATAATTTGTACGAAAACGGAGGTCGATGATGGATACCATAAGTTATTCTGCATTTCGTTCACAGCTGGCTGGCACCCTTGATCAGGTTAATGAAAATCATAAGCCGGTTTTGATTACGCGCCAAAATGGTCAGCCTGCGGTGTTGATGAGTCTGGATGATTTTCATTCCTATGAAGAAACGGCGTATTTAATGGCCAGCCCGAAAAATGCACAACGCTTAAATGAAGCGATTGCCGAAGTGGAAGCCGGGCAAGCGCAATCGAAGGCTTTATTGGAAGAGCCGGATCAAGTGGCGGGCGATTAATGCAAGTTTGCTGGGCAGGCCATGCTTGGGAAGATTACCTTTTTTGGCAAAAAACCGATAAAAAACAACTCAAACGGATTAATGTTTTGGTTAAAGCCATTATGCGAGAGCCCTTTGTCGGTATTGGCGACCCGGAGCCGTTAAAACATAACGGGTCCGGTTATTGGTCGCGTCGTATCGATCGGGAGCATCGTTTGGTTTATAAAGTGACGGACGACGCTTTAGTGATTGTTCAGTGTCGTTATCACTATTAGAGACGTTATTAGAGAAAGTTATGATTAGACTCATTCCGCGACTGGACATCAAATCCAAGCACCTGATTAAAGGCGTCAAGCTGGAAGGCTTGCGCAAAATCGGTCATCCGAATGACTATGCGCGTCAGTATTATGAGCAGGGTGCGGATGAATTGTTGTATATGGATGCGGTGGCGTCGCTTTATGGGCGCAATAGCTTGACTGAAATCGTCAAGGAAACGGTTAAATCGGTGTTTATTCCGATTACCGTCGGCGGCGGGATTCGCTCGGTGGCGGATGCGCGGGAAATTTTGCGTTCCGGTGCCGATAAGGTGGCGATTAACACGGCTGCGGTGCAGCGCCCGGACCTCATCAATGAAATGGCGAAAACCTTTGGTGAACAGTGTGTGGTGTTGTCGGTCGAAGCCATTCAGCAAACCGATGGCAAATGGCTG
>NZ_JBNGDN010000056.1:0-13299 GCF_049975065.1 Hydrogenovibrio sp.
GTGGGTCAAAGTTAGACTTGTTTTCTTCCAAGTGCTGACGAACCGCACCGGTAGACGCCATACGCAAGTCGGTATCGATGTTTACTTTACGAACACCGTATTTGATACCTTCAACGATGGCGTCAACTGGCACACCGTAAGTTTGGCCCATGTCACCACCGAAATTGTTGATGGTTTCCAACCATTCTTCTGGAACAGAAGAAGAACCGTGCATTACGATGTGAGTATCAGGAATACGCTCATGGATTTCACGGATACGGTCGATACGTAGTACATCATCAGAAGGCTTAGACGTGAACTTGTAAGCACCGTGAGACGTACCCACAGCAACCGCTAGACAGTCAACGTTCGTTTCTCTAACAAACTGTGCCGCTTCTTCCGGATCCGTCAACAAAGCGTCCGCGTCAAGCTTCTCGTCGGAACCGTGGCCGTCTTCTTCACCCATCATACCGGTTTCCAGAGAACCTAGGCACCCTAGCTCACCTTCAACCGTTACACCACCCGCGTGTGCCATTTTAACCACAGCGGCCGTGATGTCACGGTTGTATTCGTAAGACGCTGGCGTCTTCATGTCAGACATCAAAGAGCCGTCCATCATCACCGAGGTGAAGCCAGATTGAATCGCGCGCAAACAGACACCTTCATCGGAACCGTGATCCTGGTGCATTACAACCGGAATATGCGGGAACATTTCAACCGCACCCTGGATCAGGTGACGCAACATTGGCTCACCAGCATACTTGCGTGCACCCGCCGACCCCTGCAGAATAACAGGCGAGTTACATTTATCCGCCGCACGCATGATTGCACGAACCTGTTCCATGTTGTTTACGTTAAACGCCGGCATACCAAAGTTGTTTTCCGCTGCGTAGTCCATCAATTCACGAAGTGTAATCATCGCCATGTGCGAGACTCCTCTATTAGTTTAAAAAATCAATCGTTCTATTCTAACAAGCTTTTTAGGCTTGAAAAGCCTGATCAGGTCTTTTGTTTCAGGGAACCTTAACAATTTCCATTTGATTGGTTCCGCCCATCAAACCGCGTGCCTGACCACGGGTGACAATAATCAAATCCCCCGAGCTGGCCACCCCTTTCTGCTTGAGTTCTTCCAGTATTTCAGCCTGCACTTCGGCATCCGTCAAATCCGAGTAATCAACCGTAGTGGGATAAACGCCCCTGTAGAGCGTTACCTTCCGACGTGTCTCCAGGTGGGGTGTCAACGCAATGATCGGAATACCGGAACTGATACGGGACATCAATAACGGCGTGTTGCCCGATTCGGTCAAGGCAGCGATGCAGGTGACGCCAAAATGATTCGCCGCATACATTGCGGACATGGCGACGGTTTCATCCACTGCCGTAAACGACTCATCAATACGGTGCGTGGATTCACGCGCGCTGCGAGATTTTTCCGCCTCCAAAGCGATATTCGACATCGTCTGAATCACCAGGCTCGGTGAATGGCCAGTGGCGGTTTCTCCAGATAGCATCACCGCATCGCTTCCGTCCATGACCGCGTTGGCCACATCAAATACTTCAGCGCGTGTCGGAATGGCATTTTCAATCATGGTTTCCATCATCTGAGTCGCCGTAATCGTAATGCGGTTCAATTGACGTGCGCGTTTAATCATTTTCTTCTGCAGTGCCGGTAATTGCGCATCCCCAACTTCCACACCCAAATCACCACGGGCAATCATAATGACATCCGATGCCAGAATAATGCTGTCCAGGGTAAAATCATCGTTCACCGCTTCAGCACGTTCTATCTTTGAGACAATACTGCAATTAAGACCGGCTTTTTCCGCCAGTGTGCGGCAATACTCAACGTCTTCCGCACTTCTTGGAAAGGACAATGCCAGATAGTCGCATTGGATTTCGGCGGCCGTCAGAATGTCTTCTTTATCTTTCTCAGTCAAAGCCGCCGCCGATAAGCCGCCGCCCATCAAATTAATGCCTTTATTATTGGATAGTTTACCGCCGACCACTACGACACAATTAACACGCTCGCCTTCGACGCTTTCAACGTCGAGAACGACACGTCCATCATCCAGCAACAAGCGATTACCTGGTTTGACATCGTAAGGCAGGCTTTTATAGGTTAACCCCACCTCGTGCTGATTGCCCGCCATCGGATCGACATTATTGTCCAATGCGAAGGCCGCACCGGGTTTTAGAAAAACACTGTCTTCTGAAAAGCGGGCAATACGGATTTTTGGCCCTTGAAGATCCACCAAGACCCCCACTTGCCGATCCATTTTAGCCGACAGTTCACGCACTTTTTGGGCACGTATTTTATGATCGTCGGCATTGCCGTGGGACATATTGATACGCACCACATCCACACCGGCTTTGATAATCCGCTCCAACTCACCTTCACGATCCGTCGCCGGACCAAGCGTTGCAACGATTTTCGTTCTTCTTAAATTTTTTGCCATGAATTTATAATTCCTAAGACTGCCATTAAGTGCTCGACAGAAAGCTAAGATGACTCGCGAAACAAACTTCCCTGATCGGGTTCTTAGCCCAAACAAAATTCATTTACCGAGGCATCCTCTCATCTCTCGTGAACGAGGCACCAAATTGTGATAAACGAAATCTTGGACCCAGCCAACGTTGGCGGGCAAAGATTTCAAAAAGACCTAGCAAAATCGCCAGGCCTGCTCATTTTGTAGTTCAGCCTTTTGCGGCTTTTTCCAGCATCTCAACCGCCGGCAAGGTTTTGCCTTCCAGGAACTCCAGGAAAGCACCGCCACCCGTTGAAATATAAGAGACTTTATCGGCAATGTCATACTTATCGATTGCCGCTAGGGTATCCCCGCCGCCGGCGATGGAGAAAGCGGACGATTCCGCGATGGCCATGGAAATGGCCTTGGTGCCTTCACCGAATTGGTCAAACTCGAAAACGCCAACCGGACCGTTCCAAACAACCGTACCGGCCTTTTTGATAATGCCCGCCAACTCTTTCGCTGAATTAGGCCCAATGTCGAAAATCATATCGTCATCCGCGACATCGGCGACCACTTTGGTTTCCGCCGCCGCCGACTCGGAAAACTCCTTGCCACACACCACATCTGAGGCTAATGGAATCGCCGCACCGCGCCCTTCCATGATTTCGTTCAGTTTCTTACAAGTTGGCACCAAATCGCTTTCCGACAAGGATTTTCCTACATTGTAACCCGCCGCTTCGATAAAGGTGTTGGCAATACCGCCCCCCACCACCAGCTGATCCACTTTCTCAGACAACGACTCCAGAACGGTCAATTTTGTGGACACTTTAGAGCCGCCCACTATGGCAACCATTGGACGAGCAGGATTGTTCAACGCCTTGCCTAAGGCCTCCAACTCAGCCGCCAGTAGCGGCCCGGCACAAGCGGTATCGGCAAAGGCACCTGCTCCGTGGGTAGACGCTTGCGCACGGTGCGCCGTGCCGAAAGCATCCATAACATAAACGTCACATAAGGCCGCGTATTGTTTGGAAAGCGCTTCGTCGTTTTTCTTCTCGCCAACATTAAAGCGAACGTTTTCCAACAGAACCACTTCACCATCCGCCACTTCAAAATCACCGGACAAATAGTCTTTCACCAAGCGCACGTCTTTACCCAGCTTCTCGGATAAATTCGCCGCCACCGGCGCCAAAGAAAACTCTTCTGCATATTCACCTTCTGTCGGGCGACCCAGGTGAGACATCAGCATGACTTTTGCACCGGCTTCCGCCGCCATTTTAATGGTCGGCAAGGAGGCACGAATTCGTGCATCAGACGTCACTTTGCCGTCCTTGACCGGAACATTCAAATCTTCACGAATAAGTACACGCTTTCCCGCCAGATCCAAGTCAGACATTTTAATTACAGACATTATTGAGTCCTCTTTGTTTAGTTTAAGGCACTTTTTGAGGTGCCGTTGAGTGTCAAAAATACAGTTCTCCTATCCGCACTGATTTCAATGCGGATACGAGAAAGCATTGCCGATTGGAGCCGCTGTTACCACGACTCCAAAAACGGATTACATCAGCGGATTACTTAGAGCCAACATACTCCACAACGCGCATCATGTTGCAGGTGTAGCCGTACTCATTATCGTACCAGGCCACAATTTTAACGAAGGTTGGATCCAGTGCAATACCGGCTTTCGCATCAAAAATGGACGGACGGGAATCGCCACGGAAATCCGTAGAAACATTCGCTTCTTCGGTGTAACCCAGAACACCCTTCATATCACCTTCAGATGCTTTTTTCATGGCGGCACAGATGTCGTCATAAGAAGCCTCTTTGTCCAACTCAACCGTCAAATCGACCACTGACACATCGGACGTCGGCACGCGGAAAGCCATGCCGGTCAACTTGCCGTTTAAGGCTGGCAAAACTTTACCCACTGCTTTGGCGGCACCGGTTGAAGAAGGGATGATGTTCTCAAGAATACCACGACCACCACGCCAATCTTTCATGGAAGGCCCGTCAACGGTTTTCTGAGTCGCAGTCGCCGCGTGAACGGTCGTCATCAAGCCACGCTTAATGCCGAAGTTATCATTCAACACTTTGGCAACGGGCGCCAAACCATTAGTTGTACAAGAAGCGGCAGAAACGATTGCTTGACCAGCATATTCTTCATGGTTAACACCGTAAACGAACATTGGCGTGTGATCTTTAGAAGGGGCGGACTGAACCACTTTCTTCGCACCCGCATCGATGTGCGCCTGACAGGATTCTTCGGTCAAGAAGAAACCGGTACATTCGATGACCAGGTCGGCACCGACTTCATTCCATTTCAAGTCCGCCGGGTTACGTTCTGCGGTAATGCGAATCGTCTTACCATTTACAATCAGGTTTCCGTCCTTCACTTCCACGTCACCGTCGAAACGACCGTGAACGGAATCGTACTTCAGCATGTAAGCCAAATACTCCGGATCCAACAAATCATTGATGGCCACCACTTCAATGTTTTTGAAGTCTTTCGCGGCTGCGCGGAATGCCATACGACCGATACGTCCAAATCCGTTAATACCTACTTTGATTGTCATTCTGTTTTACTCCTAAAGAAACACCCGACCCAGCGGAAAAACCGCCAGGCCTGGTAAAAATGAAATGATAATTGAATTATTTACCCAGAACCGAGTTGGCCGTGGCGATGACATTTTCAACCGTGAAGCCAAACTCTTTGAACAGATCGCCTGCTGGCGCCGATTCACCGAAGGTGTTCATGCACACAAAACCGCCGTCCAAACCGACATACTTGTACCAAGATTCGGCCACACCGGCTTCGATCGCAACTCGCTTAACGCCAGGAATCAACACGGAGTCACGGTAAGCTTGATCCTGCTCGTCAAAGGCATCCGTAGAAGGCATGGAGACCACACGGACTTTTTCGCTCATGGCATCAGCCGCTTCGACCGCCAAACCAACTTCCGAACCGGTCGCAATAAAGATAATGTCCGGCGTACCGTCACAGTCTTTCAAGACATAGCCGCCTTTTTCAATGTTCTTCACTTGCTCCGCCGTACGTGCCATTGGCGTTAAACCTTGACGAGAGAACACCAGCGCTGTCGGCGCGTCACCACGCATCACCGCCAGCTTCCACGCCACGGCAGATTCGATCGCATCACAGGCGCGCCAGGTTTGGAAGTTTGGAATCACACGCATGGTCGCCATTTGTTCGACCGGTTGGTGTGTCGGGCCGTCTTCACCCAAACCGATGGAATCGTGCGTAAAGACATAAATCGTGCCAATTTTCATCAAGGCCGACATACGCAAGGCATTACGCATAAACTCCATAAACATGAAGAAAGTGGCACCGTAAACTTTAAAGCCACCGTGCAGAACCATCCCGTTCATCATGTGTGCCATACCAAACTCACGCACACCCCAAGACAGGTAATTACCGTTTGGATTGGCATGATTCACTTTCACCGTGCCAGACCAGTTCGTCAGATTCGATCCAGTCAGGTCGGCGGAGCCACCGAACATTTCCGGCAGAATCGGCCCCATGGCTTCAATTGCGTTTTGAGAGGCTTTGCGGGATGCGATATTGGGCATTTCGTCTTGCGTTTTCGCAATAAACTGATCCATTTCCACTTCAAAGTTCGCAGGCAACTCACCCGCCATACGACGCTCAAACTCCGCCGCCAACTCTGGGAATTCAGCACGATAGGCTTCAAACTTAGCGTTCCATTCCGCTTCGTCTTTCGCCCCTTTTTCCTTGTGATCCCAGCCATCGTAAACGTTCTGCGGAATCACAAACGGCTCGTGTTCCCAGCCCAGATTTTCACGCGTCAGCTTGATTTCCTCGTCACCCAAAGGCGCACCGTGGCAATCGTGCGAACCGCACAGGTTCGGCGAACCGAAACCGATGGTGGTGCGTGTACAAATCAGGGTTGGCTTATCGTTAATGGACTTGGCTTCACGAATCGCTTTATCAATGGCATCGGCATCGTGACCATCCACATCACGAATCACGTGCCAATCGTAAGACTCAAATCGACCCGCGACGTCACGTTCCATCCAATCGCCAATGTGACCATCGATGGAAATATCGTTATCGTCCCAGAAGGCGACCAGCTTACCGAGACCCAAAGTACCGGCCATGGCCGCCGATTCGTGCGACAGACCTTCCATCAAACAACCGTCACCCATGAAAACATAGGTATAGTGATTGACGATGTCGTGGTTTTGTTTGTTAAATTGTGCTGCTAAAGTGCGCTCGGCAATGGCCATGCCCACGGCATTCGTTAGCCCTTGTCCCAATGGCCCCGTGGTGGTTTCAATCCCATCCGCATAGCCATATTCAGGATGCCCCGCCGTCTTGGCATGCAACTGACGGAACTGCTTAATGTCGTCCATCCCAAGCTCAAAACCGGTCAAGTGCAACAACGAATAGATCAGCATGGAACCGTGTCCGTTAGACAGAACAAAACGGTCACGATCCGCCCACTTGGCATTGGTCGGATTATACTTCATGTGATCATTCCACAGGACTTCGGCGATATCCGCCATCCCCATTGGCGCGCCTGGGTGACCAGATTTGGCTTTTTGGACAGCATCCATGCTTAGCACACGAATGGCATTGGCTAGTTCTCTACGAGTTGACATTGGCAACTTCCCTCAAGGTTATAAAAATTCGGTCGTTCACGGCCTGTTCGGTGCAAGCGGCACCGTAACAAGTGCAAAATTTGGACAGTCATTTTCGCTTAAAATCACAAATTCATCAAGTACTCTTCACCGATGCGATTGAAATTGTCCACCCACTTCCGCCAGAAACCCCAGATATTCACAATCAAACGCAACGCTTCGGATTGCACCGAATCGCGCTTCTAAAAAGGTTTCCGTCTTAGAGGCTATCAGCATGGCGTTGTATTTTTAAATCCATTTGACAGTTTTATGAATTCACTTTAACCGCACAAATCTCGACGAAGCACCCATGCTAAAATCGGCGTTGAGGCATTTATGCTGAAATGCTTCATTTCATTTTTTCAAATTAATCCCAGCCCACTTTCAAACAAGGAGCCAACCATGCCACTTAGACTGACTGACCTCGTAAAAGCCGCCAAAGAAAACATCTCCGAAATCACCTGCGACCAAGTAAAAGACTACCAGTCACAAGGCTATAAAACCCTGGATGTCAGGGAAGCGGCCGAATATTTAGACGGTACCATTCCCATGTCGCTGCACATTCCTCGTGGCATTCTGGAACCCAAATGCGATATGTGCTTTGAAGGCCATCAGTCGGAGCTATCGGATCTGAATCAACCCTGGATCATCTTCTGCCAAGCCGGTGGGCGGGGAGCCTTAGCGGCGCACACCATGCAGCAAATGGGGTATACCTGCGTGGTCAACCTAATCGGCGGTTTCGGTGCTTGGAAAGCCGCTGGCGGTGCCATTGAAACGCCCCCGATTGAAGACGGATTAATCCGTTGCGACCATCCTTGGAACCCCGGCTACCAAGAGAACCAAGGCTAAATAACGCTGACTTCGTTAATGATGACTCCATTAATGAGCGGCTTTCCACTCGCCGCTCAACCGCTGGTGCACTTCCTCATAAAACGACAAAGTCGCCGGAATCACCAGTAGAATCAACAAGGTTGAAAACATCAACCCAAAGGCAATGGAGGCCGCCATCGGAATCAAAAACTGCGCCTGCAATGAGGTTTCGAACAACAGCGGCGTCAATCCGGCAATGGTGGTTAAAGACGTCAAAAATACCGCGCGCACACGCTGAACCACAGCCTCTTCCAGCGCCTGATTAATCGCCATACCTTCTTCTCGGAGACGTTTATAAAAACTCACCAAAATAATCGAATCGTTTACCACTATCCCGGATAAACCAAAGAAACCAAACAACGATAAAATTGTCATATCAATGCCCAGCAACCAGTGCCCGAAAATCGCGCCGATCAAACCAAACGGGATCGCCATCATCACCACCAATGGCCAGCCGTAAGACGCAAACACCCAAGCCAGCACTATGTAAATGGTTGCCAATCCAATCAACAAACCGATTTTCATGTCGCCCATGGTTTTGGACTGGTTCTTATTTTGCCCTTCCAGCGAATAGCTTACCCCATAGTTCGCCGTCAGTTCCGCCAGAGTGGACGCCTGCAGCTGCGCCAGAATGCGATTGGCATTATTCACCGCCTTATCCACCTCACCCTGCACCGTAATCGCAAGACGTCCATCCACGTGCCGCACCGCATCAAAGCCCTGCTTATTACGCCAGGTGGCCACTGCACTTAACGGCACACTTTCACCATCCGGTGTACGCACCTGCATCTGACCCAAAGTGACCAGTTTCACCTGATCTTCACGCGGAAACTGCACCCGCACTTCCACTTCATCTTCTCCGAGCGTGTAAATTTGAGCCAAACGTCCGGAAAACGCAGCCGATAACTGCTGCCCTAAAGACGCAACGGTAAACCCAAGGGCTTTGCCTTGGGGGGTCAGTTCATAGACCAACTGATCGCGCCCGTAAGGCAAATCATCCTTCACGCCCGACACCCCCGGAATTTGGGACAGAACCTGCTGCAAATCCAAGGAGGCTTGCTTCAGCACCTCCGGCGCAGCGCCCCACAGTCGCACTTCGACATCGCTGCCCGGCGGCCCGTTGCGCGGTGCTTCAATGGTTAAAATATCCAGGCCTGGCACTTCACCCGCTTTTGCCTGCCACATCCGAATGAATTCCGCATTCAGCGTATCCCGCGCATCCGGTTCCACCAGCTCGATGTTGATCCCGCCAAAGTTCGCGCCACTCTCACCACTGTATGTTTTATTGCGGTGCAAAACAGCGGTTCGCAAAATACCCGGCTCCAGTTCCGCCTCGGTCTCCAATAACGCCTCATACAGGTGATCCACATAGTCTGCGGTGACATCTGGCGGTGTTCCGGCCACAAAGCGGGCATCGGCAAACAGGCGTATTGAATCCGGCGAGGGGAAAAACACAAACGCAATGCGCCCGCCTGCCAGCAAACCAATGGCTAAAATCATCAGCCCAAGCGTTGTCGCCAAAGTGATGGCGCGATGCGCCAGTACCCAACGCGTCAAACGACGGAAGTGCACCTGACGAAAATGATCAACCGCACCGTCCAAACGATATCGAAGCGACCCAGGTGCTGGCGGCTTCACCTTTTTAAACGCATGACGCAAGTGCCCCGGCAACACCACAAAACTTTCCAGCAAGGAGGCGAAAATGACCGCAATAATCACCAACGGAATCGCAAACAGAATATTACCGACTTCGGCTCCGATCAGCATCAGCGGCAAAAACGCCGCAGCGGTGGTAATGGACGACGCCATCACCGGCGACAACATTCGATGCGCCCCACCTTCCGCCGCTTCTAATGGTGGCTCGCCCATTTCATAATGCGCCAGCGCATCTTCCCCGACGACAATGGCATCGTCTACAATGATTCCCAACGCCATAATCAAGGCGAACAAACTGATCATATTAATGCTGCCGCCCAGCAGATAGAGAATCATCAAGGTCGCCATAAACGACACCGGAATGCCGACCGCAACCCAAAAAGCCACCCGACCATTCATAAACAAATACAGAATCAACACCACCAAAATCAAGCCGCCGACGCCGTTATTGACCAACAACATAATGCGTTCATTGACCAGCGACCAGATTTCATCGTAAACCTGCAAACGCACGCCATTGGGTAAATTCGCTTCCGTCTGTTTTAACCAGTCCTGCATGATCTGCGACGACTTCAAGGTATCGCCCGACTCGGCACGCTGCAGCTTCATTTCAATCGCCGGACGCCCCTCAACCAACAGCACTGGCGCATTGCGCTTAACGCGCCGTTCCAGCTGCGCCAAATCGCCCAAACGAACGTTTTCGGTTTCCGATACGACCAATGGCAGCTCGGCAAACGCCAGCGCATCACGACGCTGCTCTATGGCACGCAAATCGCGCACACTGTCATCGTCCCCCACCGAACCGGCTGGATAATCGCGACTCATCCCCGACAACTGATCGGACACCGCCTGCAAGGTCAATCCATAATCCTGCAAAACCGACTGCGGCACTTCCACCGCCATTTCCTCTTCCGGCATGCCGCTATAGTTGATTTTATCGATGCCCGCATCCAAAAGCTGACGCTCGTATTCTCGCGCCAGATGACGCAACTCACTCAAATCACCGTTTTCACTGATCAACAACAACCGCGCCACCGATTCATAGCGAATCACCCGACTGATGACCGGCGTTTCCGAATCCTGCGGCAGATTGCGCAACTCATCCACTTTCTGTTTCACCTGATCGACCGCTTCGATCATATTGGTGCCTTCCTTGAACTTCAGAGTGATCGACGACACCCCCAAGGCCGAAGTGGACGTCATCTCTTCCAGCTGATCGACATTGCGCACAACCCGTTCAATTGGCTCGGTAATGGAGGTTTCCACATCTTCCGCATTCGCCCCCGGCCACACCACACGCACCGTGGCATAATCCAGCTCAAAATTAGGAAAAAACTGCACATTCAATTTCAACAGCGCCACGATGCCCAGCAGAATCATCACAAACATCACCAAATTCGGTGCTACCTTGTGACGGGCGAACAACCCGATGAATCCGTGGGACTTAAACACATCGCGTTTTGGATGATACCCCGGAAAATCATCCGGGTGCTTTTCAGGATCGACTATTTGAGACATTTAAGGCACCACCGCCACACTCAAGCCATTAATGGCATTTGGAAGATGGGTGGTAATCACCTGAGCACCCTGCGGCAAATCCGCACGGATAATCGCCCAAGTTCCCCCCGCCGGATCCGCTTCATCGCGCATCACCACATCCCCTAGCTTTTGCACACGAACACTTTTCATCGCACCGTCTTCAACGATGTAAACGCGATCCGAACCGTAAATTGCGGAATAAGGCACCGCCATCACATCCGACAAAGGCTGCCCCTGCAACCGAACTTGCCACATATCACCAGGCCTGGCAATTTTGACGGCATCCGGTATTTGGAACAAACCGTCCAAACCACTGGCACTGGCCTCCCCCGCCAAACGCAGCAACGGCAACACATACTCATTGTCACCCAGTGACAAGCTCGCGGTTAAAGGCACCCCGTCCTGCAACGCCTTATCAACCGACGGCAATGCAAAGCCCGGGATTTTGGCACGCAACTCCAAGCTGCCCAAGCCATAATAGGTCAGCAACGGTGAATTGGTGGCGACACGATCCCCTTCGGCCACCGACACGGAAGCCACTCGTCCATCGTAAGGTGCCTGCACCCGTCCGCGTTCACGGTCTACCTTCGCCTGCGCCAAATTCGCGCGCGCCTTCGCCAATCGCGCCTTCAACTGAGCCACCTTCGCCTTATTTTCCGCGACCGACAACTCCGCACCCACGACCGTGTATTCCTGTCGCACCAACGCCTCTTTCGACTGCTCCACGGTGGTTTTCGAAGCCAAGTCCTTTTTAATTAATTGTTCATTACGTCTCAAATCATTCTGCTTCAGCACCAAGACGTGTTTTTCTTTCTTCAGCCGTGCCTGATTCGCTTCAAACAACAGCTCCTGAATGCGAATTTCCGCTTCGGCTTCCGCCACATCGGCGAGCGCGATCTGATAGGGCAAATCGATATCCGAATCCGCCAGCGCCACCAACAGATCCCCCTGATTAAACGCCTGACCTTCACGCACCGCCAAGGTGGCCACCACCCCCGTCACGGGTGCCGATACCGTCACACGATCGCGCGATTCCACGGTGCCGTACAAAGACACCATCGGCGACAAAGTTTGCGAGCGCACCTCAATCACCTTGACCGGCCAAACCTTGCGCTCCACTTCCACTGGAAGCTGTTCCGGTTTACTCTGGGTGAGCAACACAAACACCCCAATCGCCGCAACCAGAATCACCAACGGCCATAAAAACATTTTGAACCGGCTTTGCGCTTTTTGCTCGCTCATGTCGATTTGTTACACTCCAATCATTAGGGTTTGAATTCAAGAGGAAGCAAATGGGCACCTTAAAACGGAGCACTAAGCCGTTTCAATCCATCTAATGCCCACACAGGTATTCCAACTGAGAGTCATGATTATAAGGCATCCCAATCGCAAAGCAGACCTCATCTACCGCATTTTCAATAGAAAACACTGATTGGTTGTCATAAAAAAATAGCTGGGAATAAAACTTGCATCAGGGGCAGATATAAATAAAATCTATCACGGTATTAATTATAAATCCAAGCACACTAGGAGAACATTTCAATGAAAAAAACACTCATCAGCACCTTGCTCGCCACCAGTTTGGTGACCACTGCGCACGCCAGCAACCACGGCACCCCCACTGAAGCCGAAGCACGGGGCTTAATCAAAGAGTACATGGGGCAATTAAAGCCCGCGTTAATGAAAAGCATGAAAGAAGGCGGTCCGGTCAACTCCATTGAAGTGTGCCACACCAAAGCGCCCGCCATTGCCAAAGAACTGTCTGAAAAAAGCGGCTGGAAAATCAATCGTGTCAGCCTGAAGCCACGCGGTGCAACCGCCACACCAGACGCTTGGGAAAAAACCGTTCTGGAACGCTTTGACGCTCAACTGGCCGAAGGCAAACCAATCAAAGGCATGGAAGTTTCCCAAGTTATTATTATGAACGGTGAAAAACAATACCGTTATATGAAAGCCATCCCGACAGCAGCGGTCTGCTTGAACTGCCACGGAACCGATGTCAAACCGGCGGTTAAGCAAGCCATCAGTGAATACTACCCGGACGATCAGGCCGTGGGCTATTCCAAAGGTCAGATTCGCGGTGCGTTCAGTTTCACCAAAGCGCTGTAACCACCCAAACCGCAAAACCGACCAG